>DASQDT010000194.1:0-5527 GCA_035634035.1 Pyrinomonadaceae bacterium | reverse complement strand
CGCGCCCCCGCGCACGCTCTGGAGCCGCTTCATCATCCTGACCATCTGTCTGGCGGTCATCCTCTCGACGCTCGCCTTCGGCACGGTTCACGCTTGGAGCCTCGCCGTCTTTCAGGCGGGCGCGGGGCTGATACTCGTCCTGTGGGCGATCGACGCGGGGCGGACGGGCGTCCTGCGCGTCAGCAAAAACTTTCTGCAACTGCCGCTGCTCGCCGTCATCGCGCTCGGGCTCGTGCAACTGCTCCCGATAGGCGTCGGGGCGGGCCCGGTCGAGGGCCTGACGCGCTCGGCCGGGAGTTACTCTTACGACCCTTACGCGACGCGCTTCGTCATCCTCCAGTTCGCGGCGCTCCTCGTCTACTTCTCGGCGGCGGCCGCCTTCGTCGACACGCCGGGGCGTCTCAGGCTCCTCGTCCGCACGCTCGTCATCTTCGGCTTCGCGCTCGCCATCCTCGGCATGATGCAGTGGTTCACGAGCCCGCAGGCGATCTTCTGGGTGCGCGAGAACAAGTACGCGCAGCCGTTCGGCCCTTACGTCAACCGCCACCACTTCGCGGCGATGATGGAGATGCTTTTGGCGCTCCCGCTCGGGCTCCTCTTCGCGGGCGCGGTCGACCGCGAGCGCATCCCGCTCTACGCCTTCGCCTCGCTCGTCATGTCGTTCGCGCTCGTGATGACGAACTCGCGCGGCGGCGTCCTGAGCTTGGTCGCGGAGATACTCTTTTTGATGACGGTCTCGCTCGGCGCCGTGCGCGCGCGCGGCGGGAAGGAGCTGGACAGGCGCGCGCGCGCGACGGCCGCCGTCAAACGCGCCGCGCTCGGCTTCGGCATCATCGCCGTCATCTTCACGAGCGTGCTTTTCTTCGGCGGCGAGGAGTCCCTGAGTCGTCTGGTCGGGACGGTCAACGCGCAAGACCCGACGACCGGGCGCACGCACTTCTGGTCGCGCACCGTCGAGATCATCGAAGACCACCCCGTTTTGGGGACGGGCCTCGGCTCCTACCCGGTCGTCTACCCGCGCTACGACACGCGCGGGGGCCAAGAGCGACTTGAGCAGGCGCACAACGACTACTTGCAGACGCTCTCCGACGCCGGAATAGTCGGCGGCGTCATCGGCCTCCTCTTCATCGTCGGGCTCTTCCGCGTGGGCTTCCGCCGCGCGGCCTCGCACGACAAGTTCCGCCGCGGCGTGGCGCTCGGCGCGCTCGCCGGCTGCTTCGGCGTCCTCGTCCACAGCTTCTTCGACTTCACGCTCCACACGACGGCCAACGCGCTCGCCTTCCTGATGCTCGCGACGCTGGCGACCGTCAACGGCCGCGTCGAGGACGAGAGCGCCAGACGCGAAGGGAACGGGCGTCGCAGGCGTCGACGGCGCACGCGCATGCCGCTCCACCAGCCGCAGCCGCGCATCACGCCGGGCACGCCGGGCGGCGCGGCGGGGGCGGGCGCGCTCGGCCGGGGGACGGAAGGATGAGGGCTCTCGTCACGGGCGGGGCGGGCTTCATCGGGTCGCACCTGTGCGAGCGCCTGCTCGCGGACGGCCACGAGGTCTTGTGCCTCGACAATTTTTTCACGGGCCGCCGCTCGAACGTCATGCACCTGCTCGACGAGCGCCGCTTCGAGCTCCTGCACCACGACGTGATCGAGCCGGTACTCGTCGAGGTGGATCAAATCTACAACCTCGCCTGCCCGGCCTCGCCCATCCACTATCAATACAACCCGGTCAAGACCGTCAAGACGAGCGTCATGGGCATGATCAATATGCTCGGGCTCGCCAAGCGCGTCCGCGCGCGGATACTTCAGGCCTCCACCTCCGAAGTCTACGGCGACCCCGAAGTCCACCCCCAGACGGAGGACTACTGGGGCCACGTCAACCCCATCGGCGTCCGCAGTTGTTACGACGAGGGGAAGCGCATCGCCGAGACTCTGATGATGGACTACCACCGGCAGAACCGCGTGGACACGCGCATCGCGCGCATCTTCAACACGTACGGGCCGCGGATGCTCGAAGACGACGGCCGCGTGGTGTCGAACTTCATCGTGCAGGCTCTCCGCCGCGAGGAGCTGACGCTCTACGGCGACGGCTCTCAGACGCGCTCGTTCTGCTACGTCGACGACTTGGTCGAGGCGCTCGTCCGACTGATGAACAGGGAGGAGAAGGACGAGGGCGAGCGCATCCACGAGCCCGTCAACCTCGGCAACCCCGGCGAGTTCACGATGAAGGAGTTGGCCGAGGAGGTGTCGCGCGCGGTCGGCGCGGAGCTTCGCGTCAGGCATATGCCGCTCCCGCCCGACGACCCGCGCCGGCGACGGCCCGACATCTCGCGCGCCGAGAAGCTCCTCGGCTGGTCGCCCTCCGTCCCACTGCGCGAAGGACTCCGGCGCACGGTCGCCGACTTCGCCGAACGCGTCAAAAGACCGTGACGCCGCGCGTCAGGTAGTGACAAGCCGGCGGCTAACTCGTATCATCCCCCTGTCCGATATCCGCCCGACGGAGGCCGCACCCGGCCCCAGACTAAAACCTTATGCCCCAAGCCTCGACACGCGAGACCGCCTCCGCCGCGCCGACGAGCGTGCCGGAGATGTGTCTCGCGGCCCTGCGCCGCCACGCCAAGCCCGACGCCGTCAACCTCAAGCGCGACGGCCAGTGGATACACCTGCCGTGGGACGCCATCGAGACGCGCGTGAGGGCCGTCGCGTTGGGGCTTTCGTCGCTCGGCATCAAGCGCGGCGACCGCGTCGCGCTCCTCTCGGAGAACCGCCCCGACTGGTCGATAGTCGACCTCGCCATCCTGAGCATCGGCGCGGTCAACGTCCCCATCTACACGACGCAGGCGCCCGAGCAGGTGCGCTACATCCTCGAAGACTCGGGCGCGCGCCTGCTCTTCGTATACAACCGCAGGGTCTCCCGCCACGCGCGCGCCGAGATCGAGCAGGTCGCGACGCTCGAAACGCCCGTCTTCTTCGACGCCGAGGGCGTGGAGCCGGGGGCGCGCCAACACTTCCTCACGCAGCTCGAACAGACGGGCGCGGAGGCCGACCGCGCCGCGCCCGAGGTCTTCGAGCGCGTGTTGGCCGCCGTGCGCAGCGAAGACTTGGCGACGATCATCTACACTTCGGGGACGACGGGCGAGCCCAAAGGGGTGATGCTCACGCACTCGAACTTCGTCTCGAACGTGTTGGAGATCGGGAGCGCGCTCCCCATCTATCCGACCGACGTGTCGCTCTCGGTGCTCCCGCTCTCGCACATCTTCGAGCGCGTCGTCTTCTACGTCTTCTGCTGGTGCGGCGTGTCGGTGCACTACGCGCCCTCGTTCGACGTGGTCGGCGAGTACCTGCGCGAGGTGCGGCCGACGATCATGACGGCCGTCCCCCGACTCTTCGAGAAGGTCTACCACCGCATCCTCCAGAAGGGGACGGCGGCCGGCGGCTACAAGGAAAAACTTTTCCGCTGGGCGCTCGCGGTCGGCCAGCGCTACGCCGAGCTGCGCGACAGGCGTCAGCGCGTCCCGCCGCTCTTGGAGCTACAGCAGGAGTTGGCGTCGCGTCTCGTCTTCTCGAAGTGGCGCGAGGGCGTGGGCGGGAGGCTTCGCTACTTCGTCTCGGGCGGCGCGCCCCTGTCGCCCGCGCTCTCCTACGCCTTCCTCGGCGCGGGGATAAACATCCTTCAGGGCTACGGCATGACCGAGACGTGCGTCGTCTCGGCCAACCGCCCCGACGACAACCGCGTCGGCACGGTCGGCCTCGCCTTCCCCGGCATCCGGCTCGCCATCGACCCCGAGGGCGAAATCCTCGTCAGCGGGCCGACCGTCATGCGCGGCTACTACAACAAGGAGGAGGAGACGGCGGCGGTCTTCACGCCTTCGGGGTGGTTCCGGACGGGCGACGTGGGGCGCTTGGACGAGGACGGGCGGCTCATCATCACGGATCGCAAGAAGGAGCTGTTCAAGCTCTCGAACGGCAAGTACGTCGCGCCGCAGCTCGTCGAGAGTCTGATTAAGCAGAGCGCTTACGTCAGTCAGGTCGTGGTCGTCGGCGCGGGGCGCAAGCAGGCGGCGGCGCTCATCGTCCCCGACTGGGACGCGCTCTCGGGCGCGCTCGGCGGCCGCGACGGCGCGCGCCGGAAGCGCGAGGAGCTGAGCCGCGACCCAGAGGCCGTGCGCGTCGTGCAGAAGGAGGTCGCGCAGCTGACCGCGTCGCTCGCCGACTACGAGCGCGTCCGCCGCGTCGCCCTCATCCCCGACGAGTTCTCCATCGACGGCGGCGAGCTGACGCCGACGCTCAAGGTCAAGCGGCGCGTCGTCGACGAAAAGTACGGCGCGCTCATCGACCGGCTCTACGACGGCGGCGCGGCGTCCGCGCCGTCGGCGAAAGACGAGTAGGCCGCGCGCGCGGCTAAGCCGCCCGGCGCGCGGGTCGGTCTAATGTGTCTCGCGGAGCTTGGCTGGTCGGGCGGGGCGTTCGGGGTGAGAAAACTTCGCGCCGGCCCGACGCCTACGAGATGCTCTCGCAGGCGTCGGTCGTCAGGGTCAGTCGCTCAAGCTCGTAGACGGACTCGACGAACCGCGCGCGCTTCATCGAAGGCTGCGCGAGCAAGTCTTCGGCGAGCCTGCGCAGGTGCGGCGGCATCTCGACGCGCGCGGCGGCCGTCGGGGCCGCCGCCGAACAAAGACACGACTCTGCGCGCGCGAGCAGTTGCTGCTCGGCGCCGCAGAAGTCACAGACGGCAAGGTGCGCGGCCACGGGGCCGCCGTCGCCGCGGGCCGCGCCCTCGCGCGAGTAGCGCAGAAGCGACTCGGCCGACGGGCACGAACGTTGTTTCTGAAAACGGGCTGTGCTCAAAGAAGTCATCATTCGCCTCTCCCTCCACGACCGCACCGGAAAGCCCGGCCTCCACGAGCGGGGTCTGGAAGTCTTCCTGAAGGCAAGCGTTAACGACGCCCACGAACGTCCGAACGCACAGCACGAACCGATGGCTAGGGCAAGAACAAACCGGCGAGGAAGCCAATTAGCCGCGAATCCTTAACAGGGCGTGTTACGCTTACGGACACCTCGTAGATAAGCGCAATCGTCGGCCGTTTCCATAACTCGTGCGCGCCCGAAGAGGCTTTCTCTCCCCTTTTTCTTCTGATTTTTCAACGCCTTGCTGGGCGTGTAAAAAGATGTTGCTCAATCTCGGCGTAGCTGCTAACATCAGGCGTGTCGGGGCCGAACGCCCTCGCGGCGCATCGTCCCGCCATCCCCTTCGCGGTGACCGCCTCTCTTCCCATCAGCGGTCACAGAGACGCGAAAGTCCCCGTCAAGGCACTAATCCGGCGGCCGAAGCTCGCGGAGCGTTACGCGCTCCCGACGGCGCGACCCCTCTCGCACGGGGCGCGGGCGTCCGCCCGAGTCTGACGCGGGACGACGGCCGCGGCCCCTTCAGCCCTCGCGCCCGCCACCCGACTCGCCCGTCCCGCGCCGCGTCCCCCCAAAGCTTGCTCGGTAGCAGCGATTACTATTAACATGGCCGCAACTTCCGCCGATC
>DASQDT010000193.1:0-1741 GCA_035634035.1 Pyrinomonadaceae bacterium | reverse complement strand
AACCTCGTACCTGATGCCCTCGTAGCTTCCTGACATGTCTTAAACTCTCCCTTCGGATTCGGCGCCGCCCCCCACGTCCCCGCCGCCCCGCCGGGCGACGAAGCGCGTCAGCAGAAAGGCCGGCAGCGAGAGCCCGAGCAGCATGAGCGCGTAGAGGCTCGTCTCGAAGTCTCCGACTATTGCGCCCGCGAGAATCGCCACAGACCCGGCGAGCGAGAGCGCCGTCGTCACGGGGTAGCCCCACGCGCGGTAGGGGCGCGGCGCGTCGGGCTCGCGCCGCCTGAGGACGAAGAGCGACAGGAACGAGAGCGCGTAGTTGACGACGAAGAAGAAGGCGAGCGCGTTGATGATGCGCACGAACGTCTCGCCGCGCACGGCGAACAGCAGGGCCGTCGCCGTGCTCAGGAGGAGCGCGACGGTCGGCGTCCCGCCCTCGTTGACGCGCGTCGCGGCCCGCGAGAATAGACGGTCGCGGCTGACGGCGAAGAGCACGCGCGTCGCCATCAGGTGATAGGCGTTGATGCTGCTCAGGAGCGAGACGACGGCGAGGGCGCGGATGATGGTGTCCCCGCGCGCGCCGAAGACCTCGCGCGCCGCCGCGCCGGCCGCGAGCGTCTCGCCCGCGTAACGCGAGAGAGGGAGCACGTAGAGGAAGGCCATCTGGACGAGCAGGTAGATGGCGACGACGAGGATGACGCCGCCGAAGAGAGCGCGCGGCACGTCGCGCGCCGGGTCGCGCACCTCCTCGGAGAAGTAGATGACGCCCGTCCAGCCGTCGTACGTGTAGCTGACGGCGAGCAGCGCGAGCGCCAAAGCACTCAGCATCGCCGCGCCCTGCGGCAACTCGCGCGCGCCCGCCTCGGTCGCCGCCTGAGTCGTCGAGGACGAGAACTCGCCGCCGCCTCCCGCCGCGAAGCACGCGACGATGACCGCGGCGAAGGCGAGCGTTTTGACGAGGCTCGTCAAGTTCTGCGCGCCGCCGCCCCAACGCACGCCGCGCCATTGCAAAAGAGCGAACAGCAAAACGACCGCGCACGCGACCGCGCTCTTGCGCCCGGCGAGCGCCGGCAGGAGGTCGCCCGCGTACTCGCCGATGACGACCGAGACGGCGGCGGCCGTCCCCGTCGTCGAGAGCCAGTCGCTCCACCCGACGACGAAGCCGGCGTAGGGGCCGAGCGCGCGGCGCGCGAAGACGTACTGCCCGCCCGAGCGCGGCATCATCGTCGCCAGCTCCGCGATAGAGATCGCGCCGAGCAAAGCGTAGAGCCCGCCCGCGACCCAGACGCCGAGGTAGAGCCAGACGTCGGGCAGGCGCGCGGCGACCTCGCCCGGCGTGCGAAGTATCCCCGCGCCGATGGTGTTGCCGACGATGACGGCGAGCCCGAAGCCGACGCCGAGCACGCGCAGGAGTCTCCCGCGCCGCGCGTCTGTCGCGGGGTCTGCGCTCGCGTGAAAGTTCGGTTCCGTGTCGGAGTGGTTCTGCAAGACTCTTCGCGCCGTGTCGAGGCGCGCATCTTACTACGAAACGGCGCGGGCGCGCGGCGGCGATAAGTCTCCGCGTTGAAGTCTTGCCCGCACTCAGTCGGCGGGTGTAACTTTCGGGCCGTCCGTCAAAATAAAGAGTTCGCGTCGGGAGGGGAGGAAGTCATGGCAATCGTTGCGTGCGCGCGCTGCGGCGCGAAGAACCGTGTGGAGGAGCGCGCGGCGCGCGAAGACGTACTGCCCGCCCGAGCGCGGCATC
>DASQDT010000192.1:0-9686 GCA_035634035.1 Pyrinomonadaceae bacterium | reverse complement strand
CCGTCTCCGTGACCCGCTCCGGCGCGTCCTTCATCCACGCCCGGCCCGGCGTCGGCCGGCGCGAGGACGTTGCGGCGGAGCGTCGTGAGGCGCAGGTGGTACTCAAGCTCGCGCGCGTCTTCGAGCAGGTCTATCTGCGCGTGGCTGTCCGTGCCGAGCGCGACCGAGACGCCGGCCGCTAGAAAGAGGTCGGCCGGGACGATGCCGTCGCCCAAGTTGCGCTCGGTCGTCGGGCACGCGCACACCGAAGCGCGAGCGCCGGCGAGTGCCGCGACCTCCTCGTCGCTGACGTGGACGGCGTGGACGGCCGTGAAGCGCGCGCCGAGTAGGCCCTCGTCGGCGAGGAGCGCGACGGGCGTGCGGCCTGTCTCGGCGGCGCACGCCTCGACCTCTGCGGGCTGCTCGGCGACGTGCATGTGGACGGGCATCGCGCGACTCGCGGCGTACTCCGCGACGGCGCGCGCGTACTCGACGGGCACGGCGCGCACGCTGTGCGGCGCGACGCCGACCCACGCCGACGGCACGGGCCCGGCGTCCGCCGCCGCCGCCGCGCGCGAAGCGTCGTGACGTTCGTCCGCGCGGCTCTCATGTTCGATGTCGCTCCGAAGGGCGTCGGTGTGGCTGATGAAGCGTTCGGGGTCGGGCTCGATGAAGCGTCGCTGGCGCTCGTCGGGCGGCTGGCGGAAGCCCGAGCGCGCGTAGGCGACGCGCAGCAGAGCGAGGCGCAGGCCCGCGTCGCGCGCCGCCGCCGAGACCCGCTTCGAGAGCAGGTTCGCGTCGTCGTAGAGTTCGCCCTCGGGCGTGCGGTGCAGGTAGTGAAACTCGCCGACGGTCGTGATGCCCGAGAGCAGCATCTCGGCGAAGGCCATGCGCGAGGCATCGTAGAGGTCTTCGGGCGTGAGGCGCGAGGCCGCGCTGTACATCATCTCGCGCCACGTCCAGAACGAATCAGACGACGCGGCCGAGCGCATCTCGGTGCGGCCGCGGATGACGCGCTGGAAGGCGTGCGAGTGCGCGTTGACCATGCCGGGCAGGAGCGCGCGCCCGCGCAAGCGGACGAAGCGCGTCGAGCAGACGACGCCCGCGTCGGGGACGGTGATGACGACGGGCTCGCCCTCCGGTATGCGCCCGCCCGTGAGCTCGCGCAGGTCTGCGAGTTCGAGGACGCCGACGACGCGCCCCGTGGAGGTGTCGCAAAGGAGCGCCGAGTCGCGGCGGAAGCGTCCGCCCGCGTAGAGCAGTTCGGGCGCCCACGCGACGGCCGCGGCCGGCTCGGGCGTCTGTTTGAGCGGCTCGCCCAAGCGCGTCACTCTAGCGCAGGCCCGCGCCCGAGGCGGAAGTCGCGGCGCGCACGGGCCGGCGCTTCTCGGCCGCTATCCACTCGTCAATCTTGCGCTCAAGAACGTCGAGCGGGACGGCGCCCGAGCCGAGCGCCACGTCGTGAAACTCGCGCACGTCGAAGCGGTCGCCGAGCTGCTGTTTGGCGCGCGCGCGCAGCTCCTTGAATTTCAGCTCGCCGATCTTGTAGGCGAGCGCCTGTCCGGGGTTGGTGATGTAGCGGTCGATCTCGTTGACGATGTCCTGCTCGGTCTTGGCGGCGTTGTCCATGAAGTAGTCGATGGCGCGCTGCCTGTCCCACTTCATGTGGTGCATACCGGTGTCGACGACGAGGCGGACGGCGCGCCACATCTCGTAAGTGAGTTGCCCGAACTTCGAGTAGGGGTCGTCGTAGAGGCCCATGTCGTCGCCCAGAGATTCGGCGTAGAGCCCCCAGCCCTCGATGAAGGCCGTGTAGCCGCCGTAGCGCCGGAACTTGGGAATCTCGCCGAGCTCCATCGCGCGCGCGATTTGAAAATGATGGCCGGGCACGGCCTCGTGGAGCGAGAGGGCCATCATCTCCCACTTCGGGCGCGTCTCGGGCTTGTAGAGGTTGACGTAGTAGTAGCCGGGACGGCTCCCGTCGGCGGCGGGCTGGTTGTAGTAGGCCGTCGTCGTGTCGGGCGCAATCTTGTCGGGGATGGGGATGACGCCGTAGGGCATACGCGGGATGGTCTTGAAGACCTTGACGAGGTGCGGGTCAATCTTCTTCGAGATGGCGCGGTAGGCTTCGAGCAGCTCTTCGGGCCTCTTGTAGTAGAACTCGTCGTCGGTGCGGAGCTTCTTGAAGAAGTCTTTGAGCGAGCCGCGGAAACCCACCTGCCGCATGATCTTCTCCATCTCGGCGCGGATGCGCGCGACTTCGGAGAGGCCCTTCTGGTGAATCTGGTCGGGCGTCATGGCGGTCGTCGTGTAGGAGCGCGCCGAGAAGGCGTAGGCGTCCGCGCCCTGCGGCCACTGCCAGATGCCGACTTGGTCGTAGGAGGCCGGCAGGTACTCACGCGTGAAGTAGTCTTTGAACTCGCGGAAGGCCGGGATGACCTTCTCCGAGATGACGGCGCGCGCCTCGGTCGTGATGCGCGTGCGCTCGGCGGCGGGGAAGTCTGCGGGGAAGGTCTTGAACGGCTTGTAGAACGGGCTGTCCTCGGGGCGCTCGACAATCTGCTTGTCTATCTGCGCGGGGACGCGCTGCAAGGTCACCTTCGGCCACATGATGCCGGCGCTCTTGCCCTCGCGCATCAGGGCGAGGTTCTGCTCGGCGTAGCGCTGGAAGTTGTGCAGGCGCGCGAGCCAGTCGTTGTAGTCGCGGACGGTCTGGAAGCGCAAAAGGTCGGACAACTCGTCCTCGGTCTGGAGCCCGCCGCGCTGGTTGACGGGCAGCAGATACGTGCGGAACTTGTGGCCCTCGATTGACTCCTCGATGTCTTTGCGGAAGAGGTCGTAGTTGAGCTGGTCGGCGGCGGAGAGGCGTCGGCGGTCGATGCGCGTGAGGCGGGCGAGCACCTCCTGACGGTGCCGGTGGCGGCGCTCGTAGGATTCGATGCTGACGTCAGTCCAGAGGTCGTTATAGCGCCGGTCGCCGAGGGACGAGGCGAAGGTCGGGTACTCACGCATCGTCCACTCCCACTCCTCCTCAAGGAGCGCGTGGAGTTGTCGGCCGGGGTTGCCGCGCTCTGCGGCGGCCGCCGCGCCCGCGCGCCTGCGCTGCGCCGCGGCGGCGGGCGCGAAGGGCGTGACGAGCGAAAGGGCGATGAGGGCGATGGTCAGGCGTTGGCGTGTGGAGCGCATGAGCGAAAAGACCTCCGTAAGTTTAGCGGGAAGAATTTGAGAGAGTCGCGTGCGGAAGGATACAACAGGAAACGCCGGGGCATAAAGCGCGGGCGGGCCGGCATCTAACGTTTCAAACCATGAGTGTTTCGATCAAGGATTTGAGGGTCTACAAGGGGTTCGCCGGCCGCTACGCGCGGCGCTTTCTCGGGGAGCGCGTCGAGGAGATGCGCACGCCCATCCGCCCCGCGCCGCACCGTCCGCGGCCGGAGGAGTGGCCGGACGACAGGCTGACGGTCGCTTGGCTCGGTCACGCGACCGTCTTGATGAACTTTTACGGGACGTGGATGGTGACCGACCCGGCGCTCCGGGCGCGCGTCGGCGTCCACGCCGCGGGGCTGACGGTCGGGCCGCGCCGCTTGGTCGCGCCCGCGCTTCGGGCGCGCGAGCTTCCCCCGCTCGACGCCGTCCTCGTCTCGCACGCGCACATGGATCACTGCGACGCGGGGACGCTCAAGCTCCTGCCGCGCTCGGCGCACGCCGTCGTGCAGACGGGGATGGGCGACCTAGTGCGCCGCTTCTCGCGCGCGAGCGAGTTGGCGTGGGGCGAGTCGGTGTTTTTAGAGGACGGGGCGCGCGTCGAGTCAATCGAGGTCAACCACTGGGGCGCGCGCACCTTGACGGACAAGCACCGCCGCGGCTACGGCGGCTTCCTGATTGAGAAGGCGGGCCGCCGCGTCGTCTTCGGCGGCGACACCGCCTACACGCGCGCCTTCGGGCGGCTCGCGCGGCGCGCGGGGCCGGTTGATTTGGCCGTCCTCCCCATCGGCGCGTACGACCCTTACATCAACGTCCACGCCAACCCCGAGCAGGCGTGGGCGATGGCGCGCGAGATGGGCGCGCGCTTCATGCTGCCGATGCACCACTCGACCTTCCGCCTGAGCCGCGAGCCGGCGGGCGAGCCCATCCGTCGTCTCCTCGCCGCCGCGCGCGACGAGCGCCGCCGCGTCGCCGCGACCGAAATCGGCGAGACGTGGACGATGCCGGAAGAAAAGAGTAGACCTTAGACGGCGTTCAGTAGTCGGCAGAAAAAGTTTCGGGGGCGGCGCGTTCACACGGAACGCGCCGCCCCCGTCGGCTAGGTCTACTGACTACCGCTTTACCAGTTGAAGCGCGTGCGGTACTCGCCCGAGACGATGAAGGACTTGACCATCTCGGCCTCGTGGAAGTCGCCCGAGTGGTCGTTGAGCTTCTTGAGCCAGAAGTTAAAGCCCGCCGCGTCAGGGTCGCGGTGCAGGTAGCCGAAGTACTGCATCACGACGAAGGCCGCGTTCTTCTCCTTCTGACGCAGGGTCGCGTTGTCGGCCACGCGCCGCAGCGCCGCGCCGCGCGTGAGCGTCCCGGCGTTGAGGCCCGCGACAATCGCGTCGCGCTCCGAAGGCGTCGGGACGACTCCGGCCCGCGCGAACAGGGCGTCGACGAACTGCGCGCTCGTCATCGAGTCGAAGACGGCGCGGAAGGCGGGCCGAGCGACCCAAGCCTCGGCCAGCGCGACCTTGTTGGCCGCGAGCCGCTGCTCCCAACCCGTCTGCCCGACGACGACGCCGCGCGCCGCGCTCTGCATATCGACGAGGAAGTCGTTGCGGCGCGGGATGGTGCCGAACGAAGCCTTGTTCATGCGGTAGAGCAGGTAGCCCGTCTCCTGAAACTCAATCGAGAGGAAGAACGCGCCCGACGTGTTGGCGCGCGCCCCTTGCAGGCACGCGGCGTCGCCGCCGCACGCGGCGAGCTGGCCCTTCCAGTAGACGAGTCCGGGGTCGTCGGCCTCGCGGTCGAAGAAGTCGCGGTACTGCTGCTCGACGAAGAACTGCGCGTTGTCGATGTCGTTGCCGAGAATCGGCGCGACCGTCGTGTTGAAGGAGCCGCTCAGCAGAGTCGCGCCCTGCTGGTTGGTGACGACGACCGTCGTGTTCGCGTTAACGGGCGGCACGAACTGGTTGTTGTTCGTGTCGCGCTCCAACTCGTTTTCGAGAGCCGGGCCGACCGTGATCTCGCCGACCTCGACGCCGTCAACGAGGACGTTCAAGACGGTGCCGACCGGCAGGTTGACCTTCTCGACCTCGACGTTGAGCTTGCGTCGCCCCGACGCCTCGACGCGGAACTTCGCGTGGCCTTTGGGGACGAGCCCGTTGATGGCCGCGCCCGCGAGGCGCGCCTCGATGCGGAACTCCTGACCGGGCTGCGGCGACGGGCTGGGCGACGCGCCGGGCAGCGGCAGGTTCGAGAACGAGCCGGCGAGCACGGTCGCGCCCGACGGGTCGGTGATGACGATGCGCGTGCGGAGGTTGACCTCGGGGACTGTCTGCCCGTCGTCCGTGCGCAGGCGCAGCTCGCCGTCGAGCCCGCCGTCGAGGCGAATGCCCCCGGCGCGGACGTTGTCGATGAGCACGTTTAAGACCGTCCCGGCCGGGAGGTTGACGTTCTCAAGCTCGATCTCAAGCCGGCGCGAGCCGTCCGACTCGTGTCGGAACTCGACCTCGGCCGAAGGAATCATGCCGTTGAAGGCCGCGCCGACGAGCGTGCCGCGCAAGCGAATCTCGTTGCCCGCAGGGGTCGGAGACGGCGTTGCGCCCGGTGTCGGCGAAGCGTTAGGCGTCGGAGAAGCGTTGGGTGAAGGCGAAGGCGTCGCGCCCGGCGTGGGCGAGGCGTTAGGCGAAGGCGAGGGCGAAGCGCCGGGAGTCGGGGAAGCGTTGGGAGTGGGCGACGCGTTGGGCGTCGGCGACGCGTTGGGAGTGGGCGAAGCGCCCGGTGTCGGCGAGGAGCGAGGCGTCGCGCCGGGAGTCGGGGTCGGCGTCGAGTCGTCGTCGTCATCGTCGTCATCGTCGCCGCCGCCGCGTCCGGACTCGTAGGCGGCGGCCGCGTAGGACGTGTGGTCGTCGGCGAAAGTCCCGAAGGCGAGGAAGAAGAATCCGAGCAGGAGTGCGAGGGCGGCGAGCCCCGCGCGCAGCTTGGGGAGCGGCGATGAATTTTTCGAGTGCGTCGTGCGGCCTTTTCGCGCCATTTTCTGTAAAAACCCCTTTTGGTGTTGGTGGCCGGGCATGATGCGCCGGACACCGGACAGTGCGCCGACGGGGGCAAAAAATACGCCGCGCGCGAACTTTCTTCGCGCGCGGCGTTAAATTTTGAGCGATTGGTCGTCGCCCGCGGGGCTATTTCTTCTGCTCGGCGGCGGCGCGGCGGCGCTCGTAGAAGTCGTAGACGTAGCGCTTCTGGCGGGCGCGCCCCCCGCCGCCCCAGACGCTGTTGTCGAAGTCGTATTCGAGCATCTCTTGGTAGGCTTGGTCGGCCGTCCAGCCGTCCTGCGTGATGCGGTAGACGGCCGTCAAAGCGCCCGTCCGGTGCCGGCCGCCCTTGCAGTGGACGTAGACGGGCCAGTTCGACGGGTCGTTGACGAGCTTCAAAAACTCCTCGGTCTCGGCCTCGGTCGCGGGCGTGCCGGCCCGAAGCGGGATGTTGAAGTAGCGGAGGCCCGCGTCGCGCGCCCAAGAGGGGGCGTCGCGCTTGCTGTCTTCGCGCAGGTCGACGACCGTCTTGACGCCGAGCGTGCGCAGCACGGCGTACTCTTCGGCGCGCGGCTGCCCGCCGCGGTAGTAGTTCTCGTTGACGCGCCCGAAGTTCTCGACGCGCAGGCCCGCCGGGGTCTCGCGGCTCTCGTGCCGGGAGCGCCGCTGTCGTGAGTCTCGCTGTCGGGAATCTCTCTGTTGAGAACTCTGCTGTCGGGAATCCTGCTTCTTTGAATCCTGCCGGCTCACGACGGCCGCCGCCGCGCCCGTGAGGAGGAGCGCGGCGGCGGCTGTGGCGAGCAGCAGGCGTCGGGGAGTGTGCGCCCGGCCGCTCATCAAACTCATCTGTTCACTCCTTAACGCTTGACGGTCTGCGCGCCGGCGACCGCGTTGGAGGCCGACGGAAGCTCGACGAGCTGGTTGATGCGCGAGCGCAGGGCCGCGACGTAGCCTTCCATCGTCGGCGCGTCGTAGCCGGCGGCGCGGAAGGCGTCGCGCAGTTGGTCGTCGGACAGGCGCGACAGCTGCGTGCCGATCCAGCGCGCGTCCTCGACCGGGATGTTCTTCATGACGCGCTCTTTCTGCGCCTGACTCTTGGCGTAGCCGGGGTTGAAGAGCTTGGCGAAGAAGCCGCCCGCGCCCTTCGGCTTCGTGCTGAAGTCGAACTTGACGTGGCCGCCCTCGACGCCCGTGACGAACTTAGAGGCGCGGAAGTCTTCGAGGTTGTTCTTCGAGCGCTTGCCGCCCATGCCGCCGACCTTGCCCAGCGTCGCGCCGATGTCGGAGACGACGTAGCGCGCCTCGGCCTCGCCGCCCTGCGGGTTGTTGACGGTGACGACGAGGTTGTTCTCGGGGCGGTTGTCGTAGTTGCCGAGGAGCGCCATCAGGACTTTGAGGCCGTTGAGGTGGCGCGTGCCGACGAACGGGTTCTCCTCCCAGTCCCAAGTCGCCGTCCGCGACTCCGCGCCGCGGCGCGGCTCGAAGCGCGCGCCGCGCACGACGCCGTTCTTCTCGACGAACTCCTGCCCGCGCGAGAGCTTCGGGAGGTTCAAGACCTGCACGCGGTCGAGGTAGTAGGACTCTTCGGCGAAGTAGCCCATCGACCAGACGACGCGGGTGGCGACCGTCTCGGTCTGCGCCTCGACGCCGAGCTTGACCGACCAAGTGACGCCGCGCGCGTCCGTCACCTTGAACTTCGGCGACGCGCCGAGCTTGTCCTCGGAGACGAACGTGAACGGGGCCTGCGGCGCGAGCTCCTGCGAGCCGGGGCCGTAGGTCAGGTTGCGCGTGGAGATGTCGCCGGGGTCGCGCCAAGCGACGGGCGAGCCGGCGGGCGTCTGCGAGTCCTTCTGTTGGGCGAGGGCCGGGGAAGACGCGACGAGGGAGAGTGTGGCCGAGACGACGGCCGTGAGAAACGCCTTGCGTAACCCCGTTAGTGCTGACATGGTGACTGATCCTCCTGCCGAGTTGGGCGAGTTAAAATCTTCGGGCCGCGTGGTTGGTCGGCGCGGCCTGCTTTCACTCTCTAACGCGCGGCCCGGGCGGAAAAAGGATCAGCCGGCCGTTACAAATTACGGCCCGCGGAAAAGCCCCGGCCGTGTTATATTCCGCCGACTCGACCTCAAGCCTCACGCCCCTCGCGTCGTCTCGGCACCAAGCTCTGTCGTTTTCGCGCACGCTTCCGAAGGAGGGCAGGACTCTCATGCAGAACTTCCCCACTCAGCCGCCCGCGGGCGGAGCGCCGCCGGCTAAAAAGCCGGGACTCTCGAAGGGCTGTCTCATCGGCGTCATCGCGGCGGGCGTGCTCGTCGCCGTCGGGCTCACCGTCATCCTCGCGGCCGTCGGCGGCCTCTACTACTTCAACCGCCAGCAGTCGTCGTCGGGCGCGTCCGACGGCTACACGACGCAGACCTCGTCGTCGTCACCTTCCTCGTCGTCTCCGGCGAGCGACGGCGCCGAGAGCCCCGCGCCCACGTCGGCGCAGGCGGCGGCCGTCGCGGGCGGTCAGGCGGCCGCGTGGGAGCAGCAGGAGATCTCTTGGACGGTGCCGCAGCGCTGGAAGCGGCAGGAGTCGGACAGCCGCACCTTCCACTGGCGCTCGCCCGGCTCTTGGGAGGCGGCCTCGCTCATCGTCAACGTCTCGCCGATGGACGCGAGCTTTCCCGTGGACGCGAGCATTCAGGGCTTCTACGACGCCGCGCAGACGCGCCAGACTAACGGCGAGGTGGACGAGGTGCGCTGGCTCAAACTCGACGGCGTGCGCGGCGTCATGTTCCGCGAGTCCGCGCCCGAAGACCCCGACTCGCCGCAGCGCCTCCAGTGGATGGCCTACCGCAACTACAAGGGCCAGACCCAACTCGTCAACATCATCCTCGCCTCGCGCGGCAAAGACTTCGCCCGCCACGAGGACGCGCTCCGCGGCATCCTCTACACGACGAGCCTCTCACGGTAGCCCGGCGCGCCGCCGTCAGGCACGGAAAAAGGACGGGCGAGCCGCGCTCGCCCGTCCTTCGTCACCTCTTCAGAATTAACGCCTGATGAATACCGGAGGAGGGACTTGAACCCACACGCCCTTGCGGGCAACGGATTTTGAGTCCGCCGCGTCTGCCATTCCGCCACTCCGGCCGAGGGGTCTGATGATAGAGGCCGGCGCGCGGGCGCGTCAACCGCGCGGCGCGAGGGCGGCCGGTGGAAAATCTCTTGTCGGCGGCGCGCGGGCGGGAGTAAGATAACCCAGCCACAAGCAGTGCGGCGCTTGCCCCTGAGGGAGCGAACCCGACCGACTCCCCCTCCTCACGACCAGAAGAAATTGAGACCCCCGGGCGGAGACTGTCACCATGTCAGAAGACGTGACGGGCGACCGAGCGCGCGTGCTCATCGCCGACGACGAGCCGGAGATCAGAAACGTTCTCGCAGACCTGCTCTGCGGGCAGCACGACTGCACCACGGCCGCCTCGGCCGAGGAGGCGCTCGCGCGTC
>DASQDT010000191.1:0-21502 GCA_035634035.1 Pyrinomonadaceae bacterium | reverse complement strand
GCATGGCGGCGCGGCGCGCGGCCGCGGCGGCGCGGTCGGCGACGGCCTGCTCCTGACGCGCGCGCTCCTTGTCTTCCTTGCGCTCGCGCATGAGGATGAAGCCGACCGAGACGAAGATGAAGTAGAAGATGAGGAGCTGCGAGCGCTGGCGGTAGGCCGTCCCGACGTTACCCTGAAAGATCGAGTAGGCGAGCGTCAGCATGGCCGTGAACAGGAGGATGGGGAGTGCCTGTTTGAGTCTGAACTTGAGAGTGAACCAGAGCCCCGTCACGAGCAGGGGGAAGCTCGCCCACCAGATGAGCATCTCGGGGAGCGTGATGAGCTGGCGCAGGTTGGCCAACTGCCACGGGAAGGGCGCGAACAGCAGGTAGATCATCCCGACCGGGATGACGCTCAGCGCGCCGGCCGTCGTCGAAACGTCCACGTCCGCCGCGTAGCTCGAATTGGCGCGGGTGGCGAGGTCGGCGCGGCTGACCTGCACCTTGTCGAGGTCGCCGTAGTATTCGAGCTGCACGCCGGCCGTGCGCAGGACGCCGAGGTACGTGAGGCCGAGTCCCATGACCGCGACGACGACGAGCTGGCGCAAGAAGCCCTTCGTCGACTGCTTCTGCATCCCGAACAGGAAGCCCGAGACGATGGCGACGAGCGTCATGTAGAAGATGTAGAAGCGCAGCGTCAGGAGCGCGAACAGCGCGAGGACGAGAATCGACGCGTACTTCATGCTCAGGCGCTCGTTGAGCCGGAGCGTCAGGAGCATCGAGACGGCGAGCAGGAAAACTATCAGCCCGTCCTTGAGCCCCTGCGCCGACCACAGGATCAGGCTCGGGTAGAAGGCGACGAACAGGGCCGACGCCCGCGCCACGCGCACGTTCTCGAAGATTTGCTTGGCGCAGAGGTAGATGATGGGCGCGGTGGCCGCGCCGACGACGGCGTTGAAGAATTGGATGGCGAGCGGGTTGCGGCCGATGACCCAGTAGACGGCGGCGACGACGTAGAGCATCCCCCAGTTGCGCCGCATGTAGGGCGCGAGCATCTGTTCGAGGTTCGGGTCGTAGAAGTTGGACTGCCAAGAGTAGCTGAGCGCGACGCCGATCTCGTCGTAGGTGATGGCGTCGCCGCCGAAGAACTCTTGGAGGCCGAGGAAGTTGATGGCCGTCCCGACGGCGACGCGCAAGAGCAGCGCGGCGACGAAGAGGTGGAGCAGCCACTCGCGCTCGTCGCCGGCCGCGCGGCTGACGAGCACGCCCGCGCCGAGCGCCGCGACGGCGCAGAAGACGAGCGCCATCGGCCCCTCGGCCGGGAGCAGGAAGCTGACCCCGGCGGCGAGCCCGAGGGCGAAGACGGCTAAGAGTGCGTTCATCGAATCTTTAAATCCTACCGCGCGCGGGGCGTCCTGCGGTGCGGGCGTCGGGGCGTCCTCACACGTCGTCGGGCAGGTCGGGCCGCGTCTTGTACTCGATCAGGAAGCGGTCTTCTTCGCTCAGTTGCTTGATGGGTTTTGCGGGCACGCCCGCGATCAGGAAGTTCTCGCCTTCCAGCCGGCCGGTGATGACGGCCCCGATGCCGACGATGGTGCGCGATGGTATCACGCCTCCCGGCGCAACGCGAATCTCCGAGCCGATGTAGGCGCGCTCGCCGATCGTGATGGGCCGCGTCCGCTGCCGGTTGTGCGTCCAGAGCGACGAGTTGCGGCCGCCGAGAATGGTGCGCCGCCCGATCTCGACGCGGTCGGTGAAATCAATCTTGTGACCCGTCGTCACCACGCTGCCGTCGCCCAAGTCGAAGACCGGCTCGACCGGGTTGACGACATCCGGCTCGGGGATGGAGTTGATTTCGTTCAGGCGCAGGATTTCGCTGTAGCGCCCGAGGCGGACGCGGTCTCCTCCGCGCACGACGTTCAGGTGCCCTATCCTCGCGTGGTCGCCTATCTCCAAGCGCCCGACGCCGACGACCAGATTCAGGTGGCCGATGGAGACGCCGTCCTCGATCACGCACTCGCCCGCGTCGATGATGGAGAGGCCGACGCGCACGCCGCGCCCGACGCGGTAGCCGAAGAGGTGCCGGTAACAGGGCCGCTTCAGGAAGTTCGGCAGCACGGCGACGAGCGCCAGCGCCGCGAGACGGAATTTGCTCACGCGTCGTGACATTCCTCAGGCCCGGCCGCCCGCGGCGAGCAGCGCGGGGGCCTCGCGGAAGACGCGCTCGACGAAGTCTATCTGGCCGTCGAGGCTGAAGTGTTCGACGGCCGTCGCGCGGGCGGCGCGGCCCATGCGGCGGCGCAAGTCCGCGTCGTCGAGGAGCGCGCGCAGGCGCTCGTGCCACTCGTCGTCGTCGCGCGCGAGAAAGCCGTTGACGCCGTCCTCGATGATTTCGAGGTTCGAGCCGATGGCCGAGGCGACGACGGGCATCCCGAGACTCATGTACTGGATGAGCTTGAAGAAGAACTTCCACGGCCCCCACACGCTCTCGCGCACGGGCACGACGCCGATCTGACACTCGCGCAGCCGCCCGACCTCCTCGCCGAAAGACCACTTGATGAACTCGACATCGACGCCTTCGAGCGCGACCGGCTCGTCCGCGATGACGCGCAAGGCGACCGAGTGCGTCTCGCTCAGGCGGCGGAGCGGCGCGGCGATGAGTTCGAGGTTCGGCTGGTTGGTGAGCGTGCCGACCCACCCGACGAGCGCGGGCTCGCCGTCGCGGGCCTCGGCCTCGTCGCCTTCGGGCGCGGGCTTGTAGCGCTCGGTGTCGACGGCCATCGGGACGATTGAGACGCGGCGGGCGTAGCCGGCGGCGTAGTCGGCAATCACCCGGTTGACGGCCAAGACGTGGTCGCTCATCTCGAAAAGCTTGTTGACCTTCGAGAAGAATTTCAGGCGGTTGAGGTGGCCGTTCGACGGGCTGACGTAAGGCACGAACAGCGGCTCGTCGATGTCGTAGATGACGGGGACGTGCCAGCGCCGCACCAAGCGTTCGATGAAGGCCGGGCCGACGAGCGCGGCCTCGCGGTAGATGTAGACGGCGTCGGGGCGACCTTTAGCGGAGACGACGCGGCGCAGCTGGTCGGCGTAGCAGGCGAGCATGTGCGCGGCCTTGCGGGCGAGCTGTCCGGGCGCGTAGAGGACGGAGGTGAGCGCGGGGCTGGCGAACGGGTAGAACTCGACCTCGATGCCGCGCCCGCGCAGGTGCGCGGCCCAGAGCTCGATGCGGAAACGCTGTCCGGCGCAGAACTGCGTGTGGTAGGGGACGATGGCGGCGACTCGCATTGCGTGGAAACGTCGGGCTTAATTTATCGGCGGCGCGCAGGGCGAAAGACTTTCCTCAATTAAGCCGCGATTCTAACACGAACCTCCGGCCCCGAACGAACGCCACCACGCGATCGTCTCGTCAAGCCCGGCGTCCAAGTCGTAGCGCGGGCTGAAGGCCACCTCTTCGCCGAGCCTGCGCGCGTCGGCGACGAGCGTGGGCGGCTCGCCCGCGGGCGCGGGGCGCGCGCCGAAGTCGAGGAGCGCGCGGCCGTCGAGTTTGTCGGCGACGCGGCCGACCACTTCGCGAAGCTCGACCGCGCGGCCCGAAGCGATGTTGACCGCGTCGGTCACGTCCGAGTCGAGCAGGGCGACGAAGGCCGAGGCCACGTCTTCGACGTGGAGGAAGTCGCGCACCTGACGGCCGTGCGTGAGCGGGACGCGCTCGCGCCGGAGCAGGCTTCGGATGACGGAGGAGACGAGGCGGGCCGGGTGTTCGTGCGGCCCGTAGAGGAAGAAGATGCGGCCCCACGCGGCGCTCACGCCGAAGTCGCGCGCGATTTCCGTGAGCGAGTGGTGGGCCGCGAGCTTCGCGCGGCCGTAGAGTGTGACGGGCCGCCGCGGCGTCTCAAGCTCTTTGCAGACGCCGCCGGCGTGTCCCCACTCGTACTCGGCGCACGTCCCCGCCGAGACGACGCGGCGGCCGCCCGCGCGCGCGAACGCGTCGAACAACTCACGACTCGCGCGCAGCCACTCCTCGTTCACCCCTGACTCCCAGAACTTCCCCGGCTCTGCGTACCACGCAAGGTGCAGCAGGTGCGTCGGGCGAAGCTCCGCCACCAACTCCGCGCCCGCGCCCGCGCGCAGCAGGTCGCACGCGCGCCAACGCGCGCCGCGCGCCGCCTCCCCTTCATCGCGCCCGCCGGCCGCGTCCGCCTGTTCGTCAGGTGTGAGCGCGCGTGAAGTGGCGGCGTGCACCTCGTAGCCGCGCGCGAGGAGCGGCGCGAGCGTGTGGCGGCCGACGAAGCCGGTCGCGCCCGTGACCAGAACCCTCTTCATCTGGCGAAGTCGGGGAACGCGCGGTCGCGCTCCGAGATGACGGAGACGGGGAGCGGCCACTCAATCCCGAGCGCCGCGTCGTCCCAGCGCAGGCCCCGCGCGCACTCCGGGTGGTAGAACTCGGAAATCTGGTAGAAGACTTCCGTGGCGTCTTCGAGCGTCTGGAAGCCGTGCGCGAAGTGCGGGGGGACGTACAGGGAGCGCCGGTTCGCGGCCGACAGCTCGACGCCGAACCAGCGGCCGTAGGTCTCGGACTCGCGGCGCAGGTCGACAATCACGTCGAAGATGGCGCCGCGCGCGCAGCGGACGAGCTTCGCCTCGGGGAAAGGCTCCGTCTGAAAGTGCATCCCGCGCAGCGTGCCCCGCTTGTGATTGAAAGAGGTGCTCGTCTGCGCGACGCGCGTGTCGAGCCCGCGCGCCGCGAACTCGTCGCGGCAGAAGTTGCGGACGAAGTGGCCGCGCTCGTCCTCCGCGGCCTCGGACTCGACGACGTAAGCGCCCGCCAAAGTTGTCTCCGTGAACCTCACTCGACGACCCTCGCCTCGGGGACGGGCACGACGAAGCGCCCGCCCCACTCGCGCACGTAGGCGACCTGCCGCGTAATCTCTTCGAGCAGATTCCACGGGAGCACGAGGACGTAGTCGGGGCGCGTCTCGCGCAGCCGGTCGGGATGAAAGACGGGGATGCGCGTGCCCGGCAGGAATCGGTTCTGCTTGTGCGGGTTGGCGTCGACCGTGTAGTCGATGAAATCGGTGCGGACGCCGCAGTAGTTGAGGAGCGTGTTGCCTTTGGCCGGCGCCCCGTAGGCGGCGACGCGCTTGCCGTCGCGCTTCGCCCCGACGAGGAACGAGAGCAGCGCGCGCTTCGTCTCGCGCACCCGTTCGTCGAACGCGAGGTAGGTCTCGACGCGCGTCATGCCGGCCTCGCGCTCGCGCTCGCGAAGTTCCCCGACGCGGTGGCCGACTTCCCTCCCGCCTTCCTTCTGCTCCTCGTGGCGCGCGTAGACGCGGAGCGAGCCGCCGTGCGTCGGAAGCTCCTCCACGTCGAAGAGCGTGAGGCCGTGGGCCGAGAAGACGCGCTCGGCCGTCGTGAAGGAGAAGTAGGAGAAGTGCTCGTGGTAGATGGTGTCGAACTGCCGGCCCTCGATGAGGCGCAGGAGGTGCGGGAACTCCATCGTCACGACGCCCGACGGTTTGAGCAGAGTCTTGAGGCCCGAGACGAAGTCGTTGAGGTCGGGGACGTGTGCGAGGACGTTGTTGCCGAGCAGGAGGTCGGCGCGCTTCCCCTCCCCGGCGAGCCGGCGCGCGAGACGCTGTCCGAAAAACTCCGTCACCGTGGGCACGCCCGCCGCGCGCGCCGCCTCGGCCACGTTGCGCGCGGGCTCGATCCCGGTGACGGGGACGCCCTGCCCGACGAAGTTGCGCAGGAGGTAGCCGTCGTTACTCGCTATCTCGACGACGTGGCTCGCGGCGTTTAACCCGAAGCGTTCGGTCATCTGCCGGCAGTAGCGAAGGGCGTGCGCGACCCACGTCTCCGAGTAGGAAGAGAAGTAGGCGTAGTCCTGAAAGATGTTTTCGGGGCTCTCGTACTCGGGCAGTTGGACGAGGAGACACTGCTCGCACAGGCGCGCGTGGAGCGGGTAGAAGGGCTCCATGCGTTCGAGCTGCTCTTCGGTCAGGTACGAGTTCGAGAGCGGCGTCACGCCCAAGTCGGCGAACGTGTGGCGAAGGCTCGCCCCGCAGAAGCGGCACGGGTGAAGACTCATCTAATTTCGTTCTGGTAGGCTTCGATTTGCTCGGCGCAGAGGCGGCGCGCGTCCGCGCCCGAGTGTTGCGCCCTGTACCACTCGACGGTCGCGTCGAGCGCCTCCTCAATCGTCCAGCGCGGACGCCACCCCAGACGCTCGCGCGCCTTCGAGCAGTCGAGGCGCAAGCTGCGCGCCTCGTGCGGGTGGTTCGCGCCCGCGTCGCGCGCCCAGACGGGGGCGCCCGCGCCCTGCCACTTCTGACGGATGCGCTCGACGACCCAAGAGACGGGCCGCGCGTCCTCGTCCGACGGGCCGAAGTTCCACCCCTCGGCGAACTCCTCGCGGCGCTCGCCGCACAAGTTTTCCGCGAGCGCGAGATAACCGGAGAGGGGTTCGAGGACGTGCTGCCACGGGCGCACGGCGTTCGGGTTTCTTATCTGCGCCTCGCGCCCCTCGGCGGCGGCGCGGAAGATGTCGGGCAGGAGTCGGTCTTCGGCCCAGTCGCCGCCGCCGATGACGTTTCCGGCGCGCGCCGTGGCGACGGCCGCCGCCGCCGCGGACGACGCGGCGTCAAAAAACGACTGACGGTAGGCGGCCGCGACGAGCTCCGCGCAAGCCTTGCTGTTCGAGTAGGGGTCGCGCCCGCCGAGCGTGTCCGTCTCGCGGTAGCCCCAGACCCACTCGCGGTTCTCGTAGCACTTGTCGGTCGTCACGACGACGACCGCGCGCAACCCTTCGGCCCGCCGCGCGGCTTCGAGGAGGTTGACAGTCCCCATCACGTTCGTCGCGTACGTGGACGCGGGGTCGGCGTAAGAGCGCCGGACGAGCGACTGCGCGGCCATGTGGATGACGACCTCGGGCCGCGCCTCCGTCAGAGCGCGGGCGAGCGAATCACTGTCGCGCACGTCGCCGCTCAAGGAGTCGATGCCGTCGGCGACGCGCGCGAGTTCAAAGAGCGAGGGGGCGGAGGTCGGCTCGGGCAGGGAGTAGCCCGTGACGCGCGCGCCGAGGCGCAGGAGCCAGAGCGCGAGCCAACTGCCTTTGAAGCCGGTGTGGCCCGTCAGGAAGACTCTTCTGCCTTGCCAGAACGTCGCGTTCACCTACCAGACCTTCCACGGGGCGCGCCCGGCGGCCCACATCTCTTCGAGCTGGTTCTTGTCGCGCAGCGTGTCCATCGGCTGCCAGAATCCGCGGTGCGTGTAGTTCGCGAGCTGACCCTCGCGCGCGAGCCGCTCCATCGGCGCGCGCTCCCAGACCGTGTCGTCGCCCTCGACGTAGTCGATGACGCGCGGCGACAGGACGAAGAAGCCGCCGTTAATCCAGCCGTCGCCCTCGGGCTTCTCGCGGAAGTCTGAGACGCGCGAGCCTTCGAGGACTAACGCGCCGAAGCGCCCCGGCGGCTGGACGGCCGTCACGGTGGCGAGCGCCCCCTGCTCGCGGTGGAAGCGGACGAGGGCCGTGATGTCAACGTCGGCGAGGCCGTCGCCGTAGGTGAAGCAGAACTCGTCCTCGCCTTCGAGGTAGGGGCGGACGCGCTTGAGACGCCCGCCCGTCATCGTCTCCGCGCCGGTGTCGACGAGCGTCACCTGCCACGGCTCCGCGAAGTTCTGGTGGACGCGCATGCGGTTCTGCGCGAGGTCGAAGGTCACGTCGGACATGTGCAGGAAGTAGTTGGCGAAGTACTCCTTGATGACGTAGCCCTTGTAGCCGAGGCAGACGATGAAGTCGTGTATGCCGTGGGCGGAGTAAATCTTCATGATGTGCCAGAGGACGGGGCGGCCGCCGACCTCGACCATCGGCTTGGGCCGCGCGGCCGTCTCCTCGCTCAGGCGGCTGCCCGTCCCGCCCGCCAAGATGACGGCCTTCATTCCTCTCGCGTCTGTCTGCATGTCGTTTGTGACGGCGCTCGGCGTGCGCCTTGCGAAAACCGCCGCGCAAGTGTAGCGCAACTGCGCGGCCGTCGGCTAACGCGACGCCGGAAGCGTCGCGGCCAAGCGCCGGTAGACGCGCCGGTACGCCTCGCCGCCGACCGACTTCAGGTCGAAGTGCGCGCGCGCGGCCGCGCGACAGCGCTCCGCAACGTCGGGCTCGGCGGCGAGCGCGAGCACGCGGGCGGCCGACGCGCTCAAAGTTTCTTTCGTGAAGTCGGGGACTAAGACGCCGATGCGCTCGCGCTCGACGAGTTCGTCCGTGTCGCCGATGCCGGTGTTGCTGACGACGGGGAGGCCGGCGGCGAGGTACTCGGGAATCTTCGTCGGCGAGGCCGCTATCTGCGAAAAGGTCGGCTTGCGGAAGGAGACGCCGACGCGCGCGCGGGCGAGGTGGCCGGGCACCTCGTCGGCGCGCGCCGGCCCGACCCAGAAATCTTCCGCCGCGAGCCCGACGCCGCGAAGCTTCGCCGCGACCTCGCCGGCGGGCGACTTCGTCAGCACGCGAAAGAAGGCGCGCGGCTCGCGCGCGCGCACCTCGGCGAAGAAGCGCCCCATCTCCTCGACGAGGTAGAGCCCGACGGCCGACCCCGCGTAGACGACCTCGAAGCGCCGCCCGTGGGCGTCGCCCCCCGCCGCGCCCGTCTCGCGTGACGCGGCGTCGCCGTCGTAGCGCGAGAAGTCCACGCAGCACGGGATGACTTCGATCTTGTCGGCGGGCGCGAGCCGTTCGGCGACGAGGTAGTCGCGCATGCGCCGCGTGAGCACGACTATCTGGTCGGCCCGCCGCGCGCCCGCGCGCTCAAGCGCCTTCACCAAGCGGAACGGGAGAGAGCCTTCGCGCCACACGCCCGCGTCGGCGTACTCGTCGGCCATCAGCCCGCGTATGTCGAAGACGACGCGCACGCCGCGCGCGAGCTTGCGCGCCGCCATCGCCATCGCCATCGGGACGTGCGCCCGCGCGTGCAGGACTTCTGCGCGCCCGCCCTGCGCCTCGCGCGCCGCAAACAGCGCGCCGGCCGCGATGTCGTACAGCGTCGCCGGCACCGAAGGCCGCTTGTGATACGCCAGACGCTCCCAACGCACGCCCTCGCGCGCCAGACGCTCCGACGCCTCCCTCAGAGCCTCGGCCGTCCAACTCTGTTCGAGCGACGGCTCGAAGGTCAGGAGCGTGACGCGCGCGCCGCCCGCGGCCAGCTCGCGCAGGTAGGGGAGCACCTGCGTCTGCACGAGCGGCTCGCGCAGTCCGAAGTAGCAGAGGTAGAGCGTGCTCGGCGTCTGTTGCGAAGTCATCTATACCAGCGGCGCAAGACGGTCGCCTGCGCCCAACCGAGAAAGGTCGCCGCGTCAATCGTCAGCAAGATAGCGCCGACGCCGACGACGCGCACGGGGTTCAGAACCCACGCGAGTCCCCTTCCCTCGCGCCGCGCCCATAAAGTTTTTACGACGCGCGCGAGCGTCCAGAGCGCGGGGACGACGAGCCACCACGCGCCGTGCGCGGCGGCGAGCGCGACGAAGGGCGACAGCAAGAGGTACTGACGCGCGACGCCGTGATGCCAGTCGTGCTGACGGCCGGCCCAGACGTTGTGGCGCGAGTAGAGCGTGAAGCGCCGGAACGTCGCGCGCAGGGTCGGCTGCACGTGCCACCAGACGGTCGCCCCCGGGGCCCACCCGACGCCCCGGCCCGAACGGAGCACGCGCTCGACGAAAATCATGTCCTCGGCCGCGCGCAAGTCGGGAAAGCCGCCCACCGCGCGCCACACCTCGCGCCGCATGAGCGACGACGGAACGACCGGCCCGCGCATCGGCCCGCCCGCGCGCTCCACCTTCGGCGTGATGTAGGCGAGCGCGGCCCAACGCTCGAAGCGCGTCCGCGTGATCGGCTCGTAGTTGCCGAAGACGGCCTCGACCTTCGGGTCGCGCTCGGCCTCGCGGACGAGTCTTTCGAGCCACGTCGGCTCGACGCGTATGCCCGCGTCAACGTAGGCGACCCACTCGCAGCGCGCCGCCTCCGTCCCGACGTTGCGCCCGCGCCCCGGCGTCGCCTCGCCCGCCTCGACGAGTCGGATGCGCGCGTCGTCTCGCGCGAGCCGGCGCACGAGGTCGCGCGTCCCGTCCTCCGAGCCGCCGTCAACAATTATGATTTCGTCGGGCGCGTGAGTCTGACTCTGCAAAGACTCGACGAGCGCGCGGAGCGTCCGCTCCTCGTCGCGCACGGGCGTGACGACGCTCACGCGCAAACGTTGTGCGTCAACTTCGCCCGCGCTCATCGCATGAAGTTTTCCCCGGCGGGCCGGAGCGCGCGGCGCAGGCAGCCCCAGAAGGGCCGGCCCGCGAGGCTCTCCGGGTGGGCGAGCACGGCGCGCACGAGGCCGGCGGCCGCGCCCGCGCGGTTGCCGGCGCGCGAGGCGGCGTAGGAGTGCCGGAGGTGACGGGTGGCCTCGCACCAGCGCCGGGCCGCGCCTTCGAGCCGCGGCTCGTAGATGTCGGCTATCTCGTCAAACTCGCGGTCGAAGAGGTCGCCCTCGGCCACCGTCTTACTCGCCGCGTGCAGGCGGTAGGCGGCGACGGTGCGCGGCAGGTGCTCGCACGCGTGCCCTTCGAGGAGCAGCCGGATGTAGAGCTCGTGGTCGAAGCAGTAGCGCCAGCGCTCGTCGAAGCCCTCGCGGAGCAACTCGCGCCGCCAGAACATACCGGGCTGCGGCGCGGTGTAGGCCCAAGAGAGCGCGTGCGCCACCGTGCGCGGAACGTCCGCCACGACGACCCGCTCCCCCGCGCCCTCGCCGAACATCAGCGTGTCGCCGCACAGCCACTCGCAAGCGCCGTGCGCCTCGAAGTATTCGACGGCGGCGGCGAACGCGCCCGGCAGGTAGAGGTCGTCGGAGTTGATGTAGGCGACGATGTCGCCGGTGGCGCGCGCGAGCCCCTTGTTGATGGCGTGCGCCTGTCCGCGGTCGGGCTCGCTCACCCAGAAGGCGAGCCGGTCTTCGTACTTCCGGATGACCTCGACGCTCGCGTCCGTGCTCCCGCCGTCGACGACGATGTACTCCAGCGGCTCGTAGTTCTGCCGGAGCACGGAGAGGATGGTCTCCTCAAGGTACTGCGCCTGATTGAACGAGGGCGTGACGATGCTGAGCTTGGGAAGCATAAGGCGGCGGCCGGCGTCTATTGGCCGCTCGATTCGTACCAGTCAATCGTGCGGCGCAGGCCCTCTTCGAGCGTGACGCGGGCGCGGAAGCCGAAGCGCTCGGAGGCGCGCGCGGTGTCGAGCCGCCGGCGCGGCTGACCGTCCGGCTTGTCGGTCTGCCAGCGTATCTCGCCGTCGAAGCGCGTGAGGCGCGCGATTGTCTCGACGAGGTCGCGAATCTTTATCTCGCTCCCCGTCCCGATGTTGACGGGGTCGCTCTCGTCGTAGACGGCGGCGGCGCGAAGTATCCCGTCGGCGCAGTCCTCGACGTAGAGAAACTCGCGCGACGCCTCGCCCGTCCCCCACGCCTCGATGTAGGGCCGCCCCTCGCGCCGCGCCTCGACGCACTTGCGTATCAGGGCGGGGATGACGTGCGACGATTCGAGGTCGAAGTTGTCGAACGGGCCGTAGAGGTTCGCCGGGAGCAGGAAGATCGAGTTGTAGCCGTACTGCTGGCGGTAACTTTGCGACTGCACGAGCATCATCTTCTTCGCCAGCCCGTACGGCGCGTTCGTCTCCTCCGGGTAGCCGTCCCACAGGTCGTCCTCTTTGAACGGCGTCGGCGTGAACTTCGGGTACGCGCAGACCGTGCCGAGCGCGACGAACTTTTCGACGCCCGCGAGGCGCGACTGTTCGATGAGCTGCGTGCCCATCATCAGGTTTTCGTAGAAGAAGCGCCCCGGATTCTTCTGGTTCGCGCCGATGCCGCCGACGACGGCCGCGAGGTGGACGACGAGGTCGGGGCGGGTGTCGTCGAGCAGTCGCCGGATGTCGTCGGCTTTGACCAAGTCGTACTCGCGCGAGCGCGGGACGAAGACCTCCGCGACGCCGTCCGTCGACTTCAGGCGCTCGACTATGAAGCGGCCGAGGAAGCCCGCGCCGCCCGTGACGACGACGCGCGCGTAGGGAAACCTGCCTTGTGTCTGTTCCATGAAAACCTTCGGCGCGGGCGCGTCTAACGCGCGCGGGTCGTGAGCGCCTCGCCGGCCTCGCGCGCCGCGCCGCGCAAGGTGGCCGCCGCGTCGCCGCCCGCGGCGAGCGCCGCCACGTCCGCGTCCACCATCAGCCGCGCCAGCTCCTTAAACGTCACCTTCGGCTCCCAGCCGAGCACGCGCTTGGCCTTCGACGCGTCGCCGACGAGCAGATCGACCTCGGCCGGGCGGTAGTACTTCGGGTCGATCTCGACGTGCTTGCGCCAGTCCAAGCCGACGTGCGTGAACGCCTCTTCCAGAAACTCGCCGACCGTGTGCGTCTCGCCCGTCGCGATGACGTAGTCGTCGGGCACGTCCTGCTGGAGCATCAGCCACATCGCCTCGACGTACTCTTTGGCGTAGCCCCAGTCGCGCTTGGCGTCGAGGTTGCCGAGATAAAGTTTATCCTGCAAACCGGCCTTGATGGCGGCGGCGGCGCGCGTGATTTTGCGCGTCACGAAGGTCTCGCCGCGCCGCTCCGACTCGTGGTTGAAGAGGATGCCGTTGCAGGCGAACATATCGTAAGACTCGCGGTAGTTGACCGTCGCCCAGAAGGCGTAGACCTTCGCCGCGCCGTACGGCGAGCGCGGGTAGAAGGGCGTCGTCTCGCTCTGCGGAACCTCCTGCACCTTGCCGAACATCTCGCTGCTCGAAGCCTGATAGAACTTCGACTTCAGCCCCGCCTCGCGGATGGCTTCGAGTATGCGAATCGTGCTGAGCCCGGTCACGTCGCCGGTGTACTCGGGGATGTCGAAGCTGACGCGGACGTGGCTTTGCGCGGCGAGGTGGTAGACCTCGTCGGGCTGCACGCGGTAGAGCAGCTTGATGAGGTTCGTCGAGTCGGCGATGTCGCCGTAGTGGAGGAAGAGGTGGACGCCGTGGATGTGCGGGTCTTGGTAGAGGTGGTCGATGCGGCCCGTGTTGAAGGTCGAGGCGCGGCGGATGATGCCGTGCACCTCGTAGCCTTTGGAGAGCAGGAGCTCGGCCAAGTAAGACCCGTCCTGACCCGTGATGCCTGTAATCAGAGCTTTCTTCATCTGGTTCGTCTTTTCGTCGCGGCTGCTCGATAGAACCGCGCATTGTGCCACACGGCGCGCGGCGCGCGCGAGTCGTCAAAAAGGTTTTCGGCTCACTTTAAAAGGTAAGGCTCCCAGAACGCGGGGTCGTACTTTCGCCACGCGTGGCAGCCGAAGGGGAGACGCCGGCCCGCCAGCTCGTAACAGCGCGCCGGGTTGACCTCGAAGGCGAAGCGCAGGGCCACTTCGGGCGAGGCGATGCGGAAGTCGGGCCGGTACGAGCGCGCGCGGAAAGACCAGAAGCAGTCCTCGTTGAGACGCCCGCCGGGGTCGTCCGCGCCGACGCCCGCGCGCCCGGCCTCGCCGCCAACTATAGCCCGCCCGCGCGCGCCCGACAAACCGAGCCGCCGCAGGATTTTGCGCGGCAGGCGGCGCAACTTCTCGGCCGCGGGCGCGGCCGCGTACATCGCCTCCCAATACTTGTCGCGCTCGCCCGCGGCGCCCTCCGCGCTTAAGACTTCGAGGAAGCTCCGGACGCGCCGCAAAGAGAAGCCGCCGTTTCCGACCGCGGGCTCGGAGACGAAGCCCGTGCCGGCCTCGCCCGGAAGCCACGGCGCGCCGACGTAGTCGAGTCCGGTCGCGCACCACTCGCGGAGTCGGTCTGAGAAGACGAGCGCGTCGAGCTGGTAGACGAGGATGTAGTCGTAGGCGTGGAAGGCGCGGTAGAACTCTTCGGAGACGAGGAGGGCCGAGTAGGTGACGGGGCTGTGAAAGAACGCGTCGGCGAACTTGACGACGCCGTAGCCCGGCAGCGTAAACGACAGACGCTCGGGCGCGACGAGAAACTTGTCGTAAGCGCCGAGGTAGTGTTCGAGGTGGCGGCGCGACAGCTCCTCGTCGGCCGCGAGCGTCTCGCGGTAGACGGGGACGACGACGGCCGCCGTCAACGTCTCGGTCTTCGCGCTGTTCGGTTCAGCCTTCAAACAACTTCGCCTCGCGTGTCAGCTTCGGGCGTCGAGGAGCGGGAAGGCGGCGTCGCGCGCGTTGATGATGGGCTCGTCCGCCTTGGGCCACGCGATTCCGAACGCGGGGTCGTCCCAGCGCGCGCCGCGCTCGCTCGCGGGGTCGTAGCGGCCCGTCACCATGTAGAGCACCTCCGAGTCGTCTTCGAGCGTCTGGAAGCCGTGGGCGAAGCCGACCGGCAGGTAGAGCATCCGGCGGTTCGCGGCTGACAACTCGTAGCCGACCCAACGGCGGCAGGTCGCCGAGTCCTCGCGCAGGTCGACGCCCACGTCGAAGACCGCGCCGCGCGTGCAGCGGACGAGCTTCGCCTGCGCGTTCTCCCCGACTTGATAGTGCAGCCCGCGCAGAGTCCCGCGCCGCCGGCTGCGGCTGAGCGTGGACTGGACGAAGGCGGCGTTCATCCCGCGGGCTTCGAGCCCCTCGCGCGTCCAGACCACCTCCAGAGAGCCGCGCTCGTCCTCGTGCGGCTCGCCCTCGATGAGAAACGCGCCGCGCAAAATCGTCTCTTTAATAATCATCCCGTCGCCCCGCCCGCCGCGCGTCCGCCCGCCGCGCCTTTTTCGAAATACTGACTGACGAGCCGCTCCCAGCGCGCCCCCTGCGTCTCGACGTAGAACTCGCGCACGCGCTCGCGCCCGACGCGCGCGTCGAAGCCGGCCTCGCCGCGCATGACGCGCGCCAGCGCGGCCGTCAAATCCGAGTTGTTCCACGAGCGCACGATTTCGCCCATCCCTTCGCGGACGATCTCCGCGACGCCGCCGCAGTCGAAGGAGACGACGGGCTTGCCGAGGTGCGCGGCCTCGGCCGCGACGATCGAGAACGACTCCTTGTAAGAAGTGATGCAGAGCCCGTCGGCCGCGTTCAGGTAGTCGTAATAGTCTCCGGTGCGCTCGCCGACGAAGCTGACCCTGTCGGCGACTCCGAGCGCGCGCGCTCGCTCGCGCGCGAAGGTCGCGTAGGCGCTCCCGCCGCGACCGACCCAGAGGAAATGAACGTCCGCGCCGCCGCGCGTCAACTCGGCCGCGACCTCGGCGAAGCGCGCCGGGTTCTTGTTCGGGTCGAGCGTGCCCGTCATCGCCCAGACGAAAGTCTCGTCGCCTATCTTCAGGCCCCGCCGCACCTCGCGCGAAGCCTCCTCGCTCCACTTGATTCTCGCCGGGTCAATCGTCTCGTAGACGACCTCGATCGCGTCCTCCCGCCCGAGCACTCGAAAAACTTTTCGCGCCGTCTCGGAGCAGGCGACGACCAGACGCGGCGCGCGCACGAGCAGGTCGGCGTCTCGCTCGGGCAGGCGGTCGAGCATCTGTTCGAGCTCGTGCGTGTGCAGCACGCACGCGACGCCGCGCCGCTCGGCCTGTCGCAGCACCTCGGTCTGGACGACGGTGTTGACGTACCAGAGGTCTGGCCGGAACTCCGCGTGCGCGGCCGCGAAAAACTGATTCTCCCCGCCCCCTCCGAGACGCCGCCGCGCGCCCGCGTAAACTTTTCGCAGCGCGCCCCAACGCTTGTAGACGAAGACGCGAACCTGCTCGGGCAGCTCGCGCAGAAGCTCCCCCTCCTGCGGGCAGACGACGCCCAACTGCCAGCGCCCCGAGCGCGCCGCGTACGTGATGAGGTTGAAGAGCGCCACCTCCGAGCCCGTCCGGATGGCGAGCGGCATGAAGAAGAGGATTCTCATAGGCGCGCGCCCGTTCCGCCCTCGGCCGCGGCGCGCGAGGCGGACGGCCGGGCGTCGTCGAGCCTGAGCAGGTCGGCGAAGCGCGCGCGCAGCTTCGCGCCGTCGAAGTCGGCGGCCGCGCGGCGGCGCGCACGCTCGCCCACGCGCGCGCGCAACTCCGCGTCCGAGAGAATAGTTTCGAGAGCGCGCCTGACCTCGCCCGCGTCGTTGCGGTCGACGACGACGCCGCACTCGTGCTCGCGCAGGTACCTTGAGACGAAAGAGCCCTCGGGCGCGTGTCCCAAGATGGGCCGGCCCGACGCCAAGTACTCGGGGAACTTGCTCGGCGCGGACGTTTTGACGAGCACGGGGAAGGGCGACTCGAAGGCGAGCGGCAGGAAGAGCACGTCGGCTCGCCTTTGCACGGCGGGCATCTCCGAGACGTGGCGGTGCGGGTGAAAGACTATCGGGCCGGCGACGCCTTTGGCCGCGAGGTCTGAAGGGGTCTGCGCCGTGTAGAGGTGCAGGCGAATCCGCGCGCGCCCCGCCCCCGCGCCCCCGCGGTTGAGTTCCTCGACGGCGCGCAGGAGGTTGCGGAAGGCGTCGAAGTGCGCCTCGTAGACCGCGCCCGTGTAGACGATTTTGATTTCGCCCGCGCCTTCGACGTCGGCGCCGCCGTCGTCGTCCTCCTCGACGCGCGCGCCCGCCAGCGCCTCGTACTCTTCGAGGTCGCAGGGGTTGTGCAGAACCTCGGGCGCGACGCCGTAACGCTCTCTCAGCTCCTCGCTCAGGACGACGTTCGTCGTCAGGATGCGCGCGGCGCGGCGGATGAACAGCGGCTCGACGGCGCGCGCCACGGCGCGCTCCTCGGGCGCGACGAACTGGTGCGAGTAGTAGTCGAAAATATACGCGCAGAACGGAACGCGCGCGCGCCGGCTCGCCAGATAGGCGGCCGGCAAGTCTTCCAAGTCGCCCGAGCAGGCGAGGATGACGCGCGCGCCCTCGCGCTCGACTATCTCCGCGATGAGCCGCGCGCGCCGCCGCACGTCGGCCGCGAAGTTGACGGAGCGGCGCACGTACTGGAGGCCGTGGCGGAAGCCCCGGTTGAGGAAAACCTCGTGCGGCAGGTGGTAGTAGCGCGCCGGCAGGCTCTGCGCGTAGGCGTCCTCGCCGCGGGCGGGCGGCTGCGCCGAGATGAGGCAGTAGTCGCCGGGGTCGAAGTCCGAGAGCAGGCGCGCGAGCATCATCGCCTGTCCCGACCAAGACGGCGGCATGACGTGTGAGATGAGAGCGAACTTCATCCTCCGACCCGGCCCCTCACTTCAGGTTGTAGACGTCGCGCATCCAGTCGGCCGTGAGTTTCATGCCCTCTTCGAGGCCGTAACTGTTCTTGTGGTCGAGGTCGCGCACGGACTTCGAGATGTCGACGCGCTTGATCTTCGTCGTCAGGATTTCCGAGTCGCGGTGCTCGACTATCGACGGGTCTGCGCCCGTCACCTTCAGCACCACGTCCGACAGCTCCTCGATCGTGTGGTGGTCGGCGCCGCCGATGTTGTAGGTCTCGCCCGGCTTGAAGTTCTCCGTGATGTTGGCGGCGGTGCGGACGGTGTCGGCCAAGTAGGTCGAGGTGCGCTGGTGCCCGCGGAAGACCGTGTAGGGCCGGCCCGTCAGGGCGCAGTAGAGGAAGCGGCAGTTGACCGAGCGATAAGGGCTGTAGTACTCGCCCGGCCCGTAGGTGTTAAAGAGCCTCACGACGACGCTTTCGGTGCCGTACTGGATGGCCGAGTTTCGCACCTGCATCTCGTTCACCCACTTCGTCATCGCGTAGTCGTTCATCTGCTTGATCTCGTAGTCGTCCATGACGGACTCGGCCATCAGCTCGGGCCAGTCGCCGTAGACCTCGGACGAGGAGAAGTGGACGAGGCGGAAGCCCAGACGCTCTTGGAGGCGGATGACGTTCTTCGTGCCGACGGCGTTCGTGCGCCACAGCGTCTCGTAGAAGTCCTCGCCGTTCCAGCGGCCGAACTCGGCCGCGCAGTGGTAGACGAAGTCGAACGGGCCCATGCGCTCGAAGACGCGTTCGAGTTGGCGGAACTCGCCCACGTCGCAGCGCGCGTAGAGCGGCTCGCTGACGTCGGTCTTTAAGGAGAAGCCGACCTCGTCGGGCTGGTGGTAGAGGTCGCAGGAGACGACGCGGTGGCCGCGCGCGCGCAGCTCGCGCACCAGCCCCGTCCCGACGATCCCCAAGCCCCCGGTCACAAGAATGTTCATGTCACGTCCCTTAGACTTAAAATTTTAACTGCTCGACTGACCCGCGAGTTGTTCGTAAAAATCCACGACGCGCTCCCTGATCTGCCGCCGGTCGGCGACGCGCCTGACGAGCGCGAGGTTCGTCTCGGCCGCCGCGTCGACGAGCGCGTCGTCCGTGAGCGCGCGAGAGAGCGCCGCGGCCATCTCCTCCGGGTAGAGGTTGCGCGCGAACAAGACGTTGCGCTCCTCCCCGACGACGGGCGTGATGGTTTCGAGCGGCGAGACGACGGGGAAAGCGCCCGCCGCCATCGCCTCGTACATCGAGTTCGGCACGCCGTCCACCATCGACGGCGCGAGCATCACGCGCGCCCGCGTCATCATTTCGAGCGCGCTCTGGCGCGGCAGCCTTTCTTCGACCGTGCAGGCCGCGCGCACCTCCTCCGGCAGGGCCCAATACCACATCCGCGTCTCGGGCGTCGCGGCGAGCAGCGAGACGCGGAAGCGCCGGGCCGCTTCCCCCAACCGCGCCCAAGCGAGCTTGAGAGCTTCGAGGACGGGGAGCACCTTCGACCACGGGCACTCGTAAGCCTTCGGGACGAGCACGAGGTCGCGCTCCGACGTTCTGCCCCGCCAGCGCGCGCTCAGATGGTCGACGTCGATGCCGCCCGTGCCGGGCAGCGTGCCCGTCCGCGCGAACTGCTCCTCGCGGACGCCCATCTCGCGCGCGATGCGCAGGTTCTGCTGGTTGTCGCTCAGCAGTTGGTCGCACGCGCGCAGCACGCGCGCCGTCTCGTCCCACAACTCCGGGTTCAGGTGCGTCAGGGCCAAGTCCGACCCGCCGCGCGTCTGCAAGACCCACCTGCCGACCGACGCGAGCCCGTGACGCTCGCGCGCCGCCAGATAAAATTTCGCCGCGTCGAGCCCGAGCGTGTGAATCACTTGCGGCCGCCACTCGCCGACGACCGCCGCCAGCCAGCGCGACTGGAGCTCCGACTCCGACCGGCCGCGGGCGGCGCGGAGCAGGACGCGCCGCGCGAGGCGGAGGCCGCGCCCGCGCGGGTAGAACCACTGCCGCGTCGCCGGGTCGAGCCGAGAGCCCGTGTAGGCCGTCACGTAAGTCCGCACCGGCCAAGAGTCGGGCGGCAGCCCCGTCGGCATCGCGAACAGTCGGGCGTTGAAGCGCGCGCCTTCGAGGAGGTCTATCCAAGAGTGCGTGTGCGAGCTTTCGCCCAAGCCCACGAACAGGATGCGCGGCCGTCCCGCGTGCGCGTCGCGCTGGAACTCGCGACTCACAGGCCCGCCCGCGCCGCGTCGCGCGTCGCTTCGAGCGGGCGCGCGGCCGCGCACGCGGCGTCGCCCGCGAACTCGTGCCGCGGCCGGTCGAGTATCTCGCGCGACCAGAGCTCCAACATCATCAGAAGCCACGGCTGATACCACGGCAGCGCGCCCGTCAAGAACTGATCCCTGACCTGCGCGACCTCGCGCGCGTCGAGCAGGGCGCGCGCCGTCGTGCTCCGCTCCGAGAGCGCGTCCGCGAGGACTTCGCGCAGCGGCCCGCGCAGCCACGCGCCGAAGGGCATCCCGAAGCCGCGCTTGGGCGGGAGGTCGAAGCCCTCGGGCAGAAGGCGCTCGGCCACGTCGAGCAGGATGAGCTTCGTCCCCGACTCGCGGTAGCCGCGCGGCTCGCGCGCCGCGGGGTCGGGCGCGACGCCCATCTTCGCCTTGTCGGGCAGAGACAGCGCGGCGTCGGCCACGACCGGGTCGAGATACGGCACGCGCACTTCGAGCGAGTGCGACATCGAGGCCGCGTCGATGTCGCGCAAAAGCTGGTTCGCCGTGTAGCCGCGCAGGCACATCGCCGAGACGCGTTCGAGCGTTGACCCGTCGGGCAGCTCGTCCTCCGCGCCGAGGTCGTAGTGCGGCGAGCGCCCGGCCTGCGCGGCGCGGCGCAGGGACGGGGCGAGCAGGCGCGTCGCGCCGTCGGTGCCGAAAATCTCGTAGGTCGCGGCGTAGCGCGTGACGAAGCCGGCCGCGCGCCGCACGCGGTCGAGACGCGCGCCGCCGCGCGACTGTAACAGCGGGTCGAAGACGGGGCGGCGCGCGAGCGAGGCCAAGACGGTCTTGGCGGCCGCGCGCCAAGAGGGCTCGGAGCGGCGGCGCATCTCGTCCAAGACCATCTGGCCGAACCACGGGTAGCCGGCAAACAGCTCGTCGCCGCCCGTCCCCGAGATGGCGACCGTCACGCGGCTGCGCGCGGCGAGGCTGACGAAGTAGCTGTTGACGCCGTCGACGGTCGGCTGGTCGAGCCCGCGCGCGATGTGACCAATGCGCTCGCGCACGTCGCGCCCGCCGACGACGACGCGCGTGTGGTCTGTGCCGATGAAGCGCGCCGTGCGCTCGGCGTCGTCCGTCTCATCAATCCCGCGGCCCTCGTCGTCGTCGAAGCCGACCGAGAAAGTCTTGACGCGCCGCCCGCCCGCGTGTCGCGCCATCAGGGCGACGAGCAGGGACGAGTCCACGCCGCCCGAGAGGAACGCGCCGAGCGGCACGTCCGAGACCATCTGCAAGCGCACCGACTCGTCGAGCACCTTCTCGACCTCGCCGACCAGACGCTCGTAAGGCATGGCCCTCAGGTGCGGCATCCGGTCGACGCCCAGAGACCAATAGCGCTCGACCCTCGGCTCGCGCCCGGCCTCGACGACGAGGCGGTGCGCGGGCGGCAGGGCCGAGACGCCGCGCAAGATCGTGCGCGGCTGACGCACCGAGCCGTAAGTCAGAAGCAGCCGGAGCGAGACCGGGTCGACCTCCGTCTCGACGAGCCCGCCGGCGAGCAGCGCCTTGATCTCCGACGCGAAGACGAGGCGGCCGCCCGCGCGCGCGTAAAGCAGCGGCTTGATGCCCATCTGGTCGCGCGCCACGACCATGCGCTCGCGCCCCGGCCCGCCGCGCCGGTCGTAGACGGCCAAAGCGAACATCCCGCGCACGCGCAGCAGAAAGTCGTCGCCGTACTGCTCGTACATCCGCATGACGACTTCCGTGTCGGAGGTCGAGCGGAAGCGGACGCCGCGGGCTTCGAGCGCGCGGCGCTCGTCGGCGAAGTTGTACATCTCGCCGTTGTAGACGACGGTGACGAGGCCGTCGGGCGTCTGCATCGGCTGGTGGCCGGCCTGCGAGGTGTCGATGATGGCGAGGCGCGTCATGCCGAGCGCGGCGCGCGGCTCCTGCGCTTGGCCCCGGTCGTCGGGCCCGCGGTGGGCCATCGCGCCGACCATCGCGCCGACCTCGCCCGCGTACTCGCGCCCGCCATCGTCCCACACTCCGCAGATGCCGCACATAAAGTCTTTAACTTAAACCCTTCGCCTCGTCGCTTCGCTTCGACTTAACTTAACTCAACTTCACTCCGCGCGCCCGCGCGCTCG
>DASQDT010000190.1:0-13698 GCA_035634035.1 Pyrinomonadaceae bacterium | reverse complement strand
GACGGCCGCGCGGCCCGAAGTTTAGCTTACGATTGGCGCGGCCGAGTTTAGCGCGCGCCGCCGTGCTGAGTGTTGATGGCGCGCGCGAGCGCGCGGAAGTACGGGTCGAAGGTCACGAAGCTCGACCCCTGCGTGAAGGCGCGTCCGCCCGTCCCGTCCGACAGGCGCTTGAGCGCGCTCTGGCCGTAGTTGGCGGCCGTGCGGCTGTAGCTCGTCAGGCCGGCCGAAGGGGCGTAGAACGAGTAGACGGCGACGCCGCGACGCGCGGCCTCGCTGATGGCGCGTTCGAGGTCAATCGACTTGACCGACGTGGCGAAGTCGAGCCCGCGCGAGCTGTCGAGGCCGTCCGAGATGAGCAGCATCGCGTTGACGTTGCGCCCGCCCTCGGGGAAACGCTTCAGACCCTCGCGCACCTCGACGTAAGGGTTATACGGCGAGGCCGAAGTGCTGCCGACGGGGACGCGCAGCGCGCGCGCCGCGCTCTCCAAGTCGACCGTGAAGTTCTGCCGCACCTGAAGCGAGCCGGCGGTGACGTAGGCGACCATCACCTGCGAGCCCTCGGGGAGCGAGCGGATGAAGTCGCGCGTGACCGAAAGCTCATTGCCGACGCGCGAGACGAGGTCGTCCTGCACGAGGACGGCCAGATTCAGCGGCACGCGGACGCTCTGCGCGTCCTTCGAGCCTTTGTCAGTTTTGTCTGCGGCGGCGGCGGAGGCCGAAACGCCGGCCGTCGCCGTCGCGGCCAACACGAGGGCCGCGAGTAGGTTGAAAATCTTCTTTCTCATCATTGCCTGATTACCTTCCCCTTGTCTCTCGCGCCCGTCCGGGGCGCGTCCAAAACTTCTGTCTACAAGCAATGATTTTGATGCGCCGCCGCGCCCCCGCGTGGCCTCGCCGCGCTTGTTTTAGGCGCGCGCGGGGGAAGATAATGTTGGCAAAACCGACGCGCGGCGCGGCGCGTACTTACAGGGCATGGCCGAAAAAATTAAGAGCAGCGAGATCACCGACAAGCGTCTCTACTACGGCCGCCGCCTCTTCATGCGCGGCGCGGCGCTCGCCGCCTCGACCGCCGCCACCGGCCTCCTCTACAAGCGCCTGCTCGCGCCGTCGCCCAAGCAGGAGTTGCCCGCGGCGGTGCGCGAGGGCGCGGCGCGGGGGCGTTGGGACTTGCCCGGCGAGCGCGCCACCCCGTACGAGGACATCACGAGCTACAACAACTTCTACGAGTTCTCGACGGACAAGGAGGGCGTGGCCGGGGCCGCGAAGAATTTCGTGACGCGCCCGTGGGCGGTCGAGGTCGGCGGGCTGGTCGCGCGCCCGCGCACCTTCGACCTCGACGAACTGCTCAGCCTCGCCCCGCAGGAGGACAGGATTTACCGCCTGCGCTGCGTCGAGGGCTGGTCGATGGTCATCCCGTGGCAGGGCTTCCCGCTCGCGCGCCTGCTCAGAGAGGTCGAGCCTCTGGGCAACGCCGCCCACGTCGCCTTCCAGACGCTCCACGACCCGCGACGGATGCCCAACCAGCGCACGCGCGTGCTCGACTGGCCCTACGTCGAGGGCCTGCGCTTGGACGAGGCGCTGCACCCCCTGACGATTCTCGCGACGGGCCTCTACGGCGAGGCGCTGCCGCCGCAGGACGGCGCGCCCGTCCGCCTCGTCGTGCCGTGGAAGTACGGATTCAAGAGCATCAAGTCGGTCGTCAAGATCACGCTCGTCGAGCGCCAGCCGCCGGCGACTTGGAACTTGGCGGCGGCGGACGAGTACGGCTTCTACTCGAACGTCAACCCCGACGTTCCGCACCCGCGCTGGAGTCAGAGGACAGAGCGCCGCATCGGCGAGTGGGGACGCCGCCCCACGCTCCTCTTCAACGGCTACGCCGAAGAGGTCGCGCAGATGTACGCGGGGATGGACTTGAAGTACTACTTTTAAGAGATGAGCTTCAGCAAGACTCTCGTCCTCGTCAACTGCCTCGTGCCGGGCGCGCTGCTCGCGTGGGACTGGTGGCGCGGGCAGTTGGGCGCAGACCCCTTGAACTTCATCACGCGCTCGACGGGCACGCTCACGCTCGTCTTCCTCCTCATCACGCTCGCCGTCACGCCCGCGCGCAAACTGACGGGCGCGAACTGGCTCGTCAAGTACCGGCGCACGGTCGGCCTCTACGCCTTCTTCTACGGCGCGGCGCACCTGCTCGCCTACGTCTGGTTCGACAAGGCTTTCGACCTCCGCGCCGTCGCCTCGGACGTGGCGCAGCGCCGCTTCATCCTCGTCGGCGTGCTCGCCTTCACTCTGATGGTTCCGCTCGCCGTGACCTCGACGAACAAGATGATCAAGCGCCTCGGCGGCAAGCGTTGGGCGCGCCTGCACCGACTCGTCTACGCCTCGGCCGTCGCCGGCGTCCTCCACTTCTACCTGCTCGTCAAGGCCGACACGACCAAGCCGCTGCTGTTCGCCGCCGCGCTCGCGCTCCTCCTCGGCTACCGCTTCATCGCCTCGCAACGCCAAGCGCCGACGAGCCTCGGCATCATCGAAAGGTAGAGGGCGAAACTAAAAAGGCGGGAGGCCGACGAGCATCACGCTCGTCGGCCTCCCGCCTTTTACCTTTTTGCCTTCGCCTTCTCCTACTACTCCGTCACCGAGCGCGGCGGGCGCTCGGCGAAGCGGTAGTCGGCCTCGACGCGGCGCTGGAGGTTGCGGTAGCCGACGACGAGGACGCCGATGACGGCGATCTGCAGAACCTCGACGACCGCCCACGCGATGACCAAAAATCTCATCTCGTCACCTCCCCGCCGGCAGTTGCAGGTTCATGCCGGACTGCGTGCCGTAGAGAATCGTCAGCGCGCCGTTGTGGTTCTTGATGCCGTCGGCTCGCGCGCGCTCGATTTCGAGTTGCAGCTCAAGCTTCTTGATGTCGAGGAGCGCCGGGTTGGCGTAGGTCTGCGCCTCGATCTGCTTGGTCTGCGCGGCGATCTTCGCGGCTTCCAGACGCGCCTCCTCGGCCTGCTTCTGCTTCTCGTTGGCGACGACGCCGGAGGCCGCCGCCTCGATCCGGTCGTCCAAGAAGTCGGGGTTGCCGATTTGCACCGACTCGGTGACGAGCAGCAGTTGGTTCGCCAGTTGCGGGCGCAAGCTTTCGACGATGCGTTTCTGTATCTGCTCCTGATTCGCGTAAATCTCGTACGCGCCGAAGTCGGCGAAGGCGTTGCGCGCCTCGGTCTGCACGAGGCCGTGGATGATCTGCTCGCGTCGCTTGTGCCGGTCGTCCTCCGTGAAGCCGTACTTGCGCACGTACTCCGTAATCTTCTCCGGGTCGGTGTAGGCCGTGACGGCGATCTCGACTTGGAGCGCGGCGTTGTCGCGCGAGGTGACGCGCGCCGTCGCGCTCTCGGTGAACGACTTGATGTTGACCTCGTAGCTCTTGCGCCCCGGCGCGACCGTCGTGAACCACCCGTCCGCCGGGCGGTAGACGCGCTCGATGGCGCCCCACTTGGTGACGACCTTGACCGTGCCCTCCTGCGCGTAGTCGATGTTGGCGAACGCGACCGACGCGCCGACGATGGCGACGATGATCAGCAACACGACCCCCGCGATGAAGTATTTGCTGCCGGACATTGACTCTCCTTTGTTGGTGTCGGCCCCGACAACGTCGGGCCACTTGTTCTGCTTAGACATATGCTTGTAAAGCCACTTCTTGCGGTTCATCTTCTTGTTAGGTTGTTATACGTAAAAGGGCGCGCGTGGGTTTGTCACGAAACGCGCGGGCGAGGCCGCCGGGCGTGCAATGTAACACAAAATTAAGCGGGCGAGGCCACCGATTAGATGGCCTCGCCCGCGTCCGAAGTCAGCCGCCCCGTCGCTTACGCGCGCGAGGGCGGTCGATTTGTTCGATTAGCGGTTGCGCCACGAGCGGCGCACGTAACGGCGGTTGTAGGAGCGGCCCGCCGGGCCGTGGTAGCCGACGCGGTTGCCGCGCGCGCGGTTGCGCCAGAGGAGCGAGCGCCGGTCGTCGCGACGCTCGCGCCGCAAGGCCCTGCGGTCTTCGCGTCGCTCGCGCCGGTGGGCGCGCCGACGCCACCTCCGGCGGTCGTTGTCGTCTTGGCGCGCCCAGCCGCGGTGGCGTCCTCGCTCCCAGCCGAGATGGCGGCCGTTGTTGTTATCCTTGTGCCTGTGGCGCTGCGCGGACGCCGCCTCACCCACCCCGGCGAAGAGCAAAAGCCCGGCGACGAGTGCGCAAACCGTCCGCCTCAGTGTATTGATTTCGACTCTCATTCTCTGCCTCCGATTAGCCTTAAGATCGTCTGCGGGAGAGATTTAAGCCGTGGGCCGGCGCGGTCGCCGACGACCCCTCACCGCCTGTCGGCAAACACGATGCCGAGCCGCTTGCGTTTCCCTCTCGCGCTCGGATAAATTACAGGCTCACCCGGAGCGCCCGTCCCGCCCTAAAACTCAAGACGACTCAAGTGAGCGGATGGCTATCCCTACTCCTAAATTTATCCGAAAGGACACCCTTCAGACGCCATGAAAGTCTTTCCCACGAACTCCATCAGGAACTTGGCCGTCATCGGACACGGCGACGCCGGCAAGACGCAGCTCGTCAGCTCGCTCCTCTACGTCTCGGGCGCGACGCCCCGCTGGGGCAAGGTCGACGAGGGCACGACCACGACCGACTACGACGAGGACTCCATCGCGCGCAAGATTACTCTGAACACCGCGCTCGCCCACTGCGAGTGGCGCGAACACAAGATCAACCTCATCGACACGCCGGGCTACGCCGCCTTCGTCGCGCACGCCCGGCCCGCGCTCCGCGTCGCCGACTGCGCGCTCGTCGTCGTCCACGCCGTCAAGGGCGTCGAGGTGCAGACCGAAAAGACTTGGGCCTACGCCAACGAGTTCATGACGCCGCGCGTGATGGTCATCAACCAGATAGACAAGGAGCACGCCGACTTCGGCATGGCGCTCGACTCGGCCCGCTCGACGTTTAGCCGCGCCATCGTCCCCTTCACGCTCCCCATCGGGCAGGAGCAGAACTTCCGCGGCGTCGTCGACATCGTCCACATGAAGGCTTACGAGTTCGACGCTACGGGTAAGCCAAAAGAGGTTCCCATCCCCGAGGCGGGCCGCGACGTGGTCGACAAGGAGCGCAAGCGGCTCATCGAGGTCATCGCCGAGTCGGACGACGCTTTGATGGAGAAGTATTTCGAGACCGACACGCTCCCCGAGGAGGACATCGTCGCGGGCATCCCGAAGGCCATCGCCGCGAGCCGCCTCTGCCCCGTCTTCGCCGCCTCCTCCACGACGCTCGTCGGCCTCACGAACGTCCTCGACGGCATCATCGACTACGCGCCCGCGCCCGACACGCACGAGGCCGAGCACGGCAAGACGGCCTCGGACGGCGACGGCGGACAGCCCGCCACGCGCAAGTACGACGCCGCCGAGCCCTTCTCGGCCTACGTCTTCCGCACGGTCGCCGACCCGTTCGCCGGACGCATCAACGTCATGAAGGTCGTCAGCGGCCACGTCAAGCCCGACGCCAGCGTGCAGAACACGACGCGCGGCGTGGCCGAGCGGTTGGGCGCGCTCCACTCGATGCAGGGCAAGCAGCTCGACAAGATAGACGAGGCCAACGCGGGCGACATCATCGCGTGCGTCAAGCTCAAGGAGACGCAGACGGGCGACACCCTCTCGGAGCGGGCCGCGCCGATCGTTTACGACGGCGTCGAGTACCCGGAGGCGGCCATCTCGTTCGCCATCGAGCCCAAGTCGCGGCAGGACGAGGAGAAGATTTCCGTCGCGCTGCACAAGATTCTCGAAGAAGACCCGTCGCTCCACTTCACGCGCGACGCGCAGACGAAGGAGTTTCTCCTGTCGGGCTCGGGCCAGCTCCACATCGAGACGGTCGTCGAAAAGCTGCGCAAGCGCTACCACGTCGAGGTCGCGCTGCACCCGCCGAAGGTGCCTTACAAGGAGACCATCACGGCGCGCGCCGAGGTGCAGGGCCGGCACAAGAAGCAGACGGGCGGGCGCGGGCAGTTCGGCGACTGCAAGGTCGTCTTCGAGCCCATGCCGCGCGGCGGCGGGTTCGTCTTCGAGGACAAGATTTTCGGCGGCGCCGTCCCGCAGCAGTTCCGCCCCGCCATCGAGAAGGGCATCCTCGAAGCCGCGAAGGGCGGCGCGATTGCGGGCTACCCGCTCGTCGACTTCAAGGTCACGCTCGTCGACGGCTCGTATCACAACGTCGACTCGGACGAGCACTCGTTCAAGGCCGCGGGCCGCAAGGCGTTCCGCAACGCCATCGAGAAGGTGAAGCCGACGCTTTTGGAGCCCATCATGCACGTCGAGGTCGTCGCGCCCGTCGAGGCCAGCGGCGACATCATGGGCGACTTGAACTCCCGCCGCGGGCGCGTGCAAGGGATGGAGATGCGCGGCAAGAATCAGGTCATCAAGGCGCAGGTGCCGATGTCGGAGATGCTCGACTACCAGTCGAAGCTCAACTCGGTGACGCAGGCGCGCGGCTCCTTCCACATGGAGTTCTCCCACTACGACCCCGTCCCCGGCCAGATCGCCCAGAAGATCGTCGAGCAGGCCCGCGCCGAGGGCCGCATCCGTGCGGAAGAGGAGGAGTGAGTCGGACTCGGCGTCGCTGACCCTCGCGGGGGTTCGTTGATTTCGGGGCGGCGGGGCGCGTTTCGTCTCGCCGCCCGTTTCATTTATTTAAATTGACCGGCGCGCGGGCTGGCGTCTATGATGCGCGCGTCCACAACGCACCCCGACAGTCGAGCTCATTCGCCTCGCCCTTCAAAACCACGGCAGTTGAATCTTCCCGTCACACGCGCGGACAAGGAGAGCAGAAACTCATGTCTTGGCAAAACGCACCCACCCTAAACAGGCTCACCGCGTCGCAGCAGGGCGGCTCGCGCGGCGCGCAGCTCTGGGGCTCGCAGTACAACGGCAAGCTCTACACCATCTTCCAAGAGACGCCCGGCGGCGGCTGGAGCGATTGGCGCGCGGGCTCGAACTGGAACGGCCACGACGGCGGCCCTTCGCAGGTCTACGAGCTGGCGGCCGCGCAGCAGAACGACGGCCGCGTCCAGTTCTGGGCGCTCGACATGAAGCTCCAACTCTGGACGACGGGGCAGACCTCGCCCGGCGGCGACTGGAGCGCGTGGGAGGGGCCGAACTGGAACGGCGCGGCGCAGGGCATGAAGCGCATCGCCGCCGCGCAGCAGGGGGGTCAGCGCGGCGCGCAACTGTGGGGCGTCAGAGACGACTACACGCTCGTCACCTGCTACCAGAAGACGGCCGGCGGCAGCTGGAGCGGGTGGGAGGAGTGGGGGGCGACCGGAGACAACTACCAACTCATCGAGGTCACGGCGGCGCAGCAGAACGACGGGCGCGTGCAGTTGTGGGGGCTCGACACGAAGCGTCAGCTCTGGTCTAGCTGGCAGACCTCACCCGGCGGCAACTGGACGCATTGGTCTGGCCCGAACTGGAACGGCGCGCCCCCGCTCGACAACATCGCCGCGTGCCAGCAGGGCGGCAACCGCGGCGCGCAGATATGGGGGATTACGGAAAACTACACGCTCGTCACCGACTTTCAGGAGACGCCCGGCGGCGGGTGGAGCGGCTGGTCGAGCGACAGCTTCGGCGGCGCGCCGCCCGTCTACGAGATAACGGCCGCGCAGCAGAACGACGGGCGCGTCCAACTCTGGGCCGTCACCACCGACCAGCACCTCATCAGCATCTACCAGACCTCCCCGGGCGGCGGCTGGAGCGGGTGGGTCACCACTTAGGCGGAGGGGCGGAGAAAGTCATGTCGCGCGAGTCGGCGACGCGCCGGATAAAGGCCGACGGGTACGGGCGCGCGGTCGAGGCGGGCGTCTTCCGGCCGGACGCCCGCCTCGAACTCATTCGCAGGAGAGACACGTCATGGAAATTAAAAACGTCAGCACCGCGGACGCGCCCCGCCCCGGCGGGCACTACTCGCAGGCCGTCGTCTACAACGGCCTCGTCTTCGTCGCCGGCCAGCTCTCGATAGACCCGCGGACGGGCGAGCGGCTGCTCGGCCCGATAGAGGAGCAGACCGAGCGCGCGCTGCGCAACCTCGAAGCGATTTTGAAGGCCGCGGGGAGCGACCTGAGCCGAGTCCTCAAGACGACCGTCTTCGTCGCCGACATGGAGTTGTGGGGCGCGGTCAACGAAGTCTACGCGCGCGTCTTCGGCGAGCACCGCCCGGCGCGCTCCGTCGTCCCCACCGGCCCGCTCCACTACGGCTTCCTCGTCGAGATAGAGGCCGTCGCCGCGGTCGGCGCGGACTGACGCGGGGCGCGCCGCCCGCCCCCTCGCGCGCGTGAGCGCCGAGGCCGCCGAGAGGCCGCGGGGAGACGACTTCTTTTAAGCTGAAGCGAGATGAGCATCCGGCAGATCATCCCGCGGCTCGTGCCCTTCGTCAGGCCGTACCGCCGCTGGGTCGTCTTCTCCCTGACCCTCACGACCCTCGGCGCGTTTCGCGGCACAGGTCAACCCCATCGTCTTACGCTACACGGTCGACACCATCGAAGGGCTTTCGCGCGGCGGGCGGGCGGGCGACTGAGATGCGAGGAGTAACCGCGTGAGTATCGAGCTGACAATCTCGCTGCTGACCATCGGCGGGACGCTTTTGCTGGTGCTGACGGGCCTGCTCAACTACTCGGTCTTCGTGCGGCAGTTGCGCGCGGCGCGCGAGCAGTTGGAGACGGCGCGCAGGCAGTTGGAGAGCGCGCGGCTGCAGCCCGAGATACAGCTCGTGCAGCGCGCGATGGCGGAGACCTCAGACCACCTCAGGCTCCTCGTCGAGCGCCCCTACCTGCGCCCCTACTTCTACGAGAACAGGGCTTGGGCCGAGGGCGACCGCGCCTCCGAGGACGAGGTGAAGCTGATGGCGGAGCTGCTGCTCAACAACTTCGCGTCGGCCGTCATCCACTCGGCCGTCTTCCCGCAGTACCCCGTGCGCGGCGTCGAGCAGACCATCCGCTTCCACCTCCACAACAGCCCCGCCATGCGCGCCTTTCTCGTCGAGGGCTTCGACCGCTTCCCGCTCGCGGGCCTCGCGCTGCTCTGTCTGAAGAACGGGACGAAGGAGGAGAGCGAGGAGGACTTGCGCGCGCTCATCGCGGCGGCGGGCGCGGACGCGCGCGAACGCTCGCGCCGCGAGAGGCTTCTGAGCCACCTTCAGACGACCGACAAGGTCGAGGCCATCGAGCTCGCGAAGTACAGCATCGAGCGCGAGCAGATTCACCAGTCGCTCGAACCGGGCCGCGCGTGAGTTAAGAGACGGGCGCGCGCGGCGCAAGTCGCCCGAGCCCTAGTCGCCGAAGCGCTCGCGGAACTCTTTGGAGCGGCGGCGCAGGGCGACCCAGTCGTCGAAGATTTCGGGCTGGCGCAGCCAGACGGTGAACCACTCGACCATCTCCGACTTCTCCGCGCGCTTCGCCTCGTTCACCGCGCGGTTGCGCGCGATCATCTCGGCCCTCTGCTTCCCGCGCATCACCGTCTCGTGCACGCGCCGCAGGCCGTCCTTGTCATTCTTGCGCTTGAACTGCCGTCGCAAGTTGTCGAGGCGCTTGAGCGAGGCGACGGCCTCGTCGAACGTCGCGAACTTCAGGACGTTGCGGAACATCGCCTCGTAGGGGTCGGCCGTGCGCCAGCGCGCGTCCGCCTCCAAGACTTCGGCGTGACGCAGCTCCGCGCCCTCGTCCGCGAGCAGGCGCGCGACGCGGGCCGGGCTTTCGGCCGCGCCCTCGCCGAACGCGCCGACGACCGCCTCGTTGACCGCGCGCAGCTCCTCCGCGCCCACGGTCTCGCAGTCCAGACGCTCCCAGACCTCGATCATCAGGTCGCGCTTCGTGCGCGATTTCCACTCGCCGCGCTTCATCGTCCGGCGAGATTAACACGGCCCCCGTGCAATCCGAATCCCCGTGTGACACCGCGCGCGCCGCGGGTTAAAATCCTCTTTTCACCCTGCACCCTGTCAGGCTCACACAGATGACACAGATGGAAGCGGCGCTCAGCGCGCTGCGCGAACATTTCGGCTTCGAGCGTTTCCGCGAGGGCCAGAGCGAGGTCGTCGAGGCCGTGCTCGAAGGGCGCGACACGGTCGTCGTGATGCCGACCGGCGGCGGCAAATCGCTCTGCTACCAGTTGCCCGCCATGATGCGCGACGGCGCGACGCTCGTCGTCTCGCCGCTCATCGCGCTGATGAAAGACCAAGTCGACGCGCTCCACGCACGCGGGCTCCCCGCCACTTTCATCAACAGCTCCATCGATTTCGAGGAGCAGAAGGCGCGCATCACGGGCGTGCGCGACGGCCGCTTCAAGCTCGTCTACGTCGCGCCCGAACGCTTCCGCAGCCAGCACTTCGTCGAGACGGTCGCGCGCGCCGGCATCTCACTCTTCGCGGTGGACGAGGCCCACTGCATCTCCTCTTGGGGCCACGACTTCCGCCCCGACTACCTGCGCCTGAAATCCTTCATGGAGCGCGTCGGCCGCCCGCAGACCGTGGCCTTGACGGCGACGGCGACGCCGTACGTCCGCGCCGACATCATCGAGCAGTTAGACCTCCGCGACCCCGTCGCTTTCGTCAGCGGCTTCGACCGCCCGAACCTCTCCATCGGCGTCATCCACACGCCGCGCGAGCGCGAGAAGATCGCGCGCATCAAGGGCCTCGCCCAAGCCTGCGAGGGCGGCTCCGGCATCGTCTACACCTCGACGCGCAAGTCGGTCGAACAGATCACGCAGAAGCTCGCCGCCGCGAAGCTCTCCGTCATCGGCTATCACGCCGGGATGACCGACGACGAGCGCGTGCGCGCGCAGGACGACTTCATGTCGGGCCGCGCGCAGATGATCGTCGCCACCAACGCCTTCGGCATGGGGATAGATAAGCCCGACATACGCTTCGTCGCCCACTACCATATGCCCGGCTCGATCGAGGCCTACTATCAGGAGATAGGGCGCGCCGGGCGAGACCGCCTGCCCTCGACCTGCGTGCTGCTCTTCAACTACGCCGACAAGCGCACGCAGGACTACTTCATCGAAGGCTCTTACCCGCCGCCCGAAGTCATCGCGCGCGTCTACGAGGCTCTGGCCGCGACGGGACAGAAGCGCGTCGAGCTTTCGGCGCGCGATCTGGCCGCGCGCGCGGGGCTGAAGAACGAGATGGCCGTCTACTCGTCGCTCGTCGTCTTGGAGAAGGCCGGGCACATCGAGCGCGTGGCGAGCGAGGGGCGCGCGCGCGGCGTCGTGATGCTCGACGAGACGCCCGTCCGGAATTTGCGCATACGCCCGCAAGAACTCGCGCGCCGCGCCGCGCTCGAACAGCGCAAGCTGCGCGAGGTCATCTCCTTCTGCTACACCGAGCGCTGCTACCGCGCGTTCATCCTCGACTACTTCGGCGACCGCTCGCACCCGGTGCGCTGCGGCAAGTGCGGCAACTGCCTCGCCGCCGACGAGGCCGAGGGCGCGCACGCCGCGGCGGCGACGGCGACGACGACTGCCGTCAGCAGCGCCGTCAACGATTCGGGCGACGACGCCGCCGAGTCGCGAGCCTTCGAGAGCCCTTACGACTACGCGGACGAGTACGCGCAAGGCGAGGCGGGCGAGGGCGCGGCCGTCGTCTTTGACGAGGCGACGCCGGAGGAGCCGGACGAGTTCGAGGCGTGGGCCGCGGGCGCGTCGCCGCTTCGGCCCGAAGTCGCGCGCGACGCGGAGCCCCCGCCTCCGTCCCTGCGCGCGCCCGTCGCGCCCGCCTCGGCGCTCGACCGCTTCATCATGAAGAACGTCCCCTTCGGCCTCGACCTCGAAGACGAGCTGAAGGAGAGCCGGCGCACGCGCCGCAAGGCCGCCGACGCCGAGTCGCGCGGCGAGACGCGCCTGAGCGAACCGGACGAAGCGGAGGCCGCCGAGCCGCGCGAGCTTTCGGCCGACGAAGCCCTGCGCGCGCGCAAAATCCTCGCGTGCGCGGCGCGCATGAACGGCCGTTTCGGAAAAGGTCTGCTCGCGGCGACCCTGCGCGGCTCGCGCTCGGCCAAGATTTCGCAGGGCGGCCTCGACAAGCTCTCGACCTACGGCATCCTCTCGGACATGACGCAGGACGAAATCATGCTCTACGTCGACGCGCTCGTCGAAGCCGACTGTCTCTCGGTCGCCGAGGGCGTCTACCCGACCGTCTCGCTCACGGACTTCGGCGCCGAGGTCATGCGCGAGCGCGCCTCCGTCCGGCTCGCACTCCCTCGCGCACGCGCCTCTCACGCGCGCCGCGACGCGTCACCTTCCCGCGTCTCGACGGCGACGGCGACGGCGACACCAACCGCCCCGACCGCGACCCGCCGGAGCACGACCGACGAGACATACGAGCTTTACACGCAGGGCCGCACCATCGAGGAGATTTGCGAGCTGCGCGGGCTCTCGGAGATGACCGTCGAGAAACACCTCGCGGACGCGATCGTCGAGGGCCGCCCCTTCGACCTCGCGCCCCACGTCACGCCCGAAGACCGCGCGCTCGTCGAACAGGCGGCCGCGCGCCTCGGCACCGACCGCCTCAAGCCCCTGCGCGAAGAACTCCCCCGCCGCATCAACTACCGCATGATTCGCTTCGTCGTCGCGGACATGATGAGAAGGCAAAAGAGTAGTCAGTAGCCGGCAAACAGTAGACGGTAGAAAAACCTTTCGGGGGCGGCGCGCTCACACGAAGCGCGCCGCCCCCGTTTGACGAAAACTACTGACCACTGTCACTCCTCACACTCCCGAGTCCTCTTTGAATCCGGCGTAGGCGTCGGGGCGGAAGGGCCTGCGCCAGACGGCGCGGTTGCGTATGCGGCTGAAGACGTAGAGGTTGAAGAAGTGCATCCCGCCGAGGACGAGGAGCACGAGGCCGACCTTCCACGACAGCGCCTCGATGCCCGCCCGCGCGTCCTCGACCCGCGCGCCGATCTTCAGCGCGAGCGTCACGTAGCCCAAGTTGATGAGGTAGAAGCCGACGACGAGCAGGTGGTTGACCGAGTCGGCCAGAGCCTCGTTGCCGTGGAAAACGTCGACGAGGAAGACGCGCCCGTTCTTGTGGAGCGTCTGCGCGACCCAGACGGTCAGCCCGATGCTCAAGGCGAGGTAGGTCAGGTAGGTGATGACGATGGTGCTCATGGCTTGCCTCCTTCGGCCCGAAGCGTTTCGACGGAAGTCTCCGGCGCGCGTCCCTCGAACAACTCCGCGCGCCTCTCGCCCTCCGAGCCTTTCAACCCGCGTGCCGCGCGCCGGCCTCCGCCTTCGCGCGTCTTTGCGGCCGCGCGGAGGCGCGGGGGTTGCGTAATGCGGATTCGTGTGCGAGGCTTTGCAAACTGCCGAGGCCGCGAAAAGTTTAAGGAGAGTTGGGATGAGCCGACAGTCGTCAGCCGAGAAACCCGAAGTGCCGCCGCCGGGCGCGCCGCACGACACGCCCGCGCCGCGGCCCTCAGACCCTGACGCGCCGCCGCCGCTCCCGCCCGACTCGAACCCGCAGCCGCGCGCGCCCGTGCGCGCGCCCGACTCGCCCGCGCCGGCCGGCGACCCGCCCGCCGACGAGCCCACGAGACTCGTCTGAGCGCGGCGCCCGGAGTCCTTCTAACCGCGTCGCTCATCAATTATAATTTCGCGCCGATGGACGTTAGCGTGAGAGACGAGGAGAAGGCCGCGCCC
>DASQDT010000189.1:0-9073 GCA_035634035.1 Pyrinomonadaceae bacterium | reverse complement strand
AAGCCCGGCGCGGTCGTCTTAGGCTTCCTGCGACCTCTGGACGAGCCCGCGGCGATGTGGCCGTTCGCCGAGCGCGGGCTGACGGCCTTCTCGATGGAACTCGTCCCGCGCATCACGCGCGCGCAGGCGATGGACGCGCTCTCCTCGATGGCGACCGTCGCCGGCTACAAGGCCGTCCTGATGGCGGCCGAGCGCCTGCCGCGTATGTTCCCGATGCTGATGACGGCGGCCGGCACGGTTCCCCCGGCGCGCGTGCTCGTCTTGGGCGCGGGCGTCGCGGGCCTTCAGGCGATCGCGACGGCGCGACGCTTGGGGGCGGTCGTCGAAGGCTACGACGTGCGCGCGGCCGCCGGAGAGCAGGTGCGCTCGCTCGGCGCGACCTTCCTCGAAGTCGACCTCGGCGGCATCGAGACCGAGGACAAGGGCGGCTACGCGAAGGAGCTTTCGGAAGAGGCGATGCAGCGCGGCCGCGACCTGATCGCGAAGCACGCGCGCACGGCCGACTGCGTCATCACGACCGCCCAAGTGCCCGGCCGTCGCGCGCCGCTGCTGCTCACGGAGGACGCCGTGGCCGGGATGCGCCGCGGCTCGGTCGTCGTCGATTTGGCGGGCGCGACGGGCGGCAACTGCGCGCTCAGCCGTCCCGGCGAGGAGGTCGAGTCGGGCGGCGTGACGGTCATGACGCCTCTGAATTTGCCCGCGACCGTGCCCGTCCACGCCAGCCAGCTCTACTCGCGCAACGCGACGAGCTTCCTGAGTCTCCTCATCAAAGACGGCCGGCTCGACGTCGACCTCGCCGACGACGTCGTCGGCCCGTCGTGCGTGACGCACGACGGCGCGGTCGTCAACACGCGCGTCTCCGCCGCGCTCGAAGCGGCGAAACAACAATGACGGGTCGGGAGGGTTGGAAGTGAAACCGGAATCACTCATCGCCGCGCTGTACGTGTTCGCGCTGGCGGCGTTCCTCGGCTATCAGGTCATCTCGCGCGTGCCGCCGCTTCTGCACACGCCGCTGATGTCGGCGACCAACGCCATCTCGGGCATCTCGCTCGTCGGCTCAATCGTCATCGCGGGCTCTTTGGGCCACGACCAGATGAAGGTGCTCGGCTACCCCTTGAGCACCGTGCTCGGGTTCGTCGCCGTCACCTGCGCGACCATCAACGTCGTCGGCGGCTTCATGATCACCGACCGGATGCTGCGGATGTTCAAGCGGAAGGAACTGCCGGCCGCGAAGGGCGACGGGAAGAAGGCTCTGAAGGGCTGAAGGGGCGACGCGGATGGAGAGATTCTATTTCATCGAGTTCACCTATCTGGCCGCGGGCATCCTCTTCATCCTCGGCCTCAAGGGCTTGAGCCACCCGGAGTCGGCGAAGCGCGGAATGCACCTCGCGGAGTTCGGGATGCTGCTCGCCATCGTCGGGACGCTCCTGCATCACGACATCGTCTCTTACGAGCTGATCATCGCCGGGCTCATCGTCGGCGGCGCCGTCGGCGGCGCGATGGCCTACTGGGTTCCGATGACGGCGATGCCGCAGCGCACCGCCCTGTCGCACGCCTTCGGCGCGTTCGCCGCCGCGCTCGTCGGCATCGCCGAGTACATGCGGCACGGCGCGGAGCTGGAAGGCGTCAAGATGGGCGCCATCAACTTGGAGGTCATGCTCGGCGCGCTGACGACGACGGGCAGCCTCGTCGCCTTCGCCAAGTTGCAGGGGCTCGTGCGCGGCACGCCGATGACGTTCAAGGGGCAGAACGTCTTCAACATGACGCTTCTGGCCGCGACCGTCGCGCTCTTCGTCTACACGCTTTTTAACCCCGGCGCGGCCGCGCCCTTCTACGCGATGATCGCGCTCGCTTTCCTGTTCGGCGTCATGCTCGTCATGCCCATCGGCGCGGCCGACATGCCGGTCGTGATGTCGCTCTTAAATTCCTACGCCGGGCTCGCGGCCGCCGCGACCGGCTTCGTGCTCGACAACAAGGTGCTCATCATCGCGGGCACGCTCGACGGCTTCTCCGGCTTCATCCTCTCGATTCTGATGTGCCGCGCGATGAACCGCTCGATAACGAACGTGCTGTTCGGCGCGTTCGGGAGCGTCAAGGACGACGCGGCCGCGGCCGGCGAGCAGGGCGAGATGCGCGAGATAAACGTCGAGGACGTGGCCGTGCAGCTGGCCTACGCCAAGCAGGTCGTCATCGTCCCCGGCTACGGGCTGGCGACGTCGCAGGCGCAGCACGTCGTCAGAGAGTTGGCGAACTCGCTCGAAGAGCGCGGCGTCACGGTCAAGTACGCCATCCACCCGGTCGCGGGGCGTATGCCCGGCCACATGAACGTGCTGCTCGCGGAGGCGAACGTGCCTTACTCGTCGCTCTACGAGCTTGAGCAGATCAACCACGAGTTCCCTTCGACGGACGTGGCCGTCGTCATCGGCGCGAACGACGTGGTCAACCCCGACGCGCGCGACAACCCGCAGAGCCCGATCGCCGGGATGCCGATTCTCGAAGTCGACCGCGCGCGCTCGGTCGTCGTCCTGAAGCGCGGCCGGGGTCGCGGCTTCTCCGGGTTGGAGAATCCGCTCTTCTTCAAGCCCGTCACGGGGATGCTCTACGGCGACGCGAAAGAGTCGCTCGGCCGCCTCATCCAAGCCGTCCAGCAGGCGTAGAACGTCACGACGCCGCGCGTCGGAAAAAAGCCTTGCCGCGCGCGTCGGCGCGTATCTATACTGTTTGAGGTTGCGGCGCGGCCCTCACACCTGCGCCCCCCGCGGCAGAAGACTCACGAAGTCCGGCCTTTAAATCGCCTCGGAAGCAGTCGTTAAGCAGCCCCCTCCGGATTTCCGGGCGCGAATCCCACGAAGCGACGGTGAACAAGATGAAGAGTGTGAAGTGTGCCCGGTGCGGGCTCGTCAACTGGGTCGAGGCCGGCGAGTGCAGGCGCTGCGGCGAGCTGCTGGCGCTGCTCGAAGAGGTCACGACTGAAGCGGCCGAGGACGCGGGCGACTTCGCGACGGTCGCGCCGGCCGAGGGGACGCCGCGCGTCTGCTCGTTCTGCGGGACGGAGTTTCGGGGCTTCTACTGCCCGCTGTGCCGCAAGCACGCGCGCGAGGCGCCCGCGCCCGGCCCCGAAGTCGGGCGCTCGTTCGTCGCCGCGCTCCTGCCTTCGTGGCGGATGAAGGCGGCCGCCGTCATCACGCTCGTGCTCGCGACGGCCGCCGCGCTCTACGCCGCCGGCACGTTCGGCCGCAGCCGCGCCGACGAGTTTCAGGCCGAGCTGATAAGACAGTCCGAACAGTTCAACGCGCCCGTCACCTTCTCGCTCTCCGAGCGCGTCGACGGGCACACCGGCCCGGCCGTCCCCGTGCTGCGCGAGTTGGGGCTCGTGCGCGTGCGGACGGCCAACGCGGCGGGCGCGCCCGAAAGCACGGTCGTCGGCGCGGGCGAAGAGGTGAGCGAGGCGCAGTTGGTCTGGGCCGAGGTGACGCGGGTCGAGCTGACGGAGGAGGGGCGCAGGGAGTCGGCCGGGTGGGCGGCCTCCGAGAAGTCGGGCGCGCAGACGAAGGAGGCGGACGGCCGCGTGTGGGCCGTGCCCGTCGGCGCGCGCGAGTTTCTGGAAGTGAAGCGGGTCTACCCGACCTCGCCGGGCGTCTACGAGCTCTCGACCGTCGAGTTCACTTGGAAGTGGAGGCCGAACGACCTCGGCCGCCACTTCGACGTGCGCAGCGGCGAGCACGCCGCGTTGGGCGAGGCGGCGCGCAAGAACGCCGCGCTCGTCGGCCTCGACTCCGAAGCCGTGCGCGGAGGCCGCGCCATGCTCCGCTACGACGGCCGCCGCTGGTTCGTCGAGAACCTGACCTTCGACGACGCCGACGCAGCCGACTCGGCCGACGCCGGACGCTGAGCCTCTTAAACTCTCTTCGGCCAAGCTCTCAAGAACTTTTGCCGCGGCGCTCTCAAGGCTTCTTCCGCGCGCGCTCTTCGACCAGACGGCGATAAGCCTCGTCGCGGCTCATCCCCAACTCGCGCGCCGCGCGCTTCAAGGCCGCGCGCTGCTCCAACCCTTCGGCCTCCAACGCCGCGACGCGCTCGGCGATTCCTTCCGCCGCACTCACCGCGCCCGCGCCCTCGACCTCGATCACATCACGGTCAATCACGAGCACGAACTCGCCGCGCGCCGCGCCCTCGCCCGCGAAGCGCTCGCGCAACTCCGTCAGAGTCCCGCGCGCGAACTCCTCGTGAATCTTCGTCAGCTCGCGCGCCGCCGCCGCGCGACGCTCGCCCAGAACCTCGCGCGCGTCGGCGAGCGCGTGCGCGATGCGGTGCGGCGCTTCGTAGAAGACGAGCGTCGCGCGGAGGTCGCGCAAGGCGGCGAGCCGCGCGCGTCGCGCCTGCGGGCGCGCGGGCAGGAAGCCTCCGAAGTAGAACTCGTCGGTCGGCAGCCCCGACGCGACGAGCGCCGTGACGAGGGCCGACGCGCCCGGCACGGGGACGACTTCGATGCCGGCCTCGACGCACGCGCGGACGAGCGGGAAGCCGGGGTCGCTGACGGCCGGCGTGCCCGCGTCCGAGACGAGCGCGATGGTTTGGCCGGCGCGCAGGCGCGCGATCAGTTCTTCCGAGCGCGAGCGCTCGTTGTGTTCGTGGTAGCTGAGCGTGGGGGTCTTGAGCTGGAAGTGTTCGAGCAGGGCGCGCGTGCGGCGCGTGTCCTCGCAGGCGACGAGGTCGGCCTCGCCGAGCACGCGCAGGGCGCGCCGCGTGATGTCTTCGAGGTTGCCGATGGGTGTGGCGACGAGGTAGAGCACGCCCGCCGCGTCGCCGCGCTTCTCATCCGACATGAGCGACATTGTCGCACAAAAGGAGGGCGGAAGGATGAAAGCGCGGCCGTTTGAGCTGAACCGTTCAACTCACGCCGCCGCGCTTTCATCCTTCATCCTTCCGCCTTCATCCTTTTTAGAACGGCCAGCGCCAGTTGCCGTTGTTGCCGCCGCGGCCGCGGCGGTCGCGCTGCGGGTAGCGGTCGTTGTCGTCGAAGTCGCCCGTGCGCAGGTTGTAGATGTCCGCGACGGTGCGCAGGTCGGCCCGAATCTGCTGCCAGTCCGAGCGCGTGCGCGAGTCGATGCGCAGGCGCGAGACGACGCGGTCGATGCGCGCGGCCGTGCGCAAAAGCGTGCGCGCGTCTTCGCGGCTGCGATTGAGGTCGCGGTCGTCGCCCGCGCGGTCGCGGAAGCGCTCGGCGGCGGAGCGGAACTCGCGCACGTCGTCGTTGACGCGGTCTTCGCGCGGCGTGTCGTCGTGGCGGCTCCGGTCGAGGGCGCGGTCGAGGTTGCGCTGGAAGCTTCGGCTGCGGTCGTTGATGCGGCGCGCGGCGTCGCGCAGGACGCGGCGCTCGCGGTCGTTGAGGTAGCCGTCGCGGCGGTAGTTGCCGTCGTCGCGGCGGTTATTGTCGCCGCGCCACCACGGCTCCTGCGCCGCGGCCGTCGCCGTCGTGAGCATGGCGACGAGCGCGAAGGCCGCGAGGCTGAAAAGTGAACTGCGTCGGTTGGTCATCTCTTTTTGTCTCCTTGAAAATTCTCTCCGGCGGCCCGGGCGGAGACGGCGGCGTCGTAGTTTTTGACAAACGTGCCTGACTCGCGTCCGTGTGCCGTGTTGGGGGTCGCGTCCGTCCGGGGAATTCCGAGAGCGACTATTCCGACGCGCGTGGCGGCAAAGATTGTGCCGCGCGTGCGCGCGCACGCGTTCTCGTTGAAACGAAAAGAGAAAGACGCGCGCGTCGGGTTCGCGGCGAAAGACGCGCGCCCGCGCGCCTCGACGTTTTACGGCGGGCGGCAGACGCATTTCGTGCAAACGCGTGCGGAAAATCTTCGGGGACTTTTAGCCGAGGAGTTTCGTGAGGTGGCGTCGGAGGTGTTCTTCGGAAAGTGGGTCGCGCGCGCCGTCGTCTCCGAGGACGAGCCAGCGCGGCGCGGACTCTTCGTCCGCGGGCGCGACGAGCAGGAATTCCGCGCCGGCCCTCGCGTCGCCGAAGTGCGTGACGCGCGCGGAGGCGAGGCCGCCGCCGCGCACGATGCCGTCGCGCGGCGCGCGCGGCCAGCCGGCTTCGAGCGTGACGCGACGCACGCCGCTCGACAGGACGAGTCGCGTGCCGACCATCGTGGAGTTGCCGACGCGGAAGCGGTGCGCCTCGTCGCGCGCGAGCCCGACGCTCGCGCCCGCGCGGTTCGCCTCGCCGGCCAGCGCCGTGAAGGCTTCGACGAGCCACGCGACCGACTCGGCGCGACGCGCGTCGTTGGCGGCGCGCAGGAGGAGATAGTCGGCCACGTCGTTGCGGCCCCGCGTGCGCGCCCGCTCCTGCGCGGCCGCGAGACGCTCGCTCAGCTCCTGCTCGAACTCGTCCAAAATTTTTTACACTCGGCGTCGGAAAGTTTTTGAGGGCGGCGCAACGCTTCGGGGGCGCGCTCGCGCCGCCGCGGCCGGCGGTGTTATGATGCCCGCTCGTTCACCTTTAATCAACCCGAAGAGAAGTTCACCCCCCGTCGAACGCCGCATGAATAACACGACCAAGACGCGCCACGCGAGCGCGCGCCGCGCCGCCTCCGCACTCCTCTCGCTCCTCCTCGCGCTCGCCAACACGACGGCCGTCGCGCCGCAGACGCGACGCGGCGACGCGACGCCGTCCCGCGCATCCTCTGCGTCGTCTTGGCAGAGGCCGCGGCTCGTGCTTTTCATCGCCGTCGACCAGTTCCGCTACGAGTACGTCGAGCGCTTCGGCGACCTCTTCGCCGCGAACGGGCTGCGCCGCATGATGCGCGAGGGCGCGTCGTGGGCGAACGCCAACTACGACCACGTCCCGACCGAGACCGCGCCCGGACACGCGACGATGCTGACGGGCGCGTGGCCCTCGGAGACGGGCGTCATCGGCAACGAGTGGTACGAGCGCAACGCCAAAGGCGACGGCGGCCGCCGCGTCTTCAACACCGCCGACGACGAGGCGCGCATACTCGGCGGCGGCGACGAGGAGTCGGGCGCGAGCCCGCGCAGGCTGCTCGCCTCGACCGTCGGCGACGAGCTGCGGCTCGCCTCCGCGGGCCGGTCGAAGGTCATCGGCGTCTCGGTCAAAGACCGCGGCGCGATGATGCCGGTCGGCCGCAACGCAAGCGCCGCCTACTGGCTGAGCGCGCAGAACGGCGCGATGGTTTCGAGCAGCTACTACTTCAAAGAGCTTCCCGCGTGGGTCGCGCGCTTCAACGCGCAGCGTCCGTCGGACAAGTACTTCGGCGCGCGCTGGGACAGGCTCGCGCCCGAGGCCGAGTACGCGCGGCGCGCGGGCGCGGACGACGCCGCGTGGGAGCGCGGCACGCAAGGCAAGACGCGCAACACCTTCCCGCACACCGTCACCGGCGGCGCCGAGCGCCCCAACCGAAACTTCTACGCCGAACTTCCCTACACGCCCTTCGCCAACGACATTCTCGTCGACTTCGCGAAAGAGGCCATCACGAACGAAGGGCTCGGCGCGGACGCGGACACCGACGTGCTCTCGGTCAGCTTCTCGGCCAACGACTACGTCGGCCACCGCTACGGCCCCTACAGCCACGAGACGATGGACGCCGTCTTGCGCGTCGACCGGCAGATAGGCGCGCTCCTCGACTTCGTCGACTCGCGCGTGGGCCTGCGCAACACGGTCGTCGCCCTTACGGCCGACCACGGCGTCGCGCCCATCCCCGAACACTCGGCGTCTCTGCGCTTGCCGGGCGCGCGCGTCAAGCAGGAGGAGATCAGGGAGAAGATCAAGGAGGGCTTGCGCGACCGCCTCGCGCCGAACGACTCGGCCGGACGCGCCGACGACTACCTGCTCGAATACACGGCGAAGAACGGCAACGTCTATCTGAACCTCGAAGCGTTGCGGCGCGACCGCGTCTCGCGCGCCGACGCCGAGCGCGCCGCGTGCGAAGGCGCGCTCAGGGTCGAGGGCATGGCGCGCTGCTTCACGCGCACGCAGCTCGAACGCGGCGCGATTTCGCCGAACGACCCCGTCGCGCGGCGCGTGCTCCACGGGTTTCATGTGCTCCGGAGCGGCGACGCGGTCGTCGTCCCGCAGCCGTTCGCGCTCGTCGTCACCTACACGGCCGACCACTACTCGCCTTACTCTTACGACACGCACGTCCCGCTGATGATCATGGGCGGGGGCGTCGCGCCGGGCCGCTACGAGCAGGCGGCGACGCCGGCCGACCTCGCGCCGACGCTCGCCGTGCTCCTGCGCTCGGAGACGCCGAGCAACGCGACGGGCCGCGTCCTTATCGAAGCCATCAGGTAGGAGAGCCGAAGCGATGAAGTTACGCGAGAGTAAGAGACTCCGGCGCGCGTTGGTCGCCTTCGCGTGCGCGTGCCTGCCCGTCCTCTTGGCGCTGTCGGCGCTGTCGGCGTTCGCCGTGTCGGCCGCGCAGAAGGAAGGCGCGAAGGCCGCGAAGGGCGCGAAGGGTCAGAGTGCGCCGAAGGCCGGGGCGACGCAGAAGGGCGCGGCCAAGAAGGACGCGAAGCGCGCGGGCGGGGCGTCGTCGAACGAGTCTTCGGCGGCCGGCCCGGAGGACGAGGCGGCGCTCAAGGCCGAGCTCGACGAGGTCGTCAAGCTCTCGGCGGCCGAGAGGGTCGAGCGGCTGACGGCGTTCGTCAAGGCGCACCCGCGGAGCGAGTCCGTCTTGCGCGCGCGCGAGCTTCTGGTCGGCGCGCGGGCCGCGCTCGGCGACGAGCGTCTCGGCGCGGGCGACAGCCGCGGCGGCATGGAGCTCTTTAACGCGGCGGTCGCCGACTTCGCGCCCGAGATGTCCGAACGACTCTTCGACGCGGTCGTCGCGCAACTGCCCGCGAACCTTTTCTTGCGCAACCACCGCGAGGCGGCCTTCGAGCTGGCGCGGCGCATCGAGCGGCGCGTGAAAGAGAACCCGCGGCGGCTGCTGCGCGTCGCGTCGTTCTACTTGGGCGTCGAGGGCGGCGACGAGGCCGCACGCGTCGCCTCCGAGGCCGTGCGTCTCGCGCCCGACTCCGCGCCCGCGCGTCAAATCTTGGGAGCGGCGCTCAGGCTCTCTCT
>DASQDT010000188.1:0-15345 GCA_035634035.1 Pyrinomonadaceae bacterium | reverse complement strand
GCGCCAAAAAGACGGGCCGGAGTAGATTTGGGGCTACTCCGGCCCGTCCTTTTTTTTTCTAGACCTCGATTCGGTTTACGAAGGCCCGAACCGCGCGCGGTACTCGCCCGAGGTGATAAACGCCTTGACCATCTCGGCCGCGATGAAGTCGCCGTTGAACTCGTTCAACTTCCCGAGCCAGAAGTTGAAGCCCGCGAAGTCCGTGTTCGGCGGGTCGTCCGGGTTGCGCCGCAGGTAGCCGAAGTACTGCATCAGCACGAAGGCCCGGTTCTTCTCGCGCGCCCGGAAGTCGGCGTCGTCGACGACGGCACGCAGCACCTGTGCGCGCGTCAGCGCGCCGTTGCGCAGGCGGTTGACGAGGTCGTCGCGCTCGGGCTGAGAGAGCGAGCCGCCCGTGTTCACGTTCAGGGTGTCGACGAACTGCTCGGGCGTCATCGTCGTCGGGTACTGCGCGAGGAACTCGGGCCGGTTGACGAACTCGTTGATGAACGCCTGCTTGTTCTGTTCGAGCCGCGCCTCCGCGCCGGGCTCGCCGACGACGACGCCGCGCCCTATCTGCTCGCTGTCCGGCAAGAATTCGCGGAAGCGCGGGAAGCGCCCGTACGACGCGCGGTAGAGGCGGTAGGCCAAGAAGCCCGTCTCCTGAAATTCAATCGAGAGGAAGAAGGCGGCCGAGACGTTAATCGTGCGCACCTCGCGGCACGCCTGATTTGTCCCGCACGACGTTATCTGGTCGGCCCAGAAGGCGAGGCCCGCGGCGTCCGGCTCGCGGCCGAAGAAGTCGCGGTAGTGCTGCGCGACGAAGAACTGCGCGTTGTCGATGGGGTTGCCTGAGGTGACGCCGAATGGCAAATCGACCGTCAGCCCGCCCGTCACGTATGAGGTCTCGGTCGCGCTCCGCAGGCGTATGCTGTAGTCGCCCGGCGGCGCGGTGATCGCGACCCTCACGTCGAAGCTCAGGACTTGCAGCCCGCCGAAGAAAATCTTCTGCACCGTCGATTGGACGACCGTCACGTGCGGCGAGTTGACGCTGACGCCCGTCGTCGGCACGTTGTGGACGTTCTCGCCCGCGACGAGGATGCGGTGCGTGCGGCCCGGCACGACGGGGACGGGGACGGCCGAAAGTTGGTCGTTCGTGCCGAGGAGCGAGGCGTTCATAAACTGCTGGCCCGTCGGGACGCTCACGTCGAGCGGGGTCGTCGCGCCCGCGCTGACCGTGAACGTGCCGACCTCGGTCGTCAAGAAGGGCGCGGTCGAGCCGAGCGTGAGGCCCTGATAGGCTCCGCTGCGCGAGGCTATCTGGCCGGCGTTGACGGGCTCGTCCAAGTACTCGGCGCGGACGCGGTACTGTCCGGGCGGCAGCGCGTCGATGCGGTAGTCGCCCGTCGGGAGCGCGATGTTGCTGGCGACGGTGCGCCCCGTGGCCACGTCCTCGACGAAGACGTGCGCGCCGAAGGCGGCCGCGCCCGAGGCGTAGCGCGCCGTGCCGGCGATTGTGCCGCGCCCGCCGCGCTGGCCGTCGCGCGGGCCGTCGATGGCGCGCGCGCCCGCGCGGTCGTCGTCCGAGAGCGTGCGCGAAGTCAGGGCGGGCATCGCGTAGACGCCGTTCGTGCCCTGACGCGGCTGCGTGGTCGCGGCGACGATGCCGGAGTGTTCGAGGCCGAGCAGGTGGCCGAGTTCGTGCGCGAGCGTGGCTTCGAGGTCGAAGGTGCCGGGCGTCCCGTCGGTCGAGAACTGCGCGCTGGCGGTCGGGTTGATGGCGACATCGCCCTCCTGAATCGCGCCCGAGTTCGGGTCGAAGGTGATGCGCGCGCGGCCCTGCGGGGCGTTGTTGACGTTAAAGAGCGTCGAGTTGACGGGCGAGACGGTGATGAGGCTGACGCCGTCCTGCGTGCTGGCCTGCGCGTCGGAGAAGCCGATGTTGAACTGTATGTTGGCGGCCTCCGACCAGCTCTTGAGGGCGCGCCGGGCCGCGCCGACCACGTCGCTGCCGGGCTTGATGTTGGGCGGCGGCGAGTTGAGCGAGGTCGAGAGCGAGATGTTGATGGTCTTGGTCGGCCAGCGAATCTGGACGGCGCCGGTGCGGTCGGTGTACTGCAAGGTGTAGGCGCGCGAGACGGAGAGCGGCCAGACGAGCGTCGCCGCGAGCGTAACGAGCGTGAGCAGATGGCGCATGAAGAAATACCCTTTGTTCGAGCGTCGGAAATATTGTGGGGAGTGTCCCGTCCGGGGGAGCCGCTTGCGAGACGGGGCGCGTGGGGATGAGTGCTGCCCGTCGTGAGCGGCGGGGGCTCGGATAATATAACAAGAAGACGCGGGCCGCGCCAAGAGGTAGTTCGGGAAGGCGAAAGGTAAAAGGCGAAAGCGGGAGGTTTCGGGCCTCCCGCTTTCGCCTTTCGTCTCGGTTCGCGTCTCGCGCTTACGCCCTGCGGCGCGCGCGCGGCGCGGGGCGGGCGGCCGAAGCGTTCTGCGCGGTCAGGCCGTCGGCGAGGGCGGCCGAGTCGTCGAAGGGCGGCGGCTCGGAGGCGGGCTGTCGCGCCGCGCCGATGTCGGAGAAGGCGACGACGGCCAGCAGCGCGACGACCGCCAGAGTCGAGAGCACGTAGAGGTACGCGACCTGCTCCCAGATGAGCAGCGCGATGACGACGGCCACCACCGCCGCCGTGATTAACACCGTCTTGCGCCGCCGCGACCTCGGGCGCGCGCCGGCGGCCGCGGCCGGCCTTCTCTTCTCCGTTGCCATAGTCCCCCTGAAAGGTTCGGGGCGCGCCGCTCAGTTGATGATGCGGACGACGCTCGTGTTCGTGACCGTGCCGGCCGCGCCCATCGCGAAGCCGAGCAGCGTCGGGACGATGCGCTTGGGCGCCCACTCGCTCGTCGTGTTGACCTCGATGATGTCGTAGGGCTGGAGCGCCACGTCGGGCGCCTTCTTCTTGCGTATGTCGTCGAAGTTGAAGGTCAGGACTTCGGGCTCAAGCTGGCCGGGCTTGGTGCGGTAGATGCGCACCTTGTCGGTCTTGGCCTCCTTGCGCACGCCGCCGACCTGCGCGAGGGCGCGCATCAGGGACATCTCGTTGCGCAGGTACAGGTTGTTCGGGCTGTAGACGCCCGTGCCCGTGACGAAGACGGGCTGCGCGTCGGAGACGATGACGATGTCGCCCGGGCGGATGATCGGGTTGGCCTTCTGCTCGCCCTTCTTGAGCTCGTTCAGCGAGTAGACGTTGAAGGGCACTTGGAAGGTGTCCTCGGTCGTCTTCTGCGTGGCCAGCACCACGGCGTCCTCCTCGGTCGGACACAGCAGCGGCTCGGTGTGATAAATCTGTATGTCGCCGCCGGCCGCGTCGGTCGTCCCGCCCGCCACCGCCAGAAGCTCCAGCAGGCGCACGCGGCGGTTCATGTGCGCGCGCGTCGCCTGCCTGACCGCGCCGAAGACGACGGCCGGCGGGCGGCTGTGGCGCTCGGTGATGCGGAGCGAGACCTGCGGGTTCTGGAGGTACTCGGAGAGCGACTTGATGATGTCGCGCTTGACCTCGATGTCCGTCCGGCACTTGGCCGCGATCGGCTTGAGGAACGGGACTTCGACGAAGCCCTCGTCGTTGACGACGAGCTGGCCCGTGAAGTTCGGCTCGCCGAAGACGCGCAGGTCGAGCACGTCGCCGGGGCCGAGCTGGTACTTCTTGATGCCGGCCTCGTCGAGCGCGTTCGAGAGCGCGCCCTCGTTGGTCGCGCCGCCGGTCAGCCCCGAAGTCGTCGGCGCCATCGGCACGGACGACGACGCGCTCGCCGGCGCGGACGACGGCCCGCCCTGCTGCTGCGCGAGCGAGAGAGGGGCGGCCGAAAGACAGAGGGCGGCGATTGCGAGAAGCTTCAGTGTGGCCTTCATAACTTTATTTCCTTACGTTCGGGGCCCGGCGCGGGGATGCCGGAGGAAAACTACTAGATGCCGGGACGGCGCGGGCGGCTGCTTCGGCCCGCGCGACTACTGCAAACCCGCCTTGTGAACTCGCGCGGCGAACTCGTCCGCGCGCACAGAGAGGCCCAAATTGTCGCACAAAAGGGCGCAAATCCCAACCGCGCCGGGCGCGTCCGCGCGGCGAAAACCCGTTTCAGACCTCCGCCTCGCCGCCCGTTAAGCCGTCGGCCTCGCGCGCGTCGTCGGGCGGAGGCGCGGGCGCGCTTCGCGTCGCCGCCTTGCGCCGCGCCGCGTGTTTGACGGGCCTGACGGTGGTCGTCGCGTCGTCCGTCGCGAGTCGCGCGCGCAGGAGCTCTATCTCGCGCTGGATGCGCTCGGCCGCCTCGCCGCGCGCGTCCTCGCCCATGTCGGCGCGCGAAAGATAGAAGAGCGCGTCGCGGTAGCGCGCGATGGCGCGCGAGTAGCGACCGCGGAAGGCCGCGCGCTCGGCCATCTCGACCCACTGCCCGACCCGCACCGACGCGATGAAGTTGCGCACGGCGGCTGAGGACTGGTGCAACTCCTGCTCGGCCGGATAGACGCGCAGGGCCTCTTCAATCACGTCGAGCGCGCGCTGCGCCGTCTCGATCTTGTCGGACGTGCGGACGCGCCGGCTCGCTTCGAGCGTGCGGGCCGTCGCCTCGCCGCGCGCCCATGCGAGCAGGTGATTCTTCTGTAGGGCGCGCACGCGCTCCTGACCCGCGCGCAGGGCGGCGCGCACCTCGGGCGCGCCGGCCGAGCGCATCGCCTCTTCGTTGCTCGCGAGGTACTGCTCGCAGAGGCGGTAGGCTTCGAGGTGCGCCTCGGGCAGAGCGCCCGGCGCGTCGGCCTCGGTCAGGCGGACTTGGAGCGTGCGCAGCGCGTTGGCCGAGGCGTGGACGGTCGAGGGCAGGGCCGACGGTTTGACGACCGCGCGCGCGGGCGCGTCGCCGCGCATCTCCAACTCCATCTCGCGCGTGTAGCGCGCCCACGCGCGCCGCATGACGACCTCGCGCGCGGCCGCCGCGACCAGCATCACGCAGCCGGCGGCGAGCCCGGCCGGGAGCCACGGCGCCTCGTCCTCGCCCGCGCGCATGAGCCACCACAGCGCGAAGAAGACGGCGACCGAGATGGCGACGGCCCCCGCCATGTAGCCGGCCGTCGAGGGCATACGCGTCGAGCGCGCGGGGGCCCGGCGTCGCGCCGCACGCGCGCGCGACCCCTTCGCCCCGAACTCCTCGGCTGAACGGCCCGGCAAACTCGTCCTCTCGAAACTGAACTTACGGAAACGCGCGCGGCTGACGACCGAAACGGCGTTATAGTCAACTTTTCGCGCGGGGCTGTCAACAGAGACTACTGACTAGCGTCTGCTTTTTCGTTTATACTTGGCCGCGCTCTCCGGGGCGCACGTCAAAGGGTCGCACGCGGGGGTCTTGAATGGACGTGACTTGTCAGAGATGCGGGGCGGGCGTCCCCGAGGGCCACGCCTTCTGCGCGGAGTGCGGCGCGGTCGTCTTCGAGGGCGCGCCGCGCGAGAGGCGCGAAGACCCTTCGGCCCTCCTCGCCTCGACCATCTCCGGCGCGTACGCGCTGCGCGACCTCGAAGCCGCGCAGCCCGCACAGCCCGCGACGCCGAAGCCGCCCCCGTCCGCGGCCCCGCCTCCGGGCGCGGCGCGGCCGGCCGAACGGCACGCGCCGCAGGCGACGCAACCGGCGACGCCTCGCAAAAGCTCGGCGCTCCTCGTCGCCTTTGGACTCGCCGCCGTGCTCGCGCTCGGCGGCCTCCTGATCTACCTCGTCGGCCTCATCATGCGCGGCTGACCCGCGCTTCTCCGGCGGCCGCGCGACGCGACTTTCAGCGGCCGAACCTTTTTCAGCAGACCGATTCGATGAGCGACCTGACAGGCCTCCCCCGAACGCACGCGCCCGCGCCCCGCATCGCGCGCCCGCCGCGCCAGAGCGCGCTGCGTTGGGTGGCCGGCGTGATGGCCGCGCTCGTCGCGCTGCTGCTCGGGCTCATCACGCTCCTGCTCATCGGGTTCTCGACCGGCCCCGTCCCCTTCCTCGCCGGGCTCGTCGTCGCCGTCCTGCCCGTCCCCGTCTACGTGATGATGGCGCTCTGGGTCGACCGCTTCGAGTCCGAGCCCGGGTGGCTGCTCGCCGTCGCCTTCCTGTGGGGCGCGATGGTCGCCGTCGGCATCGCCATCATCGTCAACTCCATCGGCGCGACCGCCGTCGAGACGGCCTTCGGCCGCGACGCCGCAGACTTCTACGGCCTCGCCATCTCCGCCCCGCTCGTCGAGGAAGGGACGAAGGCCCTCGCGCTCTTCATCCTCTACTTCTGGAAGCGCGACGAGTTCGACGGCGTGGTCGACGGCATCGTCTACGCGGCGATGGTCGGACTCGGCTTCGCGATGACCGAGAACATCAAGTACTACGGCGAGGCCGTGCTCGAAGGCCGCACCTTCGGCACGTTCGTCGTGCGCGGAATGTTCAGCCCCTACGCGCACCCGCTCTTTACGAGCATGACCGGCATCGGCCTCGGGCTCGCCGCGCACTCCGCGCGACGCTCGACGCGCCTCGTCATGCCCGTCGTCGGCTTCGCGCTCGCCGTCGTCCTGCACAGCCTCTGGAACACCTCGCTCTACCTGACCGACCGCACCGAGAACGGACTCATCGCGCTCGTGATGTACTTCCTCATCATGGTTCCCATCTTCGCGGGCGTCCTCGTGACGGTCTTCTACGCGCTCAGGCGCGAGGGCCGCATCCTGCGCGAGCACCTGCGCGGCGACATCGAGCGGGGCTTGCTGACGCCCGACGAGTACGAGCGCCTGTGCTCGGTGCGCGGGCGCATGGGCGCGACCTTCGGCGCCCTGCGTCGGCGCGGCCTCGAAGGCTGGCGCGCGCGCACGCGCTTCCACGGCCTCGCCAGCGAGCTCGCCTTCCAGCGCTTCCGCGTCTCGCGCGGCGTCGTCGTCGGCGTCGAGGAGGAGCGCGAGGCCATGTACCTGCACGCGATGCGCGAGCTGCGCACGCGCCTCCGGTGAGAGTGTGAAGATACGCCTCCTCCCTTCCAGCTTCGACGACGACGGGCGCGCCACCGAGGAGCAGCGCCTGAGCTGCTTCGTCATCGACGACCGCGTGGCCGTCGACGCCGGGAGCGTCGCCATCTCAATCGGCGAGCGCGCGCGCGCGCGAGTCCGCGACCTCATCGTCACGCACCCGCACATGGATCACGTCGCCACGCTCCCCATCTTCGTCGACGACCTCTTCGCCACGCTCGTCGAGCCGGTGCGCGTCCACGCCACCGAGGAAGTCATCGCGCTGCTGAAGCGCGACATCTTCAACGGCACGGTCTACCCGCCGTTCCACGAGTTTAGAAATGGACGGACGCAGGTGCTTGAGTTCGTCCCCTTCGAGCCGGGCCGCGAGTTCCAAGTCGCGCACCTGCGCGCGACGGCCGTCCGCGTCACGCACATCGTCCCGACCGTCGGCCTCGTCCTCTCGGACGGCGAGCGCACCATCGCCTTCAGCTCCGACACCTCCGCGACCGACGAGTTCTGGCGCGTCGTCAACCGCCAGCCGCGCCTCGACGCGCTCGTCGTCGAGACCTCCTTCCCCGACCGCCTCGCGCAGCTCGCCGAAGTCTCCGGACACCTGACGCCCGCCTCGCTCCGGCGCGAGCTGCAAAAGCTCGAACACGAGGACGTGCCCGTCCTCGTCATGCACCTCAAGCCCGCCTACCGCGAGACGCTCATCGCGGAGCTCGACGCGCTCGGCCACCCGAACCTGCGCGTGATGAAAGTCAACCGCGAGTACGCTTGGTGAGCCGAGTTCTCATGAAGGCCGACGACGGAGGGCCGCGAGCCGATGGCGACGCACGAGGCTGAGGGCGCGAAGGCGGGGCGCGTGAAGGCGAGGCGCGACGGCCTGTGCTACGACCCCGAAGAGGCCGCCGAGTTTCTCTCGCGCGCCGACTCGACCCTCGCCGCGTTGATTCGCCGCGCCGGCCCGCCCGCGCTGCAAGTCAGAAAACTACACGACCCCTTCGAGGCGCTCGCGCGAAACATCGTCTACCAACAACTGCACGGCAACGCGGCCGCCGCGATTCACCGGCGCGTGCTCGAACTCTTCGGCGGCGCGAAGCTGCGCCCCGAAGACCTGCTCGCCGCTTCGGACGAGAGCCTGCGAGCCGCCGGACTCTCGGCCGCCAAGCTCGCGTCGCTCAAAGACCTCGCCGCCAAGACTCTCGACGGGACTGTGCCCACGCTCGCGCGCCTGCGCCGCATGACCGACGACGAGATCGTCGCACGGCTCACGCAAGTGCGCGGCATCGGACGCTGGACGGTCGAGATGCTCCTCATCTTCCGTCTCGGCCGCCCGGACGTTCTGCCCGTCGGCGACTTCGCCGTGCGCAAGGGCTTCGCGATTGCTTACGGTCTGAAAGAATCTCCGAAGCCGAAGGAGCTTGAGCACTTCGGCGAGCGCTGGCGGCCCTACAGGTCTGTGGCGAGCTGGTACATGTGGCGCGCGACGGAGTTGCCGGCCGAAAAGACGCGTTAAAAAAACTCTCCTCGCGCGGCGACGACGTGCGACGTTCGCGCGCACAATCTCACCTCTAAACTCGCGCGCGCGTGCCCCGTTTCACCGTCTCGCGCGTGACGCGGTAGGCGCAGAGCGCGGCGCGGGCGAAGGCTTGGCGACGAAGCGGCTCGGCCCCGCCAGCCGTCTGCGCGTCGTTGACGCTATACTGGCGTGAAGCGCGGCGCGTCAGCCACGCTCTTGAGTCCCTTCGACACGCGGCGGGCGGCCGTGCGTAAATAGGTCGATGGCCGAACGTGAAAGAAAAAAGATTCGCTGGTCGAGCGCGTGGGCCGAGGCCCGCGTGCTCATCTGGGCTCACCGCCGCCGCCTCGCGATCGGCGCGGTGCTGATGCTCGTCAGTCAGGCGATGGGGCTGGTGCTCCCGGCCTCGACGAAGTACCTCATCGACGAGGTCATCGTCAAAGGCCGCACCGAGCTGCTGACGACCATCGCGCTCGCGTCAGGCGGGGCGACGCTCGTGCAGGCGGCCGCCTCCTTCAGCCTCTCGCAGGTCTTGGGCGTCGCCGCGCAGCGCGCCATCACGGAGATGCGCAAGCGCGTGCAGGCGCAGATCGCGCGTCTGCCCGTCAGCTACTTCGACTCGACGCAGACCGGCAAGCTCATCTCGCGCATCATGAACGACGCCGAGGGCATCCGTAACCTCGTCGGCACGGGGCTCGTCCAGCTCGTCGGCAGCTTCATCACGGCCATCGTCGCCCTCTGCGTGCTGTTCTGGCTCAACTGGCGTCTGACGACCCTCACCCTCATCGTCCTCGGCCTCTTCGGCTTCGCGCTCTCCTTCGCCTTCACGCGCCTGCGCCCGCTCTTCCGCGAGCGCGGCGAAATCAACGCGCAGTTGACAGGGCGGCTCGCGGAATCGCTCGGCGGCATCCGCATCGTCAAAGCCTACACGGCCGAGAAGCGCGAGGAGTTGGTCTTCGCGCGCGGCGCGCACAGACTCTTTCGCAACATCGCGAAGTCGATGACGGGCGTGTCGGCGACGACGGCCTTCTCGTCGGTCGTCATCGGCGCGGTCGGCGTGGTGATGATTCTGGTCGGCGGGCGCTCGGTCGTCAGCGGCGCGATGACGCTCGGCGACCTCTTCATGTACATCATCTTCACGGGCCTGCTCGCGATGCCGCTCATCCAGTTCGCGGCCATCGGCACGCAGATCACCGAAGCCTTCGCCGGACTCGACCGCATCCGCGAGGTGATGAGCATGGCGACCGAGGACAAGGAGGACGAGACGCGCGCGCCCGTCAGGGACGTGCGCGGCGAGGTCGAGTTCGAGGACGTGTGGTTCGAGTATAACGAGGGCGCGCCCGTCCTGAAGGGCGTCTCGTTCCGCGCGCCGGCCGGCTCGACGACGGCGCTCGTCGGCTCAAGCGGCTCGGGCAAATCCACCCTGACGAGCATCGTCATGAACTTCAACCGCCCGCGCGAAGGTCGCGTCCTGCTCGACGGCCGCGACTTGCAGACCCTGCGCCTGCGCGACTTCCGCTCCTACTTGGGCGTCGTCATGCAGGACAACTTCCTCTTCGACGGGACGGTGGCCGAGAACATCGGCTTCTCGAACCCGCACGCGACGCGCGCGGAGATTGAGGCCGTGAGCCGCGTCGCTCACTGCGAGGAGTTCATCGAGAAGTTCGAGAAGGGCTACGACACCATCGTCGGCGAGCGCGGCGTGAGGCTCTCGGGCGGGCAGCGGCAGCGCATCGCCATTGCGCGCGCCATCCTCGCCGACCCGAAGCTCCTGATTCTGGACGAGGCCACGTCGAGCCTAGACAGCGAGAGCGAGGCTCTCATCCAAGACGGCCTCAGGCGACTGCGGCGCGGGCGGACGACCTTCGTCATCGCGCACCGCCTTTCGACGATTCGCAGCGCCGACCAGATTCTTGTTTTGGAGGGTGGCGAGATAGTCGAGCGCGGCACTCACGACGAGTTGCTCGCGGCGAACGGGCGTTACAGGCAGCTCTACGACAAGCAGTACCGCTTCGAGCGCGACCAATTCATCAACCCCGGCGAGGACTTCACGCCCGAGCCGCGGCCGGCGGCCGAGGCCGTCCCGCAGGGGCTCTCGAATTTGTGAGTTTTGAATCCGCGCGCGGGCGCGGCGGTTCGCTTCCCTGTCAGCGCAGCGACTCGAACTCGGCCTCGGCGTGCTCGCCCGTGAAGTCGTGGAGCGTGACGCGCCCGCTCGGCAAGAGTTCGCGGACGCGGTAGGAGCGCTCGGCGCGGCTTCGGCCCGGCATCAACTCGGCGCGGAAGGTGACGGGCATTCCGGGCCGCGCCCAACGGCCGACGCCCTCGCGCCCGCGCTCGTCTTCCTCGTCACGACGGCCCGCGCCCGCGCGACGCCGCAGCAAAAGCGTCGTCCCCAACGCGCCGGCCGCGAGGCCCGCCAGCGCGCCCCACAGACGCTTCTTCGACCGCCGCTTTCTCGCCATCCTTTTTGACCTTCCCTTCCGGCAGCGCCCGCGCGAAAGAAATGGCGCGCGAAGCCCGGCCCACGTCTAGAATCTCGGGCCGGACGTCGCGCGCCCGACGGGCGGCGGGCGGGGAGGCGCGGCGAACGTTTGATGAGAGCCGCGCCTTCCGCCCTCGAATCTCTTAGCAGAGCGGGTCCATCTTCTCGGTCTGGATGGGGTTGACCGCGGCCAGCTCCGCGTTGCGCGGCGTCCAGTGCTCCTGCCCCTCGGGCACTTTGTCCTCGGGGAAGATGGCCTCGACCGGGCACTCGGGCACGCAGGCGTCGCAATCAATGCAAGTATCGGGGTTAATCACCAGCATCGCCGGATCCTCGACAAGGTGGAAAGCCTCTACGGGACAGACGAGCGCGCAGTCCGTGTAGCGGCAGTTCACGCAAGGGTCCGTAACGGTGTAGGTCATCGGTGCTCCTCCTCAGGCTGTTTCGGTATGACGACGAAGGGTGTCAACTGCGACCCGTATATTAAGCACGAACCGGCGGTAATGTGAAGGGAAAATTTTCTAGCGCCAAGCCTCGCGCGGCGCGCCCCCCGTGAAGTCGTAAAAGGCGAGGTCGGCCGCCGTGAGCATCTTCGTCAGAAGAAGTATCTGGCCCGCGTGCATCGAGAAGTGTTCGACGACGTGGAAGACGGCGGCGAGCACCGTCACGTCGCGCCCTTGAATCCGACGCCTCTCCGCGAGCGCCCCGGCGTCGAGACGCGCGAGCACCGCGTCCACTTCCGCGAGCGTCGCCCTCAAGCTCCCCAACAGCTCTTCGCGCGACACCGCGCCCCGCGCGGCGAACTCGCCGTCGCGGTCGCGCACTTCCGGGCCGCGGCCGACGCCCGCGACTACCCACTGCCGGGCGTTGCCTTCGAGGTGGAGCAGGAGGTTGCCGACGCTGTTCGACTCGGGGTTGGCGCGCCACCAGACTTGCTCGTCGGTGAGGCGTTCGAGGCAGCGCTCGATTTTCGGCAGGTAGTGGCCGCGCAAATACTCGCGCGCCTCGGCGACGAAGTCCTGTGCGGCGTCGTTCATCGAAAGAGTCTCGCGGGCCTTACTCGCCTTCGCCGGGCGGGCGCTTGTGCTTGGTCTTCACGGGTGAGTTCCGCGCGCCGGGATTACCCGCCTCGACGGCTGGGATGCTACGCGCGGGCGCGCGGCGGTGTCAACGCGCACGGACACGCGAAGGCCCGCGACGATTAGCGTCCCTCTTCGGAGACGCCAGTCAGTCGTCGCGGGCCTTCGCGTGTTCGCGCTTTTACACTGCCGGGGTGAGGCGACGCGCGTGGCGTCGCCGTGCGGTTAGCTCGTCTGCGGAGTCGTCTCGGTGAAGAGCGACTTGATGGCCTGACGTGTCTCGGTGCGGCGCTTCTGCTGGAACTCGCTGACCCAGTCGGAGACGGTCGCGACCATGTCGCGCGCGGCCTCCTTCGCCGACTTCTTCTCGGCCGGCTCTACGACCGGACGGTTGCGCTCGCCGCGCTTGATAATCTTGATCGGGGTTTTGGTTTTCATCATTTTGTACCCACCTTGTGCTTGCTTTCTCTTAGACGATTACGGCCCGTCTAAAGTTCCTCTATTTTGTTTTCGACTTGCCGTCCGGTTATGAAGCTGTCGGCCAGCTTTGTCGTTCCGGGTTGCAAACCCGAGGCCACAACTGATGACTCTACGGTCGTCGGCGGCGTTTCGGATTAAGCCGTGTCTAGATTGCGATAAATCTTTGACAACTGTCCCGGCGAGGTGTCGGGAACAAGGGCGGAGTCCGAAGATTCTGGGCGGCAACCCTTTGATGCACGCCCGGGCGATTTCGTCGCCTGACCCTTCTCACCCGCCGCGACGAGCGCCGCCGCGCCAGCCCGACGCAACGCGCGCGGACACTCGCGCGCCCCCTTGTGCCCACATTGCGTACATCGCTTTCGACGCCCTTCATGCCCGCTTCAGCCCCTCCCGTCCGTTTGCAGAATGCCAACGCCCGGCGGCTCTTGCGCTCAATGCCAAAAAAATTCTGACCGGCGGCGACCCGCGCCTCCCGGCGTCGGGCCCCGGCCGCGCGCCGTAAACCGTTTCGGATGAAGGACGAACTAAACGGTGGCTCTCATCAACCGTCGGCGGCGCGCGCGGCGGCATGACCGTTGCCCAAAGCCCGTGTGTGATGCGACTCACCGAGATCATCGTCACCTACCTCGCGGTCGCCGCCCCGTTCGGCGTCGCGCACTTCTACCGGCTCGGCTCCGGCGCGCGCACGACGAGGCGGCACGCCGTCGCACGCGCCGCCGTCGCCGCGCTCCTCTGGCCCGCCGGCCTCGCCGCCTCCTTTGCGGGTCGGAGACTCTCGCGCGGACGCGCGAACGCTAATCGCGCGGGGGGCGCGGGCGACGAGGCGCGCGTCGAGCGTCTGAAGCGCGGGGCGGTCGCGTCTCTGATGCGCGTCGAGGAGTTGTGCGAGGCGGCGCTCGGGGCGCGGAGCGAGCGGGCGCGTCAGGAGGTCTTCGCGGCGCGCGCCGCCGTCGAGCGGCACGCGGGCCTTTCGCTCGCGGCGGCCGACGCGGAGGTTGACGAAGAGGTTTCTGACCGGCGTCCTTCGGCGCGGGAGACGGAGCTGTGCCGACTCGCCGGGCGCGCGGGCGACGACCTGCTCGTCGCCGGCCGCTGCGTCCACCGGCGCAACATGACGCGCCTCGTCCTGCACCGCGACCGCGCGCGCGAAGAGGCGCTCCACGCGCTCGCCTCCGTGCGCGAATTGATGGACGAGTTGCCGCACGAGACGCGCGACGACGCGCGTCACTTGCGCGCCGTCTCCGAGTCGCTCGTCACGGTCTACGCGCAGTCGGTCGAGTTGTTCTCGGCGCTCGACGACCGCGCGGCCGTCCTCGGCGCGGCGCGCCTGCTCGACGCGGAGTGCGCGCGCCTGCGCCGCGTCGAAACCCTGCTGCTCGAAGAGGACGCGCGCCGCCGGCAGGCGGGCGCGACGGAAGGTGAATCATGTACGACACGAGCGGAACTTACAGCGTGTGCGACGGACGGGCTTTTGACCCGCGGCACACCCACGCGCGCCTGACTTGGCTCGCGCAGGAGGTCGGCGGCGGGGAGCGGCGGCCCCTCCCCGTGCGCCGCGACGACTACGAGCAGGGTCTTCTCGTCGCGCGCCCCGTCGCGCCGCGCGAAGCCTTCGCGCTCTTCGGCGCTCTGCTCGGCCTGCTCCCACCGGCGGCCATCTTCACGCGCACGTTCGGCTTCGGGGCCGGCCTTGAGCAGGACTGGGGGCGCTACAGCTTCTTTCTCCTGTGCCTCACGATGAACGTCGTCTGCGTCCTCTTCGGGCGCGCGATGGGGGCGCGTCTGGCCGCGAGGTTCGACGCTTTGAGGTCGCGGTCGTGGCTCTACACGGTCGCGGCGGCGGCGCTGCTCGGGGCGGCGTGGGGCTTCGCGACGGGCTCGCTCGGCGGCTTCGTCTTCTTCGGCTTCGGCGCGTTCTTCGGCGCGGCCTGCGCCATCCCCGTCGGCGCGGTCGCCTTCGCCGTCTTCGCCCCGCTTCACCGGCTCGTCGCGCGCGGTGGTATGATTGACGCGCGCCAACTCCGGCCGCTCGCGCTCGGCGTCGCCGCGACCGTCGCCGCGGTGATTTTAGGACTGTAGTCGGAAGCAACTCAGCAATCGGCTTTCAGCTCACGGCCGTGGCCGCGCTCGGGCGGCGACGCAAACCGACGCATCCTCTCGCCCACTGAAAGCCGAAGGCTGAAAGCTGATTGCTGACCGCTCCGCCATGCTTCTCGCGCTGCTGCTGCTCTCGCTCTTCCTGCTCGTGCTGCTCGGCTTCTACGTGCTGGTGGCCGCGCCGCGCAGCCGCGCGCACCAGACCTTCGCCGCCTTCGTCGCCTGCTTCGCGCTCTGGACGGTCAAGGACATCGCGCTCTGGGGCTTCGGCGGCGGCGGCGCGCGGCTCGCCTCCCTGTGGGCCGCCACGAGCTTCGTGCTCTCGCTCCTTTTGCAGTACGCGCTGGCCGTGTTCGCGTGGGTCTTCCCCGAAGACAACCCCGTGCCGTGGCGACGCGCGGCCGTGCTCTTCGCGCCCGGCGCGGTGCTCGCCCCGGCCGCCTTCGCCGGACTGCTGTGGGACGAGGTCGGCTTTCGCGGCGACGCGTTCCGCATCAGCCTCGCGCCGCTCGCCTACGCCTCCGGCCTCTACGTCTACGCCATCTTCGCCTACTCCTTCGCCCTCCTCTACCGCAAGTACCGCCGCTACCGAGGCACGCTCTGGGGCCGACAGCTCGGCGCTATCCTGTGCGCGCTCGTCATCACGGCCGTCTTGAAGACGGCGGCCAACGTCGCGCTGCCGCTCGCGGGCGACTACCGTCTGCTTC
>DASQDT010000187.1:0-2160 GCA_035634035.1 Pyrinomonadaceae bacterium | reverse complement strand
CCCCGCCCCTCCTCTTTTCGCGCCCCGCGCCTGACGTCTACTTCGCGCGGATGATGAAGTCCACGTCTTTCGTGGCCCACTCTTCGAGGCCGGGCCTCGGCCGCGCCACGGTGTCGCGCGTCTTGTTCGCCGCCATGTCGAAGAGCCGCCCGAAGGGCGACTCCGCGCCGCGCGTCCCCTCGCCGCGCATCGCGCCGGTCTGGAGGAGCGAGCTGAAGTCGACGTAGCTCGTCGTCGCCAACACCTTCAGCGTCTCGACGCCGGCCGGCGGCCCGACTTGCAGCGGGTCGCTCGTCACGCTCTTGCCGGCTTCGAGCTTGAACTCTTGGCCGACGGCCGGCCACGGCTGGCCGATGTTGCCGCTCGTCCCGAGCGAGAGCACGGCGAGGAAGAGGTTTTTGCTCGACTCGTTTTTGAATTCGAGGACGAACTCGTCGCCCGCGTTGAAGTCGAGGTCGCACGGCGCGCCCCGCGCGTCGACGTCGTTCTCGGCGACCCGCTCGACGACGTTGCCCGCCGCGTCCGTCTTGACGCAGAAGAGCGCCACCTTCAGTTGGCTGTTGAACGGCGTCGCGTCGTTGCGCAGGCCCTTGACGCCGAGCTGGCGCGCGCGCTTTTCGAGCGCCGAGGCGATCTTCGCGGCCGCGTCCGGGTCGGCGGGCCTGACCCAGAAGTCGAAAAGCGGCTGCCCGCTGCGCGAGACGATGTAGACGACCGGGTCGTTCATGCCCGGCTCCGCCGCCTCGCGCGTCGCGCTCTTCTTACGGTCTTCGAGGAACTTCGAGTAGCTGTCCTGAACGAGCGTCACGTCCCACGCGTTCGCGTCGCCCGCGCCGTCGAAGCGCCCCGCGACGCTCGCGAACTCGACGAGCTTCGCGTCCGCGCGCTGGCGCACGGCCGAGGCGAGCGCGGACGCGGGCGCGGCGGCGCGCGCGCCCGTCGAGGTTTCGAGAGCGACCACGAGCTTGCCGCCGGCGAAGTAGGGCGTGGCGAGGACGACCTTCGACTCGTTGGTGACGCTGCCGCTCGACTCCGTGATTTTGGCGACCGACGAGAAGGGGTTGGCCGTCACGACTTGCGCGACGGCGACGCGCCCTTCGGCGCCCTGCAACGTCGTCGCCTCCGGCTTGTAGAGCGAGATGAAGGCGTCCTTCTGGACGCCGTGGACGGAGCCGATGTTGACGGTGACGCTGTCGCCCGCCACGCCCGTGACGCGCGCGTAAGGGCGCGCCCGCTCGTCCGCGCCGCCGAAGACGAAGCGGTCTAAGTCGCCCTCGACCTGCGGCGTCTGATGGCTGTAGTTCATGCGCTCGGCCGCGATGGGCAGCTTGTCGCGCAGCTCGCGGTAGGTCGAGGCCGGCTTGACGCGCAGCATCTGGACGAGGCTCGCGGTCATCACGCCCTGCACGCGCGTCCGCCCGTTCTCGGCCGCGACGGAGGTCTCGTAGGAGAGCTGCTCGGGCGCGCACCCCGAGATGGCCGCGTAGTTTTGGACGCGCGCCGCGCCCGCGCGCAGGACGGGCGCGCCGCCGCCGCCGAAGTTGCGCTCGCCCGACGTGTTGCGCGAGACGGCCGCCGTCTGCGGCTCTCGGCCCGGCGCGGGCTCGACCCTGCGCGGCGTGCCGATGTTGCGCGTCACCGTGCCGGAGTGGCAGCTGTCCATGATGAAGGTGATGTTGTTGGTGCTCTGGCTGAGCGCGCCGAACCAACCGTCGATTTCGTCGTCGACGATGTCGCCCGTCCCCGTGAAGGTCTTGACCTTGAGGCCGGCCGCCGTCGTGCGGAAGCTGTCGCGGCTGTCGGAGGCGACGAGCGTCTCGTCCACGCCGTCGCCCTCGTCCTTTTTAAGCGCGGGGTTGGCCGCGCCGCCGTCGATGTCCTCGGCCAGCGAGCCGTGGCCGCTGTAGTAGAAGACGACTATCGCGCCGGGGTTCTGTCGCGCCTTCTCAACGAGGAAGGAGTTGACGGCCGCGATGATGTTGGCGCGCGTCGGCTTGGCGGCGGGCGACGTGTTCGAGCTGAGGAGGACGCGCATCGTGTCGGGCGTGTCGGTGAACTTGTACTGCTCGACGAGCAGGCGCTTCATCTCGGCGACATCGTTCTCGCAGCCGTTGAGGTCTTTGACCGAGTTCGAGATGTAGTCGCCGATGCCGATGAGCA
>DASQDT010000186.1:0-14823 GCA_035634035.1 Pyrinomonadaceae bacterium | reverse complement strand
TCGCCCTCGCCCGGCTCGTTCACCGGCACGTCGGGCGGCCCGACGCCGGCCGAAGGCAGTCAGATTATTTTCAGCGACGCCTTCGAGATAGCCGCGCGCCAGAACATACGCGTGACGGCCGAGACGAACGTCGACAACAGCTATATGTTCGTCGGCGGCGACCTCATCAACGAGGAGACGGGGCTCGTCCAGCAGTTCGACCTCCCCGTCGAGTACTACAGCGGCGTGGAGGGCGGCGAGAGCTGGACTGAGGGCGCGCCCAACAAGGACGTTTACATCTCGGCGCTGCCGGCCGGGCGCTACACGATGCGGCTCGAAGCCGCTTGGGAGGACTGGAAGGGGACGGCCGAGCCGCGGCTGACGGTGCGCGTCGAGCAGGGCGTGGCGCGCGGGCTCAACATGATACTCGCGCTCGTCTTCGTCTCCCTGATCCCGATTCTCGTCGCCTTCCGCCAGTTCAGCTTCGAGCGGAAGCGCTGGGCCGACAGCGCGTTCAACCCGTACGAGTCGAGCGAGTAGAGAGGGCGGATGGAGGCGGAGTTCAAGAGGCTGGCCGAGTTTTTCATCGCCACGATGCGCGCGAACGTGGGCGTCGAGTTGGGTTACGACGAGTCCTCGGTCGAGTGGGCCGACGGCTTCGTCGAGCGCCAGCGCGAACGCTTCCGCGACGACGCGACGGGACTCGTCAACGTCGTCGGCTCTTTCCTCGGCGAGTGCGTCATCGCGAACTTCGGCGGCCGCTGGAGCGAGCACGAGACGGGCGGGTGGGGCGTCCTCTTCGACGCCGGCACGACCGCCTTCCCCTTCGCGAAGGTGAGCAAGCAGTTCGCTAACGGGCGCGAGGGCGGCGACTCGATTCACAGCTTCTACACGACGATTCCGGTCATCCTGCGGAGCTTAGACGATGTTGACTAAATTCTATCTCCTGTTCGGCGGCGCGGTCGTGGCCGCCTACTTGGCCGCGGCGTTCATGGGTTGGGAGGTCGGGAGCCCGCAGCGGCAGACGCTCCCGGCCGAGTACCGCACGCCCGGCGGCTACCGCTCGTTCCACTTCTGGCATTCCGGCTACCGAGGAGGAAAGTGATGCTGACCGAAACTCTGCTCGCCCCGGCGGCGACGCGCCTGACGCCCGCGCTCGGCGTCGTGAGAGTCGAAGACCTCGTGAGCGTGCTGATAACGACGCTGGCCTTCGCCGTCTTCGGCCTCATCGCGTTCGCCGTCGCCTACTTCATCATCCTCAAGGCGACGCCGTTCTCCATCCGCAAGGAGATCGAGGAAGACCAGAACGTCGCGCTCGCCGTCGTCATCGGCGCGGTCATCCTCGGCATCGCGCTCATTATCGCCGCCGCGATTCAGGGGTAGCAGCCGTCAGCGGTCAGCAGTCAGCTTTCAGCTCACGGCGCACGCCGCGGCGCACGCCGCGTTGCGTGAACCCGTCCGGCATGGCTCGCATTTTTGGCTGACCGACGGCCGCCGATTGCCGACAGCTTTCCCATGAACCGCACCCCGATCCTCTTCCTCAACGTCCTCATCATCGCCACCTGCGGGCTCGTCTACGAGCTTCTGGCCGGGACGCTCGCCTCTTACGTTCTGGGCGACTCGGTCACGCAGTTCTCACTCATCATCGGCCTCTACCTCTTCGCGATGGGCATCGGCTCTTGGCTCTCGCGCTTCGTCGAGACCGACCTCGCCCGCCGCTTCATCGACGTGGAGTTGGGCGTCGCCGTCCTCGGGGGCGCGAGCGCGCCGCTCCTCTTCCTGAGCTTCGCCAACCTCTCATACTTTCAGGTCATCCTCTACGGCGTCGTCATCATCATCGGCACGCTCGTCGGCCTAGAGATTCCGCTCCTGATGCGGATACTCAAGGACAACCTCGACTTCAAGGAACTCGTCGCGCGCGTCCTCGCCTTCGACTACATCGGCGCGCTCGTCGCCTCGCTACTCTTCCCCATCTTCCTCGTCCCGCGGCTCGGGCTCGTCCGCACGTCGCTTCTTTTCGGCATCTTCAACGCGGCCGTCGCGCTCTGGGGCACTTGGCTGCTGCGCCCGCTCATCCGGGGGAGCGTGTCGGGCATGCGCGGCCGGGCCGTCCTCGTCATCGCGCTCCTTCTCGTCGGCCTCATCAAGGCCGACCGCCTGACCTCGCTCGCCGAGGATCAGATGTTCGTCGACGACATCGTCTACGCGCGCACCTCTTCGTACCAGCGCATCGTCGTCACGCGCGGGCGGGCCGGCTTCCAACTCTTTTTGAACGGCAACCTCCAGTTCAGCTCCACCGACGAGTACCGCTACCACGAGGCGCTGGTGCAGCCGGCGATGGCCCTCGCCTCCGACGCGGGGCGCGCGCCGCGCCGCGTGCTCGTCTTGGGCGGCGGCGACGGGCTGGCCGTCCGCGAGATTCTCAAGCACCCCGAGGTCGCGCACGTCACGCTCGTCGACCTCGACGCCGAGATGACCGCGCTCTCGCTCCGCTTCCCGCCGCTCGCCGAGTTGAACGCGCGCGCGCTCGAAGACCCGCGCGTGACGGTCGTGAACGAGGACGCGTTCGTCTGGCTCGACAACGCGCGCGGCGTCGAATTGTTCGACGCGGCCGTCGTCGACTTCCCCGACCCCAACTCGTTCGCCCTCGGCAAGCTCTACACGACGCGCTTCTACCGCCTGCTCCGCTCGCGTCTGACTCCGGAGGCGGCCGTCAGCGTCCAATGCACGTCGCCGCTTTTCGCGCGCGCCTCCTTCTGGTGCATCGTGCGGACGATGGAGGCGGCCGGGCTGTCGGTGCGCCCGTATCACGCGGCCGTCCCGTCGTTCGGCGTCTGGGGCTTCGCGCTCGCGCGGGCCGCGCCGTTCGACGCGCCCGCGCGCGCGCCGTCCGTGCCGCTTCGCTTCCTCGACGACGCGGCGCTCGCCGCCATGTTCGTCCTCCCCGCCGACCTCGGCCCCGTCGAGGTCGAAGTCAACCGCCTCGACAACCAGACCCTCGTCCGCTACTACGAGGCCGAGTGGCGGCGCTACGAGTGAGTGAAGATGTACGAGCGAATCAAAAGGCGCGTCTACGACATCGTCGAGTGCCCGGCCATCCGGGAGGGCGGGCGCGGCAAGCTCGACTACTTCGACCTCTTCATCATGGCGCTCATCGTCACGAACGTCGTCGCCGTGATGGTCGAGACGGTGAAGTGGGCGGCCGAAGGGTACGCGCGCCCCTTGCGCGCGTTCGAAATCTTCTCGGTCGTCGTCTTCACGGCCGAGTACCTCCTGCGCCTCTGGTCGTGCACGGCCGACCCGCGCTACGAGGGCGCGGTGAAGGGAAGAATCAAATTCGCCCTGACCCCGATGGCGCTCATCGACCTCCTCGCCATCGCGCCCTTCTACCTCGAATTCATCACCATCGACCTGCGCTTCATACGCTCGCTCCGCCTCTTCCGCCTGTTCCGCGTCTTCAAGCTCGCGCGCTACTCGGCCTCGATGCGGACGCTCGCCAACGTCCTGCGCTCGAAGAAGGAGGAGCTGCTCGTCACGCTCTTCGTCGTCGTCGTGATGCTCGTCTTCTCTTCGAGCGTGATGTTCTACGCGGAGAACGAGGCGCAGCCCGACAAGTTCGACAGCATCCCGTCCTCGATGTGGTGGGGCGTGGCTACTTTGACGACCGTCGGCTACGGCGACGTCTTCCCCGTCACCACGCTCGGCAAACTGTTCGGCGCGGTCATCGCCATCCTCGGCGTCGGCCTCTTCGCGCTCCCGACCGGCATCCTCGCCTCCGGCTTCGCCGAGGAGCTTCAGAAGAATCGCAAGCGCGCGGCCCGGACGCTCTGCCCCCACTGCGGGCGCGAGATCAACGAACAATAGTCATGCTCACGCGCCGCGAAGTGCTCGCCGCCTTTCTCGGAGTGCCCGCCGCTCTGGCCGCGTGCCGGCGTGACGAGCCGGCGCGTCTGCCCGAAGGGGAGATAGTGGGCGCGTCGGACGCGGTGGGGCATCGTCTGAGGGAGGCGTCGCGGGTCGAAGTCCCGGCCGAGAGGTGGGAGCGGACGGGCGTCTGTATCGTCGGAGGGGGCGTCGCGGGGCTCGCGGCGGCGTGGAGGTTTTTGAAGGCGGGCTACGACGACTTCGTGCTGCTCGAACTCGAACGCGCGGCGGGCGGCACCTCCGCGAGCGGCGCGGCGCACGGCGTCGTGCCCTACCCGTGGGGCGCGCACTACGTGCCCGCGCCGACGGCCGACAACCGCGCGCTCGTCTCACTATTAGAGGAGATGAACGTCGTCGAGGGGCGCGACGCGCGCGGCGAGCCCGTCGTCGCCGAGCAGTTTCTCTGCCGCGACCCGGAGGAGCGCGTCTTTTATCGCGGGCGGTGGTACGAGGGGCTCTACCTGTACGCGGGCGCTTCGCACGAAGAACTCGCGCAGCTCGAACGCTTCAACGCGGAGGTCTCCGCTTGGGCCGCTTGGCGCGACGCGCGCGGACGACGCGCCTTCACCATCCCCGTCTCCGCCGGCTCGGACGACGCGGAGGTGACTTCGCTCGACCGCCTCACGATGGCCGAGTGGATGGAGGCGCACGGGTTTACGAGCCCGCGCCTGCGCTGGTTCGTCGACTACGGCTGCCGCGACGACTACGGCCTGACCGTCGAGCAGACGAGCGCGTGGGCCGGCCTCTTCTACTTCGCCTCGCGGATGCGCGCGCCGGGCGAGGAGACGCAGCCGCTCATCACTTGGCCCGAGGGCAACGGCCGGCTCGTCGCGCACCTGCACGAGCGCGCGCGGCGTCAAGTCCGTCTAGGGTTCGCCGCGGCCGACATCGCGCCGGCAGAGACGGGCGGCGTCGATGTCGTCGCCGTCGGTTACGACGGGCGCGAGACGTTGGGCCTCCGCGCGCGCCGCGTCGTCTTCGCCGCGCCGCAGTTCCTCGCGCCCTACCTCATCAGACCTTACCGCGAAGGCGACGCGACGGCGCGCGCGCGCGAGTTCGAGTACGGCGCGTGGATGGTCGCGAACCTCTTTCTCGACGAGCGCCCGCGGCGCAACCTCGGCTTCGCCCCGGCGTGGGACAACGTGCTCTACGAGAGCCCGTCGCTCGGCTACGTCTCGGCCACGCACCAGAAGGGGATTGACCGCGGCCCGGCCGTCTTCACCTACTACTTCCCGCTCACCGACGACGACCCGCGCGCCGCGCGCACGCGCCTGCTCTCGGCGGGCTGGCGCGAGTGGGCCGACGTGACTTTGACAGACCTCGCGCGCGCGCACCCGGAGATTCGCGCCGTCACCCGACGCCTCGACGTGATGCGTTGGGGGCACGCGATGATTCGCCCGCGCGCGGGCTTCGTCTGGGGCGAGGCGCGACGGCGCGCGGCCGAGCCCTTCCGCTCGATTCACTTCGCGCACACAGACCTCTCGGGCGTCGCGCTCTTCGAGGAAGCCTTCGACCACGGCCTGCGCGCCGCCGAAGAGGTTCTGCGCGCTGAAGGGCGCGACGCGCCGACCGTCCGCTGAAAACCACGCCCGCCGTCTCGTCACGTCCTCTCAAGTCACTCCGAAACGCCCTCCGTTGACGACCGCACGCGCGCGCCGACGGACGCGAAGCTGTACGCGCCGCCAACTTTTCATCGCGCCGCGTTCAGCCATTTGGACGCGCGCGTTCAACTGTTTGGACGCGCGTCTCTCGCGCGCGACCCGCCCTCCAAATTTCTAAAGACCCGCACCCGCACTAATCCAATTTCGCCAACCCCCCGACGCCGACTCGCCGCTCGCTCGGTCTCGCTTCCCTTCGTTCGAGCGCGTGCGCGCAGTTGGCATATCAGTTGCGCCGTCTATTCACGCAAAGCGCGGCCACGCGCGAGACGCGTCCAATCTTTTGAACGGCGCGCCGACGTGGCCGGGCACGAAGGTCTCCCGAACTAATCAAGCAAGCGAATCATGCGCGCGCGGCCGTCGCGGACGGGGCGCGCACGAGATGGAGGATTACTGATGCGACTAAACACACACGGCGTGACCACGCGTTGGTTCACGCGCGCCGTCGCGGCGCTCGCGTTCGCGATGGCGCTGACGATTACCGGCGTCGCGCAGACCGAGACCGGACAGATCTCCGGCAAGGTCGTCGACCCGAACGGCGCTGCCGTCGCGGGCGCGTCCGTCATGGTGCGTAACATCGAAACCGGCACGGAGCGCACCGTTACGACCGACGACGAGGGCGCTTACACGGTCACGAATTTGCAGCCCGGGCTCTACGACGTGACCGCCACGGGTACGGGCTTCCAGCCCGGCTCGCAGCGCGCGCAGGTGACGGTCGGCGGCCGCGTCACTCTGGACGTGCCGCTCGGCATTCAGGCCATCGGCGATCAGGTCACGGTCGTCGCGGGCGAGGGCGGCGTCGAGGTCAACACGCAGACGCAGGAGCTGGCCGACGTGGTGTCGGGCACGCAGCTCCGCGAGCTGCCGACCCTGACGCGTAACCCCTACGCGCTCGTCGCCATCTCCGGCAACGTCTCCGAGGGCGACATCGCCAACGACGCGGCGACGCTGCGCGGCGCGGGCTTCAACATCAACGGTATGCGCACGGCGAGCACGAGCATCCTCTTGGACGGCGGCGAGAACGTCGACAACTTCGGGGCCGACATCGGGCAGTCCATCCCGCTCGAAGCGGTCGGCGAGTTCCGCGTCATCACGTCGAACTTCTCGGCCGAGTACGGGCGAGCGTCGGGCGGCATCGTCAACGTCTCGACGCGCCCCGGCACGAACGAGTTCCACGGCTCGGTCTACGCCTTCAACCGCAACTCGCGGTTCGCCTCGAACGACTTCAACAACAACGCGTTCAACCTGCCGAAAGCCGTCTTCAACCGCAACCAGTTCGGCTACGCGGTCGGCGGCCCGATCAAGAAGAACAAGCTCTTCTTCTTCAACTCGACCGAGTGGACGCGCGTCCGCTCGACGAGCGAGGTTTTGCGCCTCGTCCCGGCGGCCGAGCTGATCGCGGCCTCCAACCCGCGCACGCAGGCCATCTTCGCGGCCAACCCGCTCGCTTCGGGCGTGAATCCCACGGGCCGCGTCTTCACCGTCGCCGAAGTCTGCGAGGGCCTCGGCCTCGGCGCGGGCGCGTTCTGCTCGCTGCCCGGCTCGACCCCCGCCCTGCGCGAGTTCAGCCAGCCGCTGCCGCTCAACGTCGGCGCGGGCTTCCCGCAGAACACCTACCAGACGACGACGCGCATCGACTGGAACCCGACCTCCGACACGCAGATCTACGGCCGCTACGCCGTCGAGAAGCAGGACTTCTTCACGGGGACGAACGGCAACAGCCCGTACGCCGGCTTCAACACGGGCTTGCTCAACTTCAACCAGAACGCGCTCCTGAACATCACGCACACCTTAACGCCGAGCCTCGTCTCGCAGACGAAGCTCGTCTACAACCGCCTGAACAACCTTCAGCCTTTGGGCGAAGCGGCGGTGCAGCCGACCTACTACCTGCGCAACAACATCGTCGCGAACTTCAACAGCGTCAACATCGCGCTGCCGGGCTACCTGCCTTTCAACCCCGGCTCGGCCATCCCGTTCGGCGGCCCGCAGAACGTCGGCCAAGTCTACGAGGACATTAGCTGGACGAAGGGCAGCCACACCGTGCGCTTCGGCGGCACCTACGTCTACATCCAAGACAACCGCACCTTCGGCGCTTACCAGAACGCGGTGGCGGCCTTCGGCACGACGAGCTACACGGCCGGCTTCAACAACTTCGTGCTCGGCAACCTCCAGCAGTTCCAAGTGGCTGTCGACCCGCAGGGTCAGTTCTTCCCCGGCGAGACAGTCTCCTTGCCCGTCTCGCAGCCGAGCTTCAGCCGGTCGAACCGCTACAACGAGATCGCGCTCTACGTGAACGACTCGTTCCGCGTCCGCCCGACCGTGACCTTGAACCTCGGCCTGCGCTACGAGTACTACGGGGTGCAGCACAACAAAGACCCCGAGCTCGACGCGAACTTCTACTTCGGCTCGGGCAGCAACGTCGCCGAGCAGATTCGGAACGGCCGCGTCTTCCGCGCGGAGGAGAGCCCGGTCGGCGCGCTCTGGCGTCGTGACCTCAACAACTTCGCCCCGCGCCTCGGCTTCGCTTGGGACGTCACCGGCGACGGCAAGACCTCTCTGCGCGGCGGCTACGGCCTGTCGTACGAGCGCAACTTCGGCAACGTGACGTTCAACGTCCTCCAGAACGTCCCGAACTACGCCGTCGTCACGGTGACGCCCGGCGTCCCCGGTTTCCCGACCGTCGAGGCTCCTGCGCCGAACAACAACCTCGGGCCGCTCGGCGGCGCCGGCGGGACGGCCGCTCTGCCCGGTCGCCTCAACGTCCGCCACGTCAACGAGAACATCCGCAACGCCTACGCCCACTTCTGGAGCGCCGCGTTCGAGCGCGAGGTCGCGCCGCGCACGGTCGCCTCGCTTGAGTACACGGGCTCGAAGGGCGTCAACCTCTACGACCTGACGAACGCGAACCGCGTCGGCATCGCCTGCCACCTCCTCGGCGAGGATCAGTGCTTCACGGCCGACAACCCGCTCGCGCTGCTCAACACGCAGTACTTCCCGCTCAACACGCGCGGCAACCTCGGGCGCTCGGACTACCACGCGCTCATCGCCTCGCTTGAGAGCAGCAACTTCAGCGACCTCGGCCTCCAGTTCACGGCGCGCTACACCTTCGCGCGGGCGAAGGACAACCTCTCGTCGACCTTCAGCGAGGGGCAGAACGCCTTCAACCTCGGCTTCCTCGACGCCTTCGACCCCGACCTCGACTACGGCTACGCGGACTTCGACGTCCGCCACCGCTTCGTCGGCAGCTTCAACTGGGACACGGGTCAGGTGCTCGGCCTCAACAGCCACTCGAACGACTTCGTCCGCCACGCGCTCGGCGGGTGGACTTTCACCGGCATCGTCAACCTGCGGACGGGGACGCCCTTCTCGGTCTTCGACTGCACGAACACCTTCTTCCAGGTCTGCCCGCGCGTCATCAACGACGGCAGCCTGTCGCTCGAAGTGCCCGGCAACCCGCAGGGGACGGGGCAGCCCAACGAGTTCATGCTCGTCGACCTGACGGGCGTCACCGAACACCACCTCGACCCGTTGACGGGCACGGGCGAGTTCGGCCCGTGGCCGGCCAACATGACGGCCCGCAACGCGTTCCGCGGCCCCGGCTTCTGGAACGTCGACTTCGGCCTCTACAAGAACTTCCGCCTCGGCGAGCGCTACGGCCTCCAGTTCCGCGGCGAGTTCTACAACGCGTTCAACCACGCCAACCTCTTCCTCAACGGCGCGACCGTCGACGTGACCGCGGGCACCGTCACGGGCTTCAAGACGGGGCCGCGCAACGTCCAGTTCGCCGTCAAGTTCACCTTCTAAACCGGGTGTGAACGGACGACTAAAAGAGGCGGGGGCTTTCCCGAGAGCCCCCGCCTCAATTTTTTTTGCGGCGGCGGATATTTTTTTGATCCCCGCCGCGTTTTTTTTACGCGTCCCCGTACGAGCAGATTTTTCGACGCCTCGCACTACTTTTACGCTTCGACGTTTTTGTTGACAGACAGACGTGGGCGAGAGTATAACTGCGGCCCTGTTTCGCTAGCCCGCTTAGGAGTCTCGCGGTCTTCACCCGAGCGCGCCGCTCTTTCTTACTCACTCGCTCATTAGACCAAGCATCCCCCCGAACCCCGCCGGGACACGGACGCGCCCTTTTTGATTCGACGGAGGCTTCCTTACACCATGGCCGTCACCCTTGTACCCCGACGCTCCTCGCCCTCGCTCCCGCGACGCACGCGCACGCCCCGCAAGACTTCACCGCCCGCGTCCTGAAGCGCGGCCCTTGAAGCGTTCGCCCAGACCGTAAAGCAGAGGTTGTCAGGACGGGGCCGCCGACCCGTGCGGCCGACGAGTCTCTCCCTCTTCGTATTAACTCTTTCCGACGGAGTTGATTACGATGTCTCGAATCAGTGTTCACCTCTTCGGGAGGTTCCGCGCGCGCGCGGCCCGGGGCGACGTCGACGGGCTCGACGCCTGCAAGGTGCAGGAGCTTCTCTGTTACCTCCTCGTCCACCGCGACCGCCCGCACGCGCGCGAGTCGCTCGCCGCGCTCCTGTGGGGCGACACGCCGACGGCCAAGTCGAAGAAATACCTGCGTCAGGCCCTCTGGCAGTTGCAGACCGCGCTCGACGCGCGCGACGGCGAGGAGTCGCCGGGCGTCTTGACGGTCGAGCACGACTGGGTGCGCCTGAACTCGAACGAGAATTTCTGGCTCGACGTGGCGGTGTTTGAGCGCGCGTTCGCGCTGGCGAAGGGCGCGCCGGGGCGCGAGATGGACGAGGCGCGGGCGGCCCTTTTGCGCGAGGCCGTCGAGGTCTACGCGGGCGACCTGCTCGAAGGCTGGTATCAGGACTGGTGCCTGTACGAGCGCGAGCGCCTGCAGAATATGTACCTCGCCATGCTCGACAAGCTCATCGGCTACAGCGAGGCGCACCAGCAGTTCGAGTTGGGACTGACCTACGGCGCGCAAATCCTGCGCCACGACCGCGCGCGCGAGCGCACGCACCGGCAGATGATGAGCCTCCAATACCTTTCGGGCGACCGGACGGCTGCGCTCCGCCAGTACGAGCGGTGCGCCGCCGCGCTCGACGAGGAGTTGGGCGTCCGCCCCGACAAGCGCACCTCGGCGCTCTACCAGCAGATACGCGCCGGCTCGGTCGAGACGGGCGCGGAGCAGGCGGCGGCGCAGCCCCAAGCCCCGCGCGAGGCGGACGCCGGCTCCCCCTCGCTCGCCGACGTGCTCGGACGCCTCAACCAGATTCAGACCATCCTCGCCGACATGCAGCAACGCGTCAATCAGGAGATCAAGGCCGTCAAGCTCGTCATCGGCGAGACGCGGTGAGAAGAAGAAGTCGGGAGTCGGAAGCCAGAAGTCAGTATAAAAAAGTTTCGGGGGCGGCGCGTTCGACGTAAACGCGCCGCCCCCGAAACTTTTAACTTCCGGCTCCTGACTTCTCCCCCGGAAGACGCTCCGACAGACACTCGCGAGACGCTCGCGCGCCGCCCGCCTTGCTATACATGGCGCGCGCCGAACGAAGGCCGAGAGGCCGCGCGCGAGGCAGAACACTTGTCCGAGTCAGACGTGCACTCGTTCATCGTCAAGCTGTGGGTTGAGGAGGCTTCGGGGCAGGTTCGGTCGGCCGTCTGGCGTGGCTACATCACGCACGTCCCGAGCGGCGAGCGGCGTTACCTCAAAGACCTCGACGAGATCACAGCCTTCATCACGCCGTACCTCGAATGTATCGGCGTGCGGGTCGGGATGTGGGGGCGCGTGAGGCGTTGGTTAGGGCGGGCGGGGGACTGAAAACGAGTGGCGACCTACCGAGCTATTGCGGCCGTCGGACAGACGCTCGCCGGCCTGCTCAAGGACGCGAGCGCCGGGACGGAGTTCGACGGCTTCAAGTTCGAGCTCTACCGGCCCGAAGACTTCAAGACCGGGACGGCCATCACGGAGGGCGTCACCATCTACCTCTACCGCGTCTCCGTCAACGGCTCGCGCCGCAACCTCCCGCCCACGGTCGGCCCCGACGGCCGACGCTACCGGCCGCCACTGCCCGTCGATCTGGCCTTCCTCGTCACGCCGTGGGCCAAGTCGGCGGCCATGCAGCACCGCCTGCTCGGTTGGGCGATGCGCGAGCTTCACGACGTGCCCGTCATCTCGTCCTCGGTGCTCAACCACTACGTGCCCGAAGACGACACCTTCCGGCCGGGCGAGACGGTCGAGCTCATCTGCGACCCCGTCGGCGTGCAGGACATGACGAACATCCTCGAACGCCTCGACATCAACCAGCAGGTCTCCGTCGTCTACGTCGCGCGGATGGTCGCGCTCGAATCCGAGGTGGCGCTCGACGAGGGCGCGCCCGTGCAGACGCGCGTCCTCGACTACAGGAAGGTGGCCGAATGACGACCATCGCGCCGACGCTCGTCCCCCTAGAGGTGCAGACCCTCCTCGCGCCTCTCGGCGTCCGCTTCCGCGACGCCGTGACGGGCGCGCCCGTCTCCGAGGGCCTCGTCGTCTCGGCCTACCCGACCGGCGCGACGCACTTGAGAACATTCGCCCGACAGAACCGCTCCGGCACGCACGTCGTCCACGCCGGGCCGGGCCTGCACGAGTTCACGCGCGGCGCGGGCGACGACGACTTCTGGGCCGGGGTGACGCAGAAAAAATCCTTCACCGTCGAAGTCGCGGACGCGCTCGGCCGCTACCTGCCCGCGACGTTCCCGGCGGAGCTTCCCAACCGCGGCCTCTTCACTTGGACTTGGCCGCTCGAAGCGACCTCGGCGACGAACACGACGCGCCCGTCCGCCTCCCTCCGCGACGACTTCGCCGACACGACGCGCGACGCGACCAAGTGGCGGCTCGGCACGCTCGCGACGCCCGACTCGGCGCACGACGAGAGCGTGACGGCCGTCGAGCAGTCGGGCCAACTCGTCGTCACGCCGCGCTCGGGCGAGGGCGGCCGGCACTACAACGGCTACCTCTCGGCGGCGACGTGGGGCGCGACGAACGCGCGCCTGAGCGTCGAGGTCGTCGAGGTGACGCAAGGCGCGGCCGAGACAATCTTCACGGCCGCGCACGACGAGGACAACCGCGTCCGCTTCGTCGCGCAGGCCGGCCAACTCCTCCTCCAGTCGCGCGTCGCCGCGCAGGACACCGCCGAGAGCGTCGTCTACGACGCCGCGGCCCAACGCTTCTGGAGTCTGCGCCACGACCCGGTCGCGGATGAGATTGTTTTTGAGACGAGCGCGGACGGGCGCGCGTGGGTGCGCCGCCGCGCCGTCGCGCGCGGCTTCCCACTGACGGCCCTGACGATTGAGTTGGGCGCGGGCACGGGCTCGTCCGTCGCGACGCCCGGCGTCGCGCGCTTCGACAACTTCCTGTTGGAGTCGAACCCGACCGAGGCCGTCCCGCTCTACTCCGCGCCGACGCGCGCGGCCGCGGGCGGCATGGCCGTGCTGCGCGCCGAGCTCTGGAACCCCCTGCCGAACGGGGGCAAGGGCGCGCCGGCCGCGCACGCCTTAGTCGAGGCGACGGTCGCCGGGCAGAGAACCCTGCGCGGGCTGTCCGACAAGGACGGGCGCCTCGCGATTCATTTCCCGTACCCCGAGCCCACGGGCGCGCCGGACGGTCAGGGCGGGACGCTCCCGCCGCCGGCCTACACGAGTCAGGAGTGGGGCGTGACCTTGCGCGCCTTCTACGCGCCGCCGCAAGGGGCGACGCCGCCGCTGCCCGATCTGGCCGCGGTGCTGGAGCAGCCCGCGGCGAGCCTCTGGTCGGACGAGGCGCGCAACCTCCCGCTCCCGGCGCAGACGCTGCGTTTCGGCCGAGAGTTGATCGTCCGCACGCAGAGGACGACGAGCGCACCGCTGGATGCGACGACACTCCCGGTGCTTTTGATTACACCGGCGCCCTGACGCGCCGAAGATGCGAAGGAGAACTCATGCCCGAATACCTAGCTCCCGGAGTCTACGTCGAAGAAGTCTCGTTCCGCTCGAAGTCCATCGAGGGCGTGAGCACGACGACGACCGGCTTCATCGGCCCGTCACGCTTCGGCCCCGTCGACCTTGAGCCCGACATCGTCACCAGCCTCGGCGAGTTCGAGCGCGTCTACGGCGACCGCAACCGCCTCGAATACCCCGACGGCTTCGTGATGGACAACTACCTCTGGCACGCCGCCCGCGCCTTCTTCGAGGAGGGCGGCAAGCGCCTCTACGTCTCGCGCGTCTTCCAGCCCCTGTCGGGCGAGTACCCGCCCGACGACTTCGACGCCGTGACGGCCACCGCCGGCGAGTACCCGGACGGCCACGCGCGCCGCAGCGTGCCCGCGGACGGGGCGGCCGCCGCCATCAACGTCCGCTCGCGCTTCCCGGGGCGCGTCGGCAACTTCCGCGTCCGCTTCACGCTCCACATGAGCCAGAGCATTCTCGGCGTCGAGGACGCGCAGGCGACGACCCTGACGCCGAAGCTGAACGGGCTGCGCAACCGCGACCTCGTCTGGATCAGCGACACGACGAGCCCCGTCGCCAGCACCCCCGGCGCCGGCACGTTCTACATCGCCGAGTCGTTCTTCGACAAGGACGCGAACGCGGACTCTTGGCGCTTCCTCGACAACACGCTCGACCCCGACGCCGCGCTCCCCTTGAGCGCGCTCACGCCGGCCGTCAACCCCGACGACGGCGATCAGGTCAGGGTCGTCACCGTCACCGTCACCGTGCTCCCGTCGGACGGCGACGCGCTCCCGTCCGTCTGGTCGGGCCTCGCGCTCGACGCGGCGCACACGCTCGACGGCTCGCCCGACTCCCTGACGGCGAAGTTCGGCGTGCAGCCGACGAGCCTCTCGCAGGCGCGCACGCTGCCCATCGTCATCACCGTGGGCGACGACGTGGTCTCGGGCCTCGACGTTCTGCAGGCGCTGCTCGACGAGAACGACGCCCTGCTGGAGCAGCTGACCGACCCCCTGTCGAGCGACGCCGAGCGCTCGGTCGAAGTCCTGCTCGAAGGCGGCAACGACGGCCGCCGCCCCGGCGCGGCCGAGTACGAGGGGCGCGCCGACGACACGACGAGCGTCAAGACGGGCCTGAAGTCGTTCGAGGACGTCGAGGACATCTCGATCGTCGCCGCGCCCGGCTCGACCTTCGGCATGGAGAACGGCTACCGCGCCGACGCCACGCAGATCATCAACCTCCTCATCTCGCACGCCTCGCGTATGCGCTACCGCATCGCCGTCTTGGACAGCGGCAACGGGCAGTCGATCGCGCAGGTGCGCGCCATGCGCGGCAAGAT
>DASQDT010000185.1:0-18067 GCA_035634035.1 Pyrinomonadaceae bacterium | reverse complement strand
ACGCCGCGGGGCGCGCGATAACGTTCAGTCGTTATCGCGCGCCCCGCGCCTTTTCTACCCGCGCGCCCCGCGCCTTTTCACCAGCGACACGCGCCCCTTTTCGTCTTGTCCGGAGATAGGCCGCGCGGGTCTTAAACTCTGTACGGAAACGCACGCTTGCGGGGCCCTCCGTCTTCGCGTCCGCGCCGCGCCCGCCCTTCGTATCGCCGTCTGCGCAAAAGACTTTCCGCCCGCGATGCGCGCGGGCGCGAACAACGGCATGGGCGTTGCCCTCTAGCCCGCGGACAGAAATGACATTTACCGGCTTCGGCGCGATACCGAGTCGCGTCGGCAGCCGCTTCTTTAACCGACGGGAGGTTTAAATCATGGGTGCTCCGAACAGGGACGAGGTCGAGGGGAAATTCGATCAGGCGAAAGGTGCGGTCAAGGAGAACGTCGGCGACGCCATCGGCGATCGCGAGCTTGAGTCCGAGGGCGCTGCCGACCGCGCGGGCGGCAACATTCAGGAAGGCTTCGGCACGGCCCGCCGCAAGGTCGGCGAGGCTATCGAGGACGCGGGCGACGCCATCAAGCGGTAAGGGCGCGGCCCTACTTTAAAACAGACTTCCCGCGTCGCGCGCCCAAAACTTGGGGGGCGCGCGACGCGGCACTTAAACTTCTCGCACTAAGCTTCAACACCGCCGCCGCCCCCGAGCTACAAAGTCAACGTCTCCCCCGAAATGATTTCAGCGCGCGCGCGCTCCCCTCGCGCCGCGCGAGAGCATTTCGCCATGAACATCCCGACCTTCCTACGCAGCCGCACCGCGCTCTTCGTCCTGTCAGCCGTCGCGCTCGTCATCGTCGTCTTCATTGTCCTCGTCCAAATCGGCCGCCGCGCCAACCCGCGCCCGCCCGAGACCGAAGCGGTCGACATCATCAACCGCAGCACGGACGTGCCGATGGTCGCGCCCGTCGAGCGCGACCTCGACCGCATACGCGAGCGCGGGACGCTGACCGTGCTCGCGCCCTACAACTCGACGACATACTTCCTCTACCGCGGCGAGCCGCTCGGCTACGAGTTCGAGCTCCTGCGCGAGTTCGCCAAAGAGCGCGACCTGACCTTGCGCATGATCGTCGTCACCGACCGCAAGAGTCTCTACCCGCTGCTCAACTCGGGCGAGGGCGACATCGCCGCCGCGCGCCTCGTCCCCACGGACGAAGCCCGCCGCGACGTGGCCTTCACGCACGCCCTCTACCGGACTGAGCCCGCGCTCGTGCAGCAGGAAGAGCCGCCGGGCGAGGCGAATCTGCCCGAGCCCGTCGAGCGCGCGCTGCAACACGCGCCCGAGGAGGAGCAGGAAGAGGAGGAGGAGCTGCCCGAGTTCGAGATCAACGCGCGCCTCGTCACGCGCCCGCGCCAGCTCGCGGGCGAGACCGTCACGCTCCCGCAGAAGTCCGAGTACAAGCGCACGCTCTTCGAGTTGTCCGACGAGATTTCCGGCGACATCCACGTCGTCGAGGCCGAAAGCCCGATAGGCGACGAGGCGTTGGCCAAACTCGTCGCGGCCGGCGATGTCGAGTTCACGGTCATGCAGAGCAACATCGCCGCGCTCAAGGAGGCCGAGTTCACGAACCTGAAAGTGCGGCCCGTAGTCGGCCGCACGCACGGCGTCGCGTGGGCCGTCCGCAAGAACGCGCCGCAACTGCTCTCGGAGCTGAACGCTTGGATCGAGGAGAAGAAGAACGAGAAGCTCTTCGGCGGCCTCTACGCGAAATATTTCGTAGACCGACGAAGCCACCGCGAGCGCGTCGCGAGCGAATACCTGACTTCCGCCACGGGCAAGCTCTGCCAGTACGACGACCTGCTCAAGCGACACGCGGCCGAGCTTCAGTGGGACTGGCGTCTCTTGGCCTCGCAGGCGTTTCAGGAGTCGCGCTTCAAGCCCGAGGCGCGCTCGTGGGCGGGCGCGACGGGCCTCTTGCAGTTGATGCCGCGCACCGCGCAGGAGTTCGGCGTGCGCGACCCGCGCGACCCGGAGCAGAACGTGCAGGGCGCGGTCAAGTTTTTGAAGTGGCTGACGGACTACTGGACGAAGCGGATTGACGACGAGGGCGAGCGCCTGAAGTTCATCCTCGCGTCATACAACACGGGCGCGGGCCACGTCGAGGACGCGCAGCGTCTGACGGAGAAGTACGGCGGCGACCCGCGCCGCTGGGACGACGTGTCTTATTGGTTGTTGCAGAAGTCGACGCAGCAGTACTCGTCCGACCCGGTCGTCAAGTTCGGCTTCTGCCGCGGCGTCGAGCCCGTCACCTACGTCGGCCGCATCCTCGAACGCTTCGAGCACTACAAGCAGTTCGTCACCGTCGCCGAAGCGGGCGACGTGCTCTCAGGCCCGCGGCTCGCGCGCGCTCAGTCTCTTCCGCTTCCGCGCCCGTCGCGCCCGCGCGAGTCGTCGTCCAGCAGCCGCTCGACGCCGCGCCTGCGGAACGTCGAGGCGACGCGCTCGTCGTACCGCCCGCGCTCGACGCCGCGCTCGCGCTCCCTCTCGCGCGGAGAGAGGGCGTAGCGCGGCCTGTAGTCTGACTCGCCGCCGCGCCCTTCGCGCCCGCGCGCAGTCGCGGTTCTCGACTCCTTCGACTCTTCAAAGTGTCGCGCGCGCCGCTCGTGGGCATCGCGCCTCGCGCGCCGTGCCTCGCGTCGCCGCGCCTGCTCGCGCTCGGCGAGCTGCTTGAAGCTGTAGAGGTCTTCTTCGAGGGCGCGCGCGGGGTTGCGGCCGAGGAAGCGCGCGGCCTCCGCGCCGCTGCGACCCAAAGGCGTCGCGTAGCCGAGGACGACGCGCAAGACGGTCGCCCCCTCCTGCGTCTCGGCGAAGACGGCCTCGCCGTCCGTGCGCACGTCGCCGCGCAGGGAGCGCCAGACGATGCGGCGGTCGGGCTCGAAGTGCGTCACCTCCGCGTCCCACTCGGCGTCGAGCCCCTCGACGGCCGTCCGCCCGATCCAATGCGTGACGCGACGCCCGACGCGGCGCACCTCGCGCACCCCGCGCATCCAGCGCGGGAAGCCCTCGAAGTCGCTGAACAGGTCGAACACGCGCTCGACCGGCGCTTCGATCTCGACGAACCGCTCGACCCTTCGCATAACAACTCCGAACTGTCTATTCCTGTCTGACGTACTCCGCGCCCAAGTCCTCGAAGAGCTTTTCGAGCTCGGGAGCCTCCTCGTCGGTCTTGGCCTCGACGCCGAGCAGGATGCCGCCCGCGCGCAAGGAAGCGTCGTAGACCTTCGCGCGGTGCTCGGGGATGCCCGCTCCGATGAGCGCGCCGAAGAGCCCGCCCGTCGCGCCGCCCGCGCCCGCGCCCGCGAGCGCCGCCGCGATAGGCCCGGCGATGACGAGCCCGATGCCCGGCAGCGCCACCGTCGTCCCGACGGCGGCCAGCGCCGCCAGCACCGCGCCGACCGCGCCGCCGACCGCGCCGCCGATGCCGGCCCCGTCGGCCGCGCGCGTCCCGGTCTCGATGGCGAACTCTTTGCTCTTCGTCGCGTCGGACATCAGCACGCTCACGTCGTCGCGCGTGTAGCCTCGTTTGATGATGGCGTCGACGGCGGACTCGGCCGCGACGCGCGTCTTAAAAACTCCGGTCACGAGTTTCGGCATGACTTTCAATTCTCCTTCTTCTGATACGGACGACCGCTTGATGAGACACTTCGACGCCCACCCGAACGGCAAGACTTGTGCCGCCTCGCTACTCCGGGTTTCGCGCGCGCGGGGCTCGCGCCCGTACCGTTGCGAGACAAAAATCGGCGCGTTGGTGTAATGTGTTATGCCACCGAAATCAAGCAGGGACAGGGGAAACTGTGCATGATCAAGGCCGTCATCTTCGACATCGACGGGACGCTCGTCGATTCCGTAGACCTTCACGCGCGCGCGTGGCAGGAGTCGTTTCGTCACTTCGGGCGCGAGGTCGAGTTCGGGCGCGTCCGTTACCAGATAGGCAAGGGCGGCGACCAGCTCATGCCCGTCTTCTTCACCGAAGAGGAGCTTGAGCGCTTCGGCGAGCAGTTGGAGCACCACCGCTCAGAGCTCTACAAGCGCAGTTATCTGCCGCTCGTCCGCGCCTTCCCGCGCGTCCGCGAACTCTTCGAGCGCATCGGCCGCGACGGACGCCGCATCGCCCTCGCCTCGTCGGCCAAAAGCGACGAGCTCAAAGTCTACAAGCGTCTCGCGCGCATCGAAGACCTGATCGAAGACGAGACCTCGGCCGACGACGCCGAGCGCTCCAAGCCGCACCCGGACATCTTCGAGGCCGCGCTCGCGAGTCTCGAAGGCGTCGCGCCCGACGAGTGCGTCGTCGTCGGCGACACGCCCTACGACGCGGAGGCCGCGTCTAAGGCGGGACTGCGGACGGTCGGCGTGCTCGCGGGCGGCTTCCCCGAGGCGGAGCTGCGCGCGGCCGGCTGCGTCGCCATCTACAAAGACGCGGCCGACCTCCTCGAACACTACGACGACTCGCCGCTCGCGCAACGCGACGCCGCCGCGACGCGCGGCTGACTTCGCGGACGACGCGCCCGCACCCGACCGAACGTGAGAGTCCTTCAGATCAACTCGGCGCGCGCGTTCGGCGGGGGCGAGCGGCACCTGACGGATTTGACGGAAGGGCTCGCCCGGCGCGGCCACGAGGTCTTCGTCGCGCACGCGCCCGGCTCGCCGCTCGGCGCCGGACTCGCGCGCGCCGTCCCTCGCGAAAACCTGATCCCCCTGCGCATGAGAAACGCGCTCGACCTGCCGAGCGCCCTCGCCCTCGCGCGCGCCGCGCGCGACCGACGCGTCGACATGATCCACGCGCACGCGGGCCGCGACTACACGCTCGCCGCCCTCGCCTCGCGCCTCGCGCCTCGCGCGCGCCTCGTCCTCACGCGCCACGTCATGTTCCCTCTGGGCCGCGCGCACGCGCTCACGTTACGTCGCGCCGCGCGCGTCGTCGCCGTCTCCGAAGCGGTCGCGCGCTCGCTCCGCGCGTCTCGCGTCTTCGCCGAAGACAAGATTCGTGTCGTGCGCAACGGCATCGACGTTGAACGCTTCGCGCGCGCCGCGGCCGACGTGAATCGCGCGGAGTGCCGTCGCTCGCTCGGCGCGGGCGCGCGGCTTTTGGTCGGGACGGTCGGCACGCTCTCGGAGGTCAAGGGTCAGGACGTGTTCGTGCGCGCGGCCCGCCTCGTCGCCGACGAGTTGGGCGAGGCCGTCGAGTTCGTCGTCGTCGGCGAGGACGAATCACGCGGCGCGAATTTCAAAGCGCGCCTCGCAGCGCTCGTCAAAGAGCTGAGCCTCGACGGGCGCGTCCACTTCCTCGGACGGCGCGCCGACGTGGCGGAGATTCTGGCGTGCCTCGACCTCTACGTGTCGGCGTCGCGCTCAGAAGCTTTCGGCCTCGCGTCGGTCGAGGCGATGGCGTCGGGGCTTCCGGTCGTCGCCGCGGCGACCGACGGCGCGCGCGAAATCGTCGTCGACGGCGAGACCGGCGCGCTCGCGCCCGCCGGCGACGCGCGCGCACTCGCCGAGCGGATGCTTCTCTTCCTCTCGGACGACGCGCGTCGAAAGCGCGCGGGCGCGAGCGCCCAAGAGCGTGCGCGCGGGCTCTGGGGACTCGCGCGGATGATTGACGAGACCGTGCAGGTCTACCGCGAGGCGCTCGAAGCCTGACACCTGCCGCGACTCTTAAGGCTCGCACGCGCGGCCCGAATTTTGTTATCCTTAACGCGCACACCCGCGCCGCCCCGGCCTCGTCGGCGACGCGCAAAACGACTCAGGAGCAAAGCGAGATGAGAGCGATTAAACTTTTGGCGTCCGTGCTCGCGCTGGCGCTCGGCGGCGCGGCCTACGCGTCGGGCTCGATGCAGGGCGCGGCGAAGACCGAGGGCACGGCGGCGGCCGCGAAGAGCTGTTGTCAAAAGCACGACGCCGCGAAGCACGCGGGCGCGAAGAAGCACGAGGCGGCCGCCAAGCACGACGGCGCGTCTTGCTGCTCCGGCGAATCCTGCTGCTCGGGCGAGTCTTGCTGCTCGGGCGGCTCGTGCGACGCAGGGCACAAGGGCGCGCACGCCGCGCACGGACACGCGGGCGCGAAGTCGCACGCGGCCGCCGAAGGCGCGGGCCCGCACGCCGCCGCAAGCTGCTGCGCCGAGGGCGCGTCCTGCTGCAAGGACGGCGGCGCGTCGTGCTGCAACGCGCACAAGTCGGAGGCCAAGTCTTGGACGGTCACCGCGAGCGCGACCGACGCTAAAGGCGACAAGAACAAGTCGGCCTCGTGCTGCGGCGAGTCGTCCTGTTGCGGCGAGTCTTCGTGCGGCGAGTCGTGTTGCTGCCGCGGCGCGGACGGCGGCGAGTGAGACACGGCGTCGCGGCTCAACTTTCAAACTTTAATCGAAGGGGCGCGAGACGGGTGTCGCGCCCCTTTCGTTTTTGCGCGGCCGCGGGGCGAGTTACGAACAGCGTCGTTCGCTTTCGTCAGAGGCGGGAACACGCGCGGCGTCGGCGGTGTCTATCGTGTGGCGCGCGTCGCGCCGTAAAAGTTGATGCTCGAAATCGAAGCCCTCAGGAAGACCTACCCGAACGGCGTGCGCGCGCTCGCGGGCGTCTCCGTCGAAATCCCGGCCGGCGTCTTCGGGCTGCTCGGGCCGAACGGCGCGGGCAAGACGACGCTCATGAAAATCCTCGCCACGCTCCTCGACCCTGACGAGGGCCACGCGCGGGTGTGCGGCGTCAACATCCTCGCGCAGAAGCGCGACGCGCGACGCATTCTCGGCTACCTGCCGCAGGAGTTCGGACTCTACCCGACGCTCACGGCGCTTCTGACGCTCGACTACTTCGCGCGCCTCAAGGGCGTCGCCGACCGCGGCGAGCGCGCGCGTCTGGTCGCCGCCTTACTCGAACGCGTCAACCTCGGCGACGCCGCGCATCAGCGCGTCGGGGGTTTTTCGGGCGGGATGCGCCAGCGGCTCGGCGTCGCGCAGGCGCTCATCGGTCGGCCGCGCCTCATCATCGTCGACGAGCCGACGGCCGGGCTCGACCCCGAGGAGCGCGCGCGTTTTCACAACCTCCTCGCCGATGTCGCGTCCGACGACGCGGTCGTCATCCTCTCGACTCACATCGTCTCCGACGTCGCCACGCTCTGCGAGCGCATGGCCGTCATCCGTCGCGGCGAGATCGTCTTCTCTTCGACCCCGCGCGACGCGCTCGCGCGGGTCGAGGGCGCGGTCTGGGAGGCTGACGCGGCGCGCGAAAGGGTGGCCGAGATGAAGTCGCGCCTGCGCGTGGTGTCGGCTCAGGCGCGCGGCGGACGCGTGCGCGTGCGCGTCTTCGCGCGCGGCCCCGCTCCCGGCGAGGAGTTTCGCGCGGTCGAGCCGACGCTCGAAGATTTTTACTTCAGCCTCGTCAGCGAGGGACACGCTTGAGGAGCCCCTTCGCCACGCCCTTCGCCGCGATTTTCCGCACGGAGGTTCTCATCAACCTCAAGCGGCCCGCGCCCTACGCGCTGCTCGTCCTGTTCTGCGCGAACGCTTGGCTGTGGTGGGGCCGGGGCGCGGCCGTCTGGTTCGGGTGGGCGACGAACAGCGAGTTCTACGTCGTCCGAAACTTCAGCGGCTTCGCGTTCCTGACGCTGCCGCTGATGACGGCGCTGCTGATGGGCGACCCCGTCATCCGCGACTTCCGCGCGCGCGTCGACCCGCTCATCTTCTCGAAGCCCGTGGGCGCGACCGAGTACCTGCTCGCGAAATTTTGCGGCAACTACTTCGTGCTCGTCTGCTGTCAGGCCGGCTTCGCGCTCACGCTCGCCGCGCTTCAACTGTTTCGGCCCGAAGGGATGGTCGTGCTTGAGCCGCGACTGCTGCCTTACGTCAAACACTTCCTCATCTTCGTCGTCGTCTCGAACCTCGCGCTCGCGGCCCTCTACTTCACGGTCGGCACGCTCACGCGCAGCGCGAAGGCCGTCTACGCGCTCGCCACATCCTTCTACCTCTTCTACCTCGCTTGGCAACTGCTTCTTAAAAACTTCCCGCCGCGCTGGCGCGTCGCGCTCGACCCGCTCTTGTTCAACTGGTCGGCCGACCTGCCGAAGCGCCTGAGCGTCGAAGAGCTGAACCGCGTCGCCGTCGAGTACGACGGCCTTCTGATTGCCAACCGCGCGCTCGTCATCCTCTTCGTGCTCGGCTGTTTTCTGCTTCTGCGCGCGCGCTTCTCGATTGTCGAACGGGCGGGACGCGGCGGCGACTCTCTGACGACACTCGGCCTCGCCGAACGCCCCGAGAGAATCGACGCCGAGTCGTTCGCGCACGACAGCAGCGCCCTCGCGCGCGGCGCGGAGGTCGGCGCGCGCGCCGCCGAGTCGGAGGCGCGCGAGAGCGTCGCCATTCCTGAGACGCGCGTGAGGTTGGGCGGCGCGCGGGCGGGCCTCGGGCAGTTCGCGGCAGCGCTCGCGACGGAGTTTCGCCTGCTCGGCGCGGAGCGCGGATTGGCGGCGGTCGCGCCGATGGCGGCGCTTTTGTGCGGCGTCAGTCTCGCCTACTACGAGGTCGCGCCCGGCGCTTCGTACTCGGCCGCCTACGCCCACGCGACGGCCGACTCGCTCCTGCTGCTTCTCTTCGGCGTCGCCGTCTTCTACACGGGCGAATCGTTCCACCGCGACCGCGAGCTGCGCGTCGAGCCGCTGCTGTGGAGCGCGCCCGCGCCCGACGCGGCGCTCCTGCTCTCGAAGTTCGCGGCCACGCTCTTGCTCTCGCTCGCGCTCGTCGCGCTCGTCGGCGCGGTGGCGGCCGGCGTCCAAATCTACAAGGGGCACGCGCCCGTCGAACTCGGCGCGTACTTGCGAACCTACGTGTTGGTCGTCGGGCCGAGCGCCGTGTTCATGACGGCCGCGGCCGTCGTCTTAAACGTCGCCCTGCGCGACAAGCACTTGGCTTACGCCGTCTGTCTCGCGACGGGCGGCGCGCTCTTTTACCTGTTCACGCAGGGCTACAACCACTGGCTCTACAACCCCGTCCTCTACGGGCTCTGGACGCCCGCCGACCTCACGCGCGCGGGCGGCCGACTCGCCATCGTCGCGACGCAGAGGCTCTACTTTCTCGCGCTCGCCGCCCTCTGTCTCGCGCTCGCGCAACTCTTCTTCGGGCGCACGTCCGCGCGCGTCTCGCGCGAAGGCGGGAGGCTGACCGAGAGGGGCTGGACGCTTCTGCTCGCGCTCGCCGCCTCGGCCGTCGCGGCGGCCGCCGCACTAATCGTCGCCCGAGGGGACGTTTGAAAAGCGCGAGGGGCGACGCCGATTGAGTTCGGCGTCGCCCCTCGTTTTGCGTGTCGGATGATTTAAGCGACGCGCGCGTGCTGGCGGCGCGGCTCGTACTGCGTGGCGAGGTACTGGCGCGCGATGAACTTGAGCGCGGCGACGACGTGTTTGCACTCGTAGCCCGGGTCGGAGTTTCCGCGGAAGATGAAATCGCCGCAGGTGCAGGCGAGGCGGCGCGTCTCCGGGTCGCAGAAGAGGTGGTAGTCCTGCGCGTCGCCCGACTCGGAGCGGGCGATCCAGCCGTAGGGCTCGGCCTCGCCGACGACGATGCGCTCGGCGCGCGCCGCGCGCTGCTCGGCCGGTGAAAAGGCGTGTGTCTTAGCGGTCTCGGTCTTCTTCGTCTTCATAAAATTTTCTCTCGACTTTCGTTAAAGGGGCGCGCGGCGTCACAGGCGCGCGGGCAGTTTAGATGCCTCGCGCGTGCGCGCGGTTCGTCATTCGTAATGTTTCGGGAGTCGTCCGGGAGTGTCTCAGCACAAGCATTTTAACCCACCCGCGCCGCGCCGCGCGAGTCGCGCGGGCGTTAGTCGAACGCGCGCCGGGTCGGCTATCATCGTGCGTGTTTTAGTAATCAGCCGAGTGACGGTCGGCGAGCGGTTTTCGCGGCGAGGTGAGACGGCGATGGGCTCAGGTGTCGCGCGCGTGCGCGGAATCGAGTTGGCCTACGAGGAGGCGGGCGCGGGCGGCCCCGCCGTCCTCCTGCTCCACGGCTTCCTCTTCAGCGGCGCGATGTGGCGCGGGCAGCTCGAAGCCTTCAGCGCCGAGCACCGCGTCGTCGCGCCCGATCTGCGCGGGCACGGCCGGACGACGGTCGTCGCGGAGGGTGCGGCGACGATGGAGGAGATGGCGCGCGACGCGGCGGCGCTGCTCGACGAGTTGGGAATCGAACGCGTCACTCTGGGCGCGCTGTCGATGGGCGGCTACGTCGCCTTCGCCTTCTACAGACTCTTCCGCGAGCGCGTCCGCGCGCTCGTCCTCGCCGACACGCGCGCCGAGGCCGACACGGACGACGCCCGACGCGCGCGCGAGGAGATGCGCCGCACCGCGCTCGAATCCGGCATGGACGCAATCGCCGACTCGATGACGCGGAAAATGCTCGCCCCCGCGACTCTCGCCTCGCGGCCCGAGACGGTCGCCTTCGTCCGCGAGATGATTCTCCGGACTCCCGCGGCGGGCGCGGCCGCGGCGCTGCGCGGCATGGCCGCGCGGCCCGACCAGACTTCCCTGCTCCCCGAAATCGACGTGCCCGCGCTCGTCCTCGTCGGCGGCGAAGACGCCATCACGCCGCCCCGCTCGTCCGAGGCGATGGCGCGCGCCATCCCCGGCGCGCGCTTCGAGGTCGTCGAGGGCGCGGGCCACGCCTCCAACGTCGAGCGCCCCGCGGAGTTCAACCGCGCGCTCGCGGATTTTTTAAAGGACGTGAAGCGCGATGCGTGAGCGGCAGAGCTGGAAGTTCAGCATCGAGGAGCGCGTGCGCTGGGGCGACGTGGACGCGGCGCGCATCATCTTCTACGGCGCTTACATACGCTTCTTCGAGTTCGCGGAGACGGAGCTGTTCCGCGCCGTCGGTCTGCCTTACGGCGTGATGTTCGATGAGCTCGACGTGTGGCTGCCGCGCGCGCACATCGAGTGCGACTTCCGCCGCGCCGCGCAGTTGGACGACCTGCTCGAAGTCTCCGTCTACGTCGGGCGCGTCGGCACGAAGTCCCTGCGCTTGAACTTCGAGGTGCGGCGCATGAGCGATGACGAGATGGTCGCCGAGGCCCACTTCGTCCTCGTCGCCGTCCGACGCGACACGTTCGACACCGTCGCCGTCCCCGACGAGCTAAAGCGACGCCTCGCCCCTTACACGCGCCCGGTCGAAGCGTCTTAGAGCGGCCAGACGGCGCGCACGGCGAGCGTGCGTTTGAGGTCGAGGTAGCCTTGCCCGCCCGCGACGAGCTCGCGGAGCGTGCGCCGGACGCCGGGGTGGAGGCGCGCGAAGGTGACCATGCGGTCGGTGAAGGGCGCGCCCATGAAAGTCCCGTAGAAGCGTCGGCGCATCCGCGACGCGCGCCACAGCTCGCCGCCGAAGTCCGCGCGCCAACTCTCTTCGTAAGCCTCCGGACGACCGTCCAGAAAGTCTCTCGCGAACAACTCGGCCGAGCGCAGCGCGTAGTAAATGCCCTCGCCCGTCACGGGGTCGGCGAAGCCGGCGGCGTCTCCGAGCAGAGCCCAACCCGGCCCGGCCGCGCGTCTCGTCTTCAGGGTCTCGGGCGCGAGGCCCGGAATGCGCGCCGCGTAGCGTTCGGCGCGCGCGCGCAACTCTTCGCGCACGCGCTCCGACCTCGCGCGGCCGCCCGCGCGTCGCGCGTAGTAGGCGACCATGAAGTCCCAGAGCAGCGCGTCGAGCGCGCGGTGGTCGAAGGCGTCCTGCGCGGTGGCGATGCCGAACGAGATGTGGTCGAGGCGCGGGAAGGCCCACGCGTAGCCGGCCCAACCGGGCAGAAACGAGATGACCGTCGGCGCGTCCGCGCCCTCCGTGAGCGGCGCGCGGTAGCCGAAGGCGACCTCCATCTCGGTGTTCGGCAGAGCGCCCGCGAGACGGCGCGCGATGGGGCTGTTCGCGCCGTCGGCCGCGACGAGCACGGGTGCGCGCCACTCCTCGCCCTCGCGCGAACGCACCTTCCACGCGTCGCCGTCTCCGCGCTCGAACGACGCCGCGACGCGACGCGCGACGACGCGTGCGCCGGCCCTTCGCGCGCGCTCGCGCAGGTGCGAGTCGAATTCGGTGCGCGAGTAGATGGCGAACGGCTCACGCAGGCGCAGGCGGACGCCGCGCCCCGAAGGGCCGTACATCTCGACCTCGTCGACCGTCCGCCCCGCCGCTTCGAGCAGTTGCGGCCAAGCCTTCAGGGCCTTCGACGTGACGCCGCCGCCGCACGCCTTCGCCTCGCCCGGCGGGCGGCCGTCGAAGAGCGCGACGCGCTTCCCGGCGCGCGCCAGACGCTCGGCCGCGAAAGAGCCGGCCGGCCCCGCGCCGACAATCAACACGTCGAACTCTTCGTGCACACTCATCCGAAATTAACTTTCGCCCCCTCGCAAAATCTCCGCGCGCGCGCGCACGGCGCGGCGGGTTTGCCCCCGCATCTTCGTCTTGTGTTAGAATCCGTCCGGCACATCCCCTACAAGTAAACTTCCCCCGCGTCAGGCTTCGTCCTAAGAGCATGAACGCGAGTTCGATAGTCTTTGTCGGCATCGCGCCGCACCCGCCGATCATGGTTCCCGAAGTCGGCGGCGAGGCGATAGCCGAGGTGCGCGGCTCGATTGACGCGATGCGCGAGTTGACGCGTCGCTTAATCGAGAGCCGCGCCGAGACGCTCGTCCTCGTCTCGCCGCACGCGCCGCTCGACGCGCGCGCCTTCGTCGCCTACGACGGCCCCACGCTGCGCGGCGATTTTGCCAACTTCCGCGCCCCGCACGCAAACGTCGAAGTCGCGCTCGACTCCGAGATGCTCGACGCCATCCGTCATGCGGCGCGCGAGGACGACTTTCGCATAAAGGGCGCGGGCGACGAACGCCTCGACCACGGCACGGCCGTCCCGCTCTACTTCATCCTCCGAAACGGCTGGACGGGCCGCGCCGTCGCGCTCGGCTACACGTTTCTTTCGGACGAGGAGCACGTCCGCTTCGGCGCGTCGGTCGCGCGCGCCGCCGCTTCGTTAGGGCGGCGCGTCGCCTTCGTCGCGAGCGGCGACCTGAGTCACCGTCTGAAGCCGGGCGCGCCCGCGGGCTTCTTCCCCGAGGCGCATCTTTTCGACGAGCAGGTCGTCGCGGCGATTGAGGACGCGCGGCCCGGCCGCATCGCCGAAATCGATTTCGGGCTCAGGCGCGCGGCCGGCGAGTGCGGCTACCGCTCGATGCTGGTCGCACTCGGCGCGGCTGAAGGCGCGCGGCACGCGTGCGAAGTGCTCCACTACGAGGCGCCCTTCGGCGTCGGCTATCTGGTCGCGCAGTTGGCGCGCGAGGGAGGCGCGGGCGATGAGCAGTGAGGCGAGCCAGCGAAAGACGAGCCGAGAGGCGTGGCAGGAGTTGCCCGCGCTCGCGCGCCGCGCCGTCGAGACCTACGTGCGCGAGGGGCGTCTACTCGAAGCCGAGAGCGCCGGCCCGCCCGACGACCCGGACGCGGCCTCTCTGCTCTCACACCCGGCCGCCTGCTTCGTCTCCATCAAGACGCGCGACGGCGAGCTGCGCGGCTGCATCGGCACAATCGAGCCGGATAAGCGGACGCTCGCCGAGGAGATTGTCACCAACGCGGCCCACGCCGCGACGCGCGACCCGCGCTTCCCGCCCATCGGCGAGACGGAGCTTTCAAACTTGCGCTACTCGGTCGACGTGCTCCACGCGCCCGAGCCGGCCGAGTTCGAAGACCTCGACCCTTCCCTCTACGGCGTCATCGTCGAGGACGAGGCGGGGCGTCGTCGCGGCCTCCTGCTCCCCGACATCGAGGGCGTCGAGACGGCCGCCCAACAGGTTCAGATAGCGGCGCGCAAGGCCGGCATCGCGCCCGGCCAGAGCGTGCGCCTCTACCGCTTTCGCGTCCAGCGCTTTCGTGAAAACCAGACTCAGCAAACCCGCGAACAAGGAGCGTAAAAACAGATGGCAGACGACAAGCAGATGAAGACCACAATCGCAGAGAGCAACTCAGACCCCGACCTCGTGCCCGACGCCACGCCGAATCCCGTCGAGGACATGAACCCGGCCAACGACGAACGCGCCATTGACTACGGCGAGTCGGGACAGTTCGCGCCGGGCGGCCGCTACAACGAGCTCGGCGCGACGCGCCCGCGCCGCATCGACCTCGACGAGCAGGTGGACAGCGCCCTCGGCGACGAGAAGGGGTGACGTTCGTCTCGCGCGCAGAAAAAAACCGCTGCATACGCGAGAAGTATGCAGCGGCAAGATCCACAGGAGGAAAGGGTCTTCATTCTAGCCGAGAGGGCGCGGTGTGTCAAATAGATTCATACCGCGCCCTCTCGGCTGAACTTTTTACACGTCTAAATTCTTGACATCCAGAGCGTTATCCTCGATGAAGCGGCGGCGCGGCTCGACGGCGTCGCCCATCAAGACGGTGAAAATCTGGTCTGTTTCGACCGCGTCGTCTATCTTCACCTGTAGCAAAGTGCGCTTCTCGGGGTTCATCGTCGTCTCCCAGAGCTGCTCCGGGTTCATCTCGCCGAGCCCCTTGTAACGCTGAATCGTCAAATCCTTCTTGGCCGCGGCCAGAACGCGCTCCAAGAGGGCCTCGCGCGACTCGACCTGCTCGCTCGTCCCGTTCTCGCCGAGGACGAACGGCCCCGCCAGACTCTCTTCTAGTCTTTTGTAAAATTCGACCGCCTTCTGGAACTCGACGTGGCTCGCCAAGTCCCAGTCGATGACGACTTTGACGCCGCCGGCCGTCGTCGTCTCGATCTCCCACAGGCCGTGCTCGTCGTCCGTCGTCAGCTCGGTCTTGTAGCCGGCGTCGGCCAGAACGCCCTCGACGCGAGCCATCTGCCCGCCCTCTTCGTCGGCGAAGACGCTCTTGAGCGTCACGCCCTCGCCGTCGCGCAAGACGCCCTCGCGCCCGCCGAAGGCTTCGAGCAGAAGGTTCATCAGGTGCCCGTCGTTGCCGAGACGGCGGACGGCCTTCTCGCAGTAGCGCTTCCACTCGACGAGCTGTTCGAGAGCCTTCGCGAGGTCTTTACCCTCGACGACCGCGCCCGTGCCGCGCGAAGTGACCTTCATGTCGCTCGTCGCCTGCCGCATCAGGAAGCGAACCATCGAGCGCTCGTCCTTGATGTACTCCTCGCGCTTCCCGCGTTTTACTTTGAACAGCGGGGGCTGCGCGATGTAGACGTGACCCGACTCGACGAGCTCCGGCATCTGCCGGTAGAAGAAGGTCAGGAGCAAAGTGCGGATGTGTGAGCCGTCCACGTCCGCGTCCGTCATGAAGATGATCTTGTGATAGCGCAGGCGGTTGAGGTCGAAATCACCCGCGCCGATACCCGTCCCGAGCGCCGTAATCAGCGTTTTTATCTCGCTGTGGCCGAGCATCTTGTCGAAACGGGCCTTCTCGACGTTCAAGATTTTACCTTTTAGCGGCAGGACGGCCTGATTGCGCCGGTCGCGCCCCTGTTTGGCGCTCCCGCCGGCCGAATCGCCCTCGACGATGTAGAGCTCGCACTGAGCCGGGTCGCGCTCCTGACAGTCGGCGAGCTTTCCGGGCAGCATCGTCGAGCCCATTACGCCTTTGCGGACTATCTCGCGGGCCTTGCGGGCCGCCTCGCGCGCGCGGGCCGCGTCGATGGCCTTGCCGACGATCTTGCGGGCCACGGTCGGGTTCTGCTCGAAATACTCGGTCAGGCGCTCGTTCAAGAACGACTCGACCGCGCCCTTCACGTCCGAGTTGAGCTTGCCCTTCGTCTGCCCCTCGAACTGCGGCTGCGGGAGTTTGACGGAGATGACGGCGACGAGGCCCTCGCGCACGTCGTCGCCCGTCAGAGAGCCTTTGAAGTTCTTGGCGAGGCCCGACGACTGCCCGTAGGAGTTGATGGTGCGCGTGAAGGCCGAGCGGAAGCCCGAGAGGTGCGTGCCGCCGTCGACGGTGTTGATGTTGTTGGCGAACGAGTAGACCTTCTCGTCGTAGCCGTCGTTGTACTGGATGGCGACCTCGATTGAGAGCTGGTCGCCGACCTTCTCGAAGTAGAGGGGCTTGTCGTGCAGGACGCCCTTGTTCTTGTTGAGGTGCTTGACGAACTCGGCGATGCCGCCGCGGTAGTAGAACTCGTGCGAGCGCTCGGTCTCCTCGCGCTCGTCGCGGATGGTGATGCGGATGCCTTTGTTGAGGAACGCCTTCTCGCGCAGGCGCTCGGAGAGCTTGTCGAAGCTGAACTCGCTGACGTCGAAGATTTCGGGGTCGGGCTTGAAGGTAATCTTAGTGCCGCGCTTGCGCGTCTTGCCCGTCTGTTCGAGTTTTCCGACGGGGATGCCCCTGTGGTACTCCTGCTCGTAGGTCGCGCCCTCACGCCAGATTTCGAGCTGGAGCCACTCGGAGAGGAAGTTGACGCAGGAGACGCCGACGCCGTGCAGCCCGCCCGACACCTTGTAGGCGTTCGAGTCGAACTTGCCGCCCGCGTGGAGCTTGGTCATCACCACCTCGGCGGCCGAGCGCTTCTCCTGCTTGTGGTAGTCGACGGGGATGCCGCGGCCGTTGTCGACGACCGTGATCGAGTTGTCGAGGTGGATGGTGACTTCGACCGTGTCGCAGTAGCCGGCCAGCGCCTCGTCGATGGAGTTGTCGACGACCTCGTAGACGAGGTGGTGGAGTCCGAGGTCGCCGGTCGAGCCGATGTACATCGCGGGGCGCTTGCGGACGGCGTCGCGCCCCTCCAAAACCGTGATCGAGCTTGAATCGTATCCCGTGTTTCTCTTCTTTGAAATAGGTGCTGTAGACAAATCTCTCTCCCCTTCGTAAATGGAACTCATAAACTTTTCGGGCTTCCGTGACGAGGGCCGTCGCCTCGGGAGGCCTGAAGTTAGATGCCTTCGCGGGGTGCGGCGGCAGTCGTCAAAGCTTGGTTTAAGTCCGTCGTTTCGAGCGCCTCGCCGCCCCTCGTCTCGAAGACATTGGCGCGCCCGCCGAACTGCTTCGCGACCTCCTCCTTCGAGGTCGTCAGGAAGGTCTGCGTGCGCCCTTCGAGGTATTCGAGAAGGCGTCGGATGCGCTTCTGGTCGAGCTCCGCGTCCACGTCGTCCAGCAGAAAAAGCGGATACTCGTTGTGCCACGAATGATACACCGAAATCGCCGCTAAATCAAGTAGAATCAACGCGCTACGCTGCTGTCCGGAGCTCCCGAAAGAGCGTATGTCCCGCCCGTCGAACAGTATTTCGAGCTCGTCTCTGTGCGGCCCGATGAGCGAGTAGCCGGCCGAGATTTCGGCCTGAAGTCGCAGGCGCAGGCGTTCCGCGATCAGCCCCTCGTAGTCGCCCAAATCGCCCTTGCCTTCGAGCGCCGAAGCGTAGCGGATGGTCACCTCCTCGCGCTCGAAAAGGCGCTTCTCAAGAGCCTCTTTCACACGCCCGACGTAATCCACTCGCGCCCTGTGAATCGCGGCGCTCAGGTGGACGAGCTGCTCGTTCCACGGCTCAAGACGCTCGCGCGCCTCCTCGACGCCCAACTCGGCGTCGGCGGCGTCTTGGAGGAGTCGGTTTTTTTGTTTGACGACGCGCTGGTAGTCGGCGAGCGTCTGGACGTAGGCGTGGTGGAGCGTGACGACGCCGCGGTCGAGGAAGCGCCGGCGAGCGTCGGGGCCGCCGCGGACGACTTCGAGCTCGTCAGCGGTGAACGAGACGGCGTGGAGTTGTTCGAGGTAGCGCGCGACCGACTCGCGCTTGCCGTTGACCGAGAGAGCTTTGGTGTTGCCCTGAAGCGTGACTTGCAGGTCTCGCTGCACCTCCGTGCTGCGCGCGACGCGGCCCCGGACGACGGCCAGATCTTCTCCGAAGCGGATGGCTTCCTGCGGCTTCTGCGTGCGGAATGACTTGGTGGTGGCGAGCAGGTAGATGGCTTCGAGCCAGTTGGTCTTGCCCTGCCCGTTCTCGCCGTGGACGACGTTCAGGCCGGCGCCCCACCGGACTCTGCCGCTCAGATTCCTGAACTGATGTACCTCAAGAGATTCGAGCAGCATATGTCGAATTTTAACACACGCTGCTCGATAAAGTGTCCGAC
>DASQDT010000184.1:0-5135 GCA_035634035.1 Pyrinomonadaceae bacterium | reverse complement strand
GACACTCGTGGCGGCCGCCTGCCTGTGCGCGGCGGCGGAGGTCGCGCGCGCCGGCGGCGCGGCACGAGGCGTCGCGAAGCCGGACGACGGCGCGGGCGTCGCGCAGGGCGCGCGGCCGGCGGGCGAGGTCTTGGTCGTGCTCCAAGAATCGATGCTCGACGCGCTCCTCGACTCGATAGTCTCGCAGCCGAACCCGCCCGTCTTCCCGCTCTCGAAGAGAGCGCCGTCCGACAAGAACTGCGTGAGCGAGATCAGCCCCGTGCGCGAGTCGGGCGGTCAGCGCACCTCGGTGCGCTTCCGCGAAGGGCGCGTGACGGCCGTCATCGCCTTCCGCGGCACTTACGAGGCCCCGCTCGTCGGCTGCGTGCGCTTCGAGGGGTGGGCCGACAGCGTCTTCAACCTCACGTTCGACGCGGCGCGGCAGGCGCTTCTGGCGCGCGTCGAAGTCCGCGACGTGCAACTGCGCGGCATTCCTTCGGCGCTCGGCGGCGGCATCACCGGCCTCGTCCAAGACGGTCTGGACGAGCGCGTCAACCCGATCGAGATACTGCGCGCCGAACAGCTCGGCGGGCGCGTCCCCGCCTCGCGCGGCGCTTCCGCCTTGCGCCTGCGCGCGCGCGAGGTGCGCCACGAGGTCGCGGGTCAGGAGCTGCGCCTGAGAATCGCCTACGAGATAGTGCAGGGCGACTGAGCGCGTCTTTCGTCGACAGATTTTGAAACCCGCGCGCGTCTTCGCCGACGCGGCGCGGCGGGACGCCGCGCTCGACTCGGTCAGCTACGTCTCGCCGCAGAACGCGTCGGGCCGCTAGCGCGCGCTCCACTCGCGGCGCAGGAGGCCGTAGACGACTTCGTCGACGCGCGCGCCCTGAATCACGTAGTGCTCGCGCATGAGCCCCTCGCGCGCGAACCCGAGCCGTTCGAGCAGGCGGCACGAGGGCGTGTTCTCGGCGGCGACGAGCGCGTAGAGGCGCTGGAGGTCGGTCTCGCCGAAAAGCTTGTCGACGAGCAGGGAGACGGCGCGCGTGCCGAGGCCCTGCCCGTGGTGCGACGCGGCGAGCATATAGCCGATCTCGGCGTAGCCCATCCCCCAAGAGACGTTCGAGACCGAGACCGTGCCGATGATTTCGTCGCCGCGCGCGACCATCCAGCGGAACTCGTAGCGCGAGCGGTCGCCGAGGTCGGCCGCGCAGTGATACTTGAGACGCTCGGCCAGCGCCTCGACCGAGAGCGGGTGGAGCGGGTTGAAACGCTGCGTCGCCGGCTCGGAGCGCCACCGCTGCCAGAGCGGCGCGTGGCGCGCGTGCGGCGCGACGAGCCGCACGCGCCCGCCTTCTTCGCCGCGCCCTTCGTCGCGCGGCCCCGCGTTGTCGTCCGTCCGGTTCACTTCGGCGGGTCTAGCGCGCGCCCGCGAGCGCGACCGCGGCGGGCATGTCGACGATCTCCCACGCCGAGTCGGCGCGCAGGAGCTTCGACATCAACGCGGCGTGGATGATGTGGCCGCTCTTCGAGGCGCGGACGCGGCCCAACAGCGGCATCCCGAGGAGCGCCAAGTCGCCGACGATGTCTAAAATCTTGTGCCGCACGAACTCGTCGGCGAAGCGCAGAGGGGTTTCGTTCAACATCCCGTCGGGCGTCAGGACGATGGCGTTGTCGAGCGCGCCGCCGCGGATGAGGTTGGCGCGCCGCAGCGCCTCGATCTCTTCCGTGAAGCCGAAGGTGCGCGCCGGCGAGATGTCGCGCGCGTAAGCGTCGGCGTCGAGCGCGTCGAAGCGAAAATGCTGGACGCCGATGAGCGGGTGGCCGAAGTCTATCGTGCAGTCTATCTCGCAGCCGTCGAACGGCTCGACCTCCATCAGGCGGTCGCCCTGCTCGACGCGCACCCGCTCGCGCACGCGCAAGGCCCGCCGCGCCGCCGGCTGCTCCGCCACGCCGGCGCGCGCAATCATCCCCGTAAAGACTTCGGACGAGCCGTCCATGATGGGGAGCTCAAGGTTGTCGACCTCGACGTAGGCGTTGTCGACCCCGAGCCCGCGCAGCGCCGAGAGCATGTGCTCGACGGTCGAGAGCACGACGCCGGTTTTCATCAACGTCGTCGCGTAAGAGCAGTGCGAGATGAACTCGGCCGTGGCCGGAATCTCGAAGTCGTCCAAGTCCGTGCGGACGAAGACGTGGCCCGTGTCGGCGGGCGCGGGGGCGAGGCGGACGCGGACGGGGACGGCCGTGTGGAGGCCGAGGCCCGTCGTCTCGACGGCGCGCGCGAGTGTGGTCTGTTTAATCAAAGCTGAGACGTTGGCCTCTCGTTAAGGGGCGCGCGGCGGAGTCAGGGAGCGCGCGTCAGGCTTTGCCGAACATTGTAAACGACGGGCAACACGCGTGCCGCTTCACACTTGCACGCGCGTCAAGGCTTTCACGCCTCAAATCTTCGCGACCGTGGCTCGGGCGCAACACGCGCGCGCGACTCTGCTGCACGCGCGCCACAGTCGCGCGGCGCGATTTCGTTGACACGCGGGCGGGCGCGGCTTAGTATGCGCGGGCACTTCCGTCGACCCTCCTCGCGCGCGCAATCCGACACGCCCCGACCCCAACCTTGTAAGGAGAAAAATTCCGCATGGCAAACGTGCTCACGATCTTCGACCAAGTCGGCCCGCTCCCGCTCAACGCCACCCTCGACGTCCGGTCGGACGGCCCGGCGCTCCTGATGATCTCCGGCTCCGTCTGGACTGAGACCCAGAACAGCAACATCGGCATCACGCTCCTGATTGACGGAAAGGCGGTCGCGGGCGCGGGCATCTTCTGCAACCCGACGACGCAGCACGTGGCCGTCGTCACGGCGTACGTCCCCGTCCAACTCACCTTCGGCTCCCACACCTTCACGCTTCAGGCTTCGAGCACGTCGACCGTCAGCGACTTCAACGACACCTACAACGTCTGTCTCCTCTACTAGACGCGACCGACCGAGCACGCCTCACGCCGCAAGCCCCGTGCGAAGCCCGCCGCGCCCGACGCGCGGCGGGACTCCTCACCTGCCCGGCCGCCTCCGCCGCCCCACTGCCTTGTCACCCGCCCCGGTGTTTCCTTATCATCAAACGAGGATGTCTCCGAAAAAATCGTCGCCGCCGAAAGAGCCGACCGAGCGCGTCTTTCTCATTGACTCGTTCTCGCACATCTTCCGCGCCTTCTTCGCGCCGATGGGCGGGCGCTCCGAGCCTTTGACGAACAGTCAGGGGCAGGTGACGCAGGCCGTCTTCGTCTTCACCAACATGCTCCGCAAGCTTCTGGCCGACGAGCAGCCGCACTACATCGCGGCCGTCTTCGAGTCGGAAGTGCCGACCTTCCGGCACGAGATGTCGGCCGGCTACAAGGCCAACCGCGTCGCCCCGCCCGAAGACCTCCAGACGCAAATCCCCTACATCATGCGCGTCTGCGAGGCTTACAACATCCCGATGATTAACTCGCCGGGCTTCGAGGCCGACGACGTCATCGGCACGCTCGCCGTCCAAGCCGCCGAAGCCGGTTTGCAGGCCGTCATCGTCTCGAACGACAAGGACATGACGCAGCTCGTCCGCGACCCGTGGGTCGTCTGTATGCGTCAGAACTCGCAGAACGTCAAGCGCAAGGAGCCCGTCCCGCCCGTCGAGTGGTGCGACGAGGCTTGGGTCGAGCAGAAGTTCGGCCTCCCGCCGTCGAAGATAGTCGATATGCTCGGCCTGATGGGCGACCCCGTCGATAACATTCCGGGCGCGCCCGGCATCGGCGCGAAGGGCGCGGTCTCCATCATCCAGCAGTTCGGCTCCATCAAGGAGGCCCTCAGGCGTTGGGAGGAGGTCAAGCACAAGACCTACCGCGAGTCCCTGCGCGAGAACGCCGAGCTGATTCTACAGTCGAAGGATCTGGCGACGATTCGCACCGACGTTAACGTCAAGCTCGACCTCGAACGGCTGCGCGCGAAGCCGCCCGACCGCGCCGCCGCGTACACGCTCTTCCGCGAGCTTGAGTTCCAGTCCCTGACGCGCGAGTTCGCCGACGCCGCCGCGCTCGTCGACGCCGGACGCCAGCCGCGCAGCTACCGGCAGGTAAAGACGACGGCCGAGCTCGAAACCCTCACGCGCAAGCTCTGGGACACGGAGCACTGGGCGTTCGCCGTCGCCGACTCAAGCCCCGCCGGCTCCGGCACGCAGGGCGGCGCGCGCGACGAGACGACGCCCGCGGGCCTAGCCATCTCGACCGCGCCGCACAACTCGGCCTACGTCAACTTCGAGGCGTTCGAGGGCGGACGCGAGCAGGCCGTCTCGATGCTCCGCGACGTGTTCACCAACGGGCTGCTCGAAAAGTCCGTCCACGACCTGAAGCGCGCGACCGCGCTCTTGGCGTCCGTCGGGCTCGAAGTCGACGGCGTCGCCGACGACACGATTCTCGCGGCCTACCTGCTCGACCCCGTGCGCAGCCGCTACGACTTGGCCGACCTCGCGCGCGAGGCGGCGGCCGAGGAGGGGTGGACGCAAGCGCCCGAGGGCGGCGAGTGGGACGAGGCGCAGTGGCGCGCCGCGGAGGCCGCCGACTTCACCGCCCAAGTCGCGGACGTGCTGCACGGGCGCATCCTCGAACAGGGCCTTGAGAGCATCTACAAGGAGATCGAAATCCCGCTCGCGCCGCTGCTCTACCGGATGGAGCGCGCGGGCCTGCGCGTCGACACGAAAGTCCTCGGGCAGCTCTCCGCACTCTTCGCCAAAGAGCTTGAGAAGCTGACGGCGCGCATCTACAAGGAGGCCGGGCGCGAGTTCAAGATAGGCTCGCCGAAACAGGTCGGCGAAGTCCTCGAAGAACTGAACATCAGCACGGGCCGCAAGACCTCGACGGGCCAGATCTCCACGAACCGCGCCGTCCTCGACGAGTTGGCGCTGACGTACGAGCTGCCGCGCCTCGTCATCGAGTACCGCGAGCTCGACAAGTTGAAGGCGACCTACACCGACGCGCTCCCGCCCCTCATCGGCCCGGACGGGCGCATCCACTCGGAGCTTAATCAAACGGTGACGGCGACGGGCCGACTCTCGTCGTCAAACCCGAACCTCCAGAACATCCCGATCCGCACCGAGTTGGGCCGCCGCATCCGCCGCGCCTTCGTCCCCGACAAGGGC
>DASQDT010000183.1:0-29345 GCA_035634035.1 Pyrinomonadaceae bacterium | reverse complement strand
AAGACGCTGGCGTGGTTTTTGTCGCGCTCTATCATGCGGCCGACGCGCTCGACGTGCGCGGCCTCGAAGTCCTCGCCGTCCGAGATTCGTTGTTTGTCGTTCGCGCCGTAGCCGTGCGACTCGACGTTGGCCTCGTCCTGCACGTAGAGGCCGTACTCGTCGCAGAGCGCGTACCAAGCCTCGGCGTTCGGGTAGTGGCTCGCGCGCACGGCGTTGATGTTGTGGCGCTTCATCAGGAGAATGTCTTCGACCATCCGCTCGCGCGTCGTGACGTGGCCGAGGTCTGGGTCGTGCTCGTGGCGGTTGACGCCCTTGATGGCGGCGGGCCGCCCGTTGACGAGCAGTTGCCCGTTCTTGATTTCGCTCGCGCGGAAGCCGAGCCGCCACGGTATCGATTCGAGGACGCGGCCGCGCGCGTCGCGCAGTGTCAGCACCAGCGTGTAGAGGTTCGGCTCTTCGGCCGACCACTTCAGAGGGTTCGTCACCGCGCGTTCGAGTTCGAGCGAGACCTCTGCGCCCGCCCGCGCGGAACCCCCTCGGACGACGGGCGTGCCGGCGGGCGTGCCGCGCGCGTCGAAGAGTTTGGCTTCGAGTGAGAACCGCGCGTCGGACGGGCTCGCGTTTCGCACCTGCGCTTTGACCGCGAGGCGCGCGTCGCGGTATCGCGCGTCGAGGTGCGTGCGGGCGTGGAAGTCGCGGACGTGGACGGGCGCGCGCGAGATGAGCTCCACGTCACGGAAGATGCCGCTCAGACGCCAGAAGTCTTGGTCTTCGAGGTAGCTGCCGTCGGAGAAGCGGTAGACCTCGACGGCCACCGTGTTCTCGCCCGGCCGGACGTACTTCGTCACGTCGAACTCGGCCGGCAGGCGGCTGTCCTCGCTGTAGCCGACGCGCTCGCCGTTGACCCAGACGTAGCAGGCCGAATTCACCCCGCGCAGGACGAGGAAGGTCTCGCGCCCGGCCCAGCCGTCCGGGAGGTCGAACGTGCGCCGGTAAGAGCCGACGGGGTTGCGCTCCGAGTGGGTCGTCCAGTCCTTCGGCGGCTCGCCCATGACCTTCGGCGCGTCGCGCTTGAACGGGTAGACGATGTTGAGGAAGATGGGCGTGCCGTGGCCCTCCATCTCCCAGTTCGACGGCACGCGAATCTCCTTCCACGACGACACGTCGTAGTCCGGCCTGTAAAAATCGACGGGCCGTAGCGACGGCTCGCGCACCCAGTGAAATTTCCAACGGCCGTTCAGCGAGCGCACGAGAGGCGAGCCCGGGGCGCGCGGCGCGTTCGGCGCGAAGGCGAGCGCGCCGCGGCGCGCGGCGAACTCTTCGGGGTAGGGCACGAAGGTCGCGCGCGCCGGCTCGCGGTTGACGGCGTTGACGCGCGGGTCTTCCCACTCGGGCCGACCCGCTCGCGAGTCGCCCTGCGGCGCGGGGCGCGCGGCCGGCGCGACCAAGAGCAGCGGCAGGATTAAGGCGGCGCAGAGTCTTCTCATCCGAAGTCTCCTTGCGGGAGAAAATTCTTGACAAGCGGCAGGGCCGAGTATAGAAAACCTTTTGTTTATTCTTGCAACAAAGTAACCCGCAAATTAACAACAAGTGGGCCGGGTTGTCGAGAGCCGGCCGCGCGCGCGTGAGACTCCGCGCGCACGCTCGGCAGGTCTGAAGACTTCCGCGCGCCACTTCGGACGGGCTTCATCGGGATGAGCCGCCTCGTCAAACGTCGGAGCTTTCTGCGCGGGGCCGCGCTGGCGTGCGCGGGCCTGCCTCACGCCTCCTCGGCCGCGTCGGCGTCGGCCGCGCGCTCGGAGCAGGGCGACGCCGGCGCGCGCGACCTCGTGCTCTGGTACGACAGTCCCGCGCGCGAGTGGACGGAGGCTCTGCCCGTCGGCAACGGCCGACTCGGCGCGATGGTCTTCGGCGGCACCGACGCGGAGCGCCTGCAACTGAACGAGGACACGCTCTACGGCGGCGGCCCTTACGACCCGAACAACCCCGAGGCGCTCTCGGCGCTGCCGGAGGCGCGGCGTCTCATCTTCGCGGGCCGCTACAAAGAGGCCGACGACCTCATCGGGCGGAAGATGATGGCGCGGCCCGTCAAGCAGATGCCTTACCAGCCGGTCGGCGACCTGCTTCTCAAATTCCCCGGCCGCGAGGAGGCCGCCGACTACCGGCGCGAGCTCGACATCGACTCGGCCGTCGCGCGCGTCTCTTACACGCGCGGCGGCGTCCACTTCACGCGCGAGATTTTTTCCAGCCCCGTCGCGCAAGTCGTCGTCGCGCGTCTGACGGCGGACAGGCCGGGCCGACTCAACTTCACGGCGCGCATGGCGACGCCGCAGAAGGCGAGCGTCACGACCGACTCAAACGACACGCTCGTCCTCGCGGGCCGCAACGGCGAGGCGTTCGGCGTCGAGGGCGCGCTCCGTTTTCAGGCCCGCGCGCGCGTGCTCGCCGAGGGCGGCGTGACGAGCGCGGCGAAGGATTCGCTGACGGTGAATGCGGCTGACGCGGCGACCATTCTTATCGCCGCCGCGACGAGTTACCGGAGTTATAAAGACGTGAGCGGCGACCCCGAACCGCTTGCGCGGTCTCACATCGCCAAAGCGTCGCGGCGCAGTTACAAAACGCTGCGCGACGAACACGTCGCGGAGCACCGTCGCCTGTTCCGGCGCGTCCGGATAGACCTCGGGAGGACGGACGACGCGATAACGTCGCTCCCGACCGACCGCCGCGCCGCGCGCTACCGACTCGAAGAAGACCCGCAGCTCGCCGCGCTCTATTTTCAATACGGCCGCTACCTTCTCATCTCAAGCTCGCGCCCCGGCACGCAGCCCGCCAACCTGCAAGGCATCTGGAACGAGCACGTGCAGCCGCCGTGGGAGTCGAAGTACACCGTCAACGTCAACACCGAGATGAACTACTGGCCGGCCGAGGTGACGAACCTCGCCGAGTGCCACGAGCCGCTGCTGCGGATGACGACGGAGCTCGTCGAGAACGGCGCGCGCACGGCCCGCGTCCAATGGGGCGCGCGCGGCTGGGTCTGTCATCACAACACAGACCTCTGGCGGCAGACCGCGCCCATCGACGGCCCGCTCTGGGGCTTCTGGCCGACGGGCGGCGCGTGGCTCTGCCAGCACCTCTGGGAGCACTACGAGTTCGACCCCCGCCGCTCATACCTCGCGAAAATTTATCCGGTGATGCGCGGCGCGGCCGAGTTCTTCCTCGACACGCTCGTCGCAGAGCCGAAGACGAAATACCTCGTGACGAACCCCTCGCTCTCGCCGGAGAACAAGCACCCGGGCGGCGTCGCCGTCTGCGCCGGGCCGACGATGGACACGCAGATAGTCCGCGACCTCTTCACGCGCTGCGTCAGGGCGTCGGAAATCTTAGGCGCGGACGCGGAGTTTCGCGCGCGCGTCGCGGCCGCCCTCAAGCGTCTCGCGCCGATGCGCGTCGGCCGCGCGGGGCAGTTGCAGGAGTGGCTCGAAGACTGGGACGCGGACGCGCCCGAGCCGAACCACCGGCACGTCTCGCACCTCTACGGCCTGCACCCGTCGAACCAGATAACGGAGCGCGGGACGCCCGAGCTGTTCCGCGCCGCGCGGCGCACGCTTGAGCTTCGCGGCGACGCGGGCACGGGCTGGAGCTTGGCTTGGAAGATAAACTTCTGGGCGCGACTCGGCGACGGCGGGCGCGCTTACAGACTCTTGCAGAAGGCCCTGACGCCCGTCTACACCGACCACGCGCGCGAGAGCGGCGGGGGCGGCGTCTACCGCAACCTCCTCGACGCGCACCCGCCCTTCCAGATCGACGGCAACTTCGGCGCGACGGCCGGCGTCGCCGAGATGCTTTTGCAGACGCACGCGGGCGAGCTGCACCTCCTGCCCGCCCTGCCGCGTGCTTGGCCCGCCGGGAGCGTCACACGTTTGCGCGCGCGCGGCGGCTTCGAGGCGGACATCAGCTGGGCGCAAGGCAAGCTCGCCCGCGCGGCGTTGCGCAGCACCGGGGGCACGCGCTGCCGCGTGCGCTACGGCGACCGCGTCGTCGCGCTGCGTCTCAGGCGCGGGCAGACAGTGAGTCTGGATGAAAACTTGGAACGCCGAAGAAGTTTGTAGGCCATGAGAAAGAGACTCGGCTTCATCACCCGGCTCGCGCTCGCGCTGGCGTCATGTCTCGCCTGCGCGCCGCACGACGCGCGCGCGCAGGCAGGCGCGGCGGCCGCGCGCTTCTTCCCGGCGCGCGACCTGATGCGCGTCGGCGTCTACTACTACCCCGAACACTGGCCCGAGAGTCAGTGGGCGAGGGATTTCGCGCGGATGGAGCGGATGGGCTTCGAGTTCGTCCACATGGGCGAGTTCGCTTGGTCTGACATGGAGCCCGAGGAGGGGCGCTTCGACTTCGCTTGGCTCGACCGCGCCGTCGCGCTCGCCGCGCGTCACAACTTGAAAGTCGTCCTCTGCACGCCGACGCCGACGCCGCCCGCGTGGATGTTCGAGCGATACCCGCAGAGTTACCTCGTCGGCGCGGACGGGCGTCGGCGCGAGCACGGCTCGCGCGGCAACAACGCCCTCGCCGACCCCGACTACTTGCGTCTGAGCGAGCGCGTCATCACGCAGCTCGCGCGCCGCTACGGCCGCAACCCTGCGGTCTGGGGCTGGCAGCTCGACAACGAGCCGATGGCGCAGCCCGACTACAGCCCCTCGGCCCAGAGGGCGTTCCGCGCGTGGCTCGGGGAGAAGTACAAGACAATCGACGTTCTGAACCGCGAGTGGGGCGCGGCCTTCTGGAGTCTGCGCTACAACAGCTTCGAGCAGATCATCCCGCCCAACCCGACGTTCCTTTACGGAGTGAACCCGCACGCCGTCCTCGACTTCCGGCGCTTCACCGCCGACCAGACGGCGAAGTTTCTCAACTGGCAGACCGGCCTGCTGCGCCGCCACACCCTGCCCTCGCAGTGGGTCACGACCAACTACATCTCTAACATCGGGTCGAGCGACCCGCGGCGCTCCGACGAGTTGGACTTCGTCTCCTACACGATGTACCCGGTCGGCGGCGGGCGCGGCTTGGGCGACGAAGGCTTTCGATTGGGGTGGCCGCACGGCATCGCCTTCGCCAACGCGTTCTACCGCAACATCAAGGGCGTGACGGGCGTCATGGAGTTGCAGCCCGGGCAGGTCAACTGGGCGCACGTCAACCCGCAGCCCGCGCCGGGCGTCGTCCGCATGTGGCTCTGGCACGCCTTCGCCGGGGGCTGCGCGTTCGCCTGCACCTACCGCTACCGCCAGCCGCTCTACGGCAGCGAGCAGTATCACTACGGCATCGTCGGCACGGACGGCGTGACGCCCTCGCCCGGCGGGCGCGAGTACGAACAGGTCGCGCGCGAGATGAAACTGCTGCGCGCGAAGTACGACGCCGGCGCGCGGCCGCCGGCCGCCCACGCGGCGCGGCGCACGGCGATTCTCTGGAATCACGAGAACCTCTGGAACATCGACAACCAGCGGCAGACGAACCTCTGGGACACTTGGGGGCACGCGTTCCGCTACCTCGAAATCGTCAAGTCGTTCGGCGCGCCGCTCGACTTCGTCTCCGAGGCGCAGGACTTCTCGGCCTACGCGGTCGTCGTCGCGCCCGCCTACCAACTCATCGACGAAGAGCTCGTCGGCAAGTGGACGCGCTACGCCGAGGCGGGCGGGCATTTGGTTCTGACGGCGCGCACCGGACAGAAGAGACGCAACGGCCAGCTCTGGGAGGCGCGCCTGTCAGAGCCGATTTACAAACTCATCGGCGCGGAGGTCTCCTTCTTCGACCTGCTTCTGGACGACGGGCGCGGAGAGGTGACGATGAACTCGACGCGCCACCCGTGGAACGTCTGGGCCGACGTGCTCCGGCCGCTCGAAGGGACGGAGAGCTTGGCGAAGTATTCGAATCAGTTCTACGCGGGCGCGTCAGCCGTCACTCACCGGCGCGTCGGCCGGGGCAGCGTCACCTACGTCGGCGTGCAGACGAAGGACGGGCGTCTGGAGAGGGAAGTCTTGCGCGAGGTCTACCGGCGCGCGGGGCTCGCGACGGAAGACTACCCGGCCGGCGTCTACGTCGACTGGCGCGACGGCTTCTGGGTCGCCGTCAACTACTCGTCCGCGCCCGCCGACATCGCCGTGCCGCGCGGGGCGGAGATACTCTTCGGCGCGCGGCCGTTGAAGCCGGCCGACGTGCTCGTGTGGCGTTAAGAGAAAGGAGCGTGCGCGTTGAATCACGCGGCGGAGGTCGGGCGGAGACAATTCTTGGGCGGCGCGCTCGCGGCCGCGTCGGGCGTGCTTTTGCACGCGCGCGGGGGGCAGGGCGTGGCGGCTAAAATCGAAGTGCTGCCGGACGAGACGATCGGCACTATCAACCCGGACATCTACGGCCACTTCGTCGAGCACTTGGGCGGCGTCGTCTACGACGGCATCTGGGTCGGCGAGGGCTCGAAGATTCCGAACACGAACGGGGTGCGCGCCGCGCTCGTCGAGCACCTGCGCCGCGCCGCGCCGTCGGTCATACGCTACCCCGGCGGCTGCTTCGCCGACAGCTACGACTGGCGCGACGGCGTCGGCCCGCGCGCGCGACGGCCCCGGCGCACGAACTTCTGGGGCCCCGTCGAGTCGAATCAGTTCGGCACCAACGAGTTCGTGCGCTTCTGCAAGCTCGTCGGCGCGCAGCCCTACCTCGCCGCCAACCTGCGCGGACTGCCGGCGCAGTCCTTCTACGAGTGGGTCGATTACTGCAACTCGCCCGCGGGCGCGACCTCTCTGGGAGAGCTTCGCGCGGCGGGAGAGGCCGGGAGCCGCGAGCCGTTCGGCGTGAGGTTCTGGGGCGTCGGCAACGAGTCTTGGGGCTGCGGCGGAAACTTCACGCCCGACGAGTACGCGATGGAGTTCCGGCGCTACACGGCGGCCGTCCCCGGCTACGCGATGAGCCTGCGCTACATCGCCGCCGGCCCCGGCAGCGGCGACCTCGCGTGGACGCGCGGCTTCTTCGCGAAGATGGCCGAGAAGGGCGCGGCCTCTTTCAACTCGCTCTACGGCTGGGGGCTGCACCACTACTCTTGGAACGCGAGCCGCGGCACGTCGCACGACTGGGACGCGGCGAAGGGCGACGCCGTCAACTTCAACCTCGAAGAGTGGTACGAATTGTTGCGCGAGGCCGACCACGTCGATCGCCACATGCGCGAGCACTGGGCCGCGATGGGCGAGTTCGACCGCGAGCACCGGACGAAGCTCTGCGTCGACGAGTGGGGCGCTTGGTACAGGCCGGGCACGGAAGTCCACCCGACGCACCAGCTCGGCCAGATGCCGACGCTCCGCGACGCGCTCATCACAGGCATCACGCTCGACGCCTTCAACCGCCACGCCGACAAGGTCGTGATGGGCAACGTCGCGCAGCTCGTCAACTGCCTCCACGCCCTCTTCCTCGCGCACGAGGAGCGTTTCGTCACGACGCCCGTCTTCCACGTCTTCGAGATGTACGCCGCGCATCAGGGCGCGCGGTCTGTGCGCGCCGTCTTCGACGCGCCCGAGGTCGGCGTGACGCGCCTCGGCAAGCCCGCGACCTTCTGGGGCCTGAACGGCTCGGCCTCGCTGCGCGACCGCGTGCTGACGCTGACGGTCGTCAACCCGCACGCCTCGGAGCCGCGCGAGGCCGAAATCACCGTGCGCGGCGCGCAGGTGCGCGCGGCCGAGGCGCGCGTCGTCACGGCGCGCGACCTGCGCGCGCACAACACGTTCGCGGAGCCGGGCCGCGTCGTCGCGCGCGACGAGGAGGTGAGAGGGGCGGGCGGGCGCGCCTCGCTCGTCCACCGCTTCGCGCCCGCGTCCGTGACGCGCCTGCGGCTGAGCCTTTGAGCGTTCGCACGGGACGGAGGGACGTGTGTTGAGACGAGAACCGAATCGGAGCGGGCGACGACTCTCCGCGAGACGCCTCGCCGCACGTGCGCCCGCCCTCGCGCTCGCCGCGCTCGCGCTGTGGCTCGCGCCCGCCCGCGCGCAAGTCCTGAACGACCCCGTGGACGTGGGTCAGGACTTTCAGCGGACGGAGAACGTCTACTTCGTCGGGAGCAAGGTGACGGAGTTCGACCCGGCGACGGGCGCGGGCCTTCTTCAGTGGGACAGGTACCTGCGCGGCACGACGCTCTCATTCAACAAGGTGGACATGACGCTCGGGCGGGGGCGCGCGACGGAGTTTCCGGGGACGGAGTACGACCAAGACCCGGCGCTCCCGTTCTCCATCACCTTCGTCAGCCCGCGCGCCGTCCGCCTGCGCTTCTCGACGCGCCCCGCGCCGCCCGCCGACGGGCACTCGCTCATGCTCGCCGGCCCCGTCGCGCGCGACGACACGTGGCGCGCCGCGCAGACCGACAAGGACGTGACGTGGACGAGCGCGCACGGCCGCGTGCGACTCGTCAAAGACCCGTGGCACGTCGAGTTCTACGACGCGCGCGGCCGTCTGCTGACGCGGACGCAGAACACGGGCGACCCGGCCACCTACTTCACGCCCATCCCTTTCTCGTTCACGCGCCGCGCCTCAGACCTCGCGCACCGCACGGCCGCCACCTTCCAGCTCGCGCACGACGAGAAGATTTTCGGGACGGGCGAGTCCTTCACGCGCCTCGACAAGCGCGGCCAGCGCGTCAACGCTTGGACGCGCGACGGCATGGGCGCGCAGAACGAGTTCATGTACAAGCCCATCCCGTTCTTCCTGTCGAGCCGCGGCTACGGGATGTTCGTCCACACCAGCGCGCCCGTCACCTTCGACTTCGGCAAGACCTTCGACCAGCACAACGCCGTCTACACGGGCGACGAGTCAATCGACATCTTCGTCTTCTTCGGCGAGCCGAAAGATATTCTTTCGGAATACACCGCCTTGACGGGCCGCAGCCCCGTCCCGCCCGTCTGGTCGTTCGGCTTCTGGATGAGCCGCATCACCTACAAGGCCGAATCCGAGGTGCGCGACGTGGCGCAGAAGCTCCGCCAACACCGCGTGCCCGCCGACGTCATACACCTCGACACCGGCTGGTTCGAGACCGACTGGCGCAGCAACTTCGAGTTCTCCAAGACGCGCTTCCGCGACCCGGCGAAGATGATCGCGGATTTACGCGAGCAGGGCTTCCGCGTGAGCCTCTGGCAGTACACCTACTTCACGCCGAAGAACGAATTGTTCAAAGAGATAGTCTCGAAGAACTACCACGTCCGGAGCGAGTCGGGCGGCCCGCCCTTCGAGGACGCGGTGCTCGACCTGTCGAACCCCGAGGCCGTCAAGTGGTATCAAGCGAAGCTCGCCGCGCTTCTGAAGATGGGCGTCGGCGCGATCAAGGTCGACTTCGGCGAGGGCGCGCCGCCGAGCGGCCTCTACGCCTCGGGCCGCACGGGACTCTACGAGCACAACCTTTATCCTTTGCGCTACAACAAGGCCGTCGCCGACATCACGCGCGACGTGACGGGCGAGAACATCATCTGGGCGCGGTCTGCTTGGGCCGGGAGCCAGCGTTACCCCTTGCACTGGGGCGGCGACGCCGAGAACACCGACTCGGCGATGGCCGCCACCTTGCGCGGCGGGCTCTCGCTCGGACTCTCCGGCTTCACCTATTGGAGTCACGACGCGGGCGGGTTCGTCCGCCGCGCGCCGCGCGACCTCTACCGCCGCTGGCTGGCTTGGGGCGTGCTGACCTCGCACACGCGCGCGCACGGCGAGCCGCCGCGCGAGCCGTGGGAGTACGACGAGGCTCTGACGGAAGACTTCCGCCGCGCGCTCGGCCTCAAGTACTCGCTCATGCCCTACATTCTCGCGCAGGCGAAGGACTCTTCGGCCAGAGGCTTCCCGATGCTGCGCACGCTCTTCTTCGAGTTCCCCGACGACGCGAACGCTTGGAACGTCGAGGACGAGTATATGTTCGGCTCAGACCTCCTCGTCGCGCCTCTGATGGACGAGGGCGCGACCCGCCGCGCGGTCTATCTCCCGCCGGGCGCGTGGGTCGACTACCAGACGGGCAAGACCTACCGCGGCGCGCGGTGGCACGACATCGAGGCCGGGCAGATTCCCGTCGTCCTACTCGTCCGCGACCACTCGGTCATCCCGCACGTCAAGCCCGCGCAGAGCACGGACGAGATCGACTGGGCGAACGTCGAGCTGCGCGTCTTCAGCACGGACGACGCGGCGGCGGCAGGTTTATTCACGCTCCCGAAGGGCGGCGTCGAGATTCTGCGTCTGGAGGCCGCGCGGGGCAGCTACGCGCTCCGGAGCGACCCCCTGCGCGGCCGCGTGAAGTGGCAAATCACGCGCTTCCCGGCGCGCTGAGTGGGGGGCGAAGGGGCCAGTTAAGTGACGGGTGGCAGCAGAGCTTAAAACACACGCGAAGGAGCTACAGCCGACATGACAAAGAAGATCAGCCGCCGTGACTTCATGGGAGCCACGGCCGCCGCGGGCGCGGCCACACTCGTCGCCCCGTCGTTACTGGGCGCGTTCGAAGCCGAGGCCGCCGACGCCGCGCAGCGCCGCGCCGTTGCGTCGCCGCGGCCGCTCACGTCCTTCGACCCGCAGGCGCGCGAGGTGCTCGGGCGGATGACGCTCGAAGAGAAGGTCGGGCAGATGACGCAGCCCGAGCAGGACGCTTTGAAAGAGCTCGACGACATACGCAACTACTCCGTCGGCTCGCTCCTCTCGGGCGGCAACTCCGACCCGAAGCGCGGCGACGCGGCCGACAACAGCCTCCAAGCGTGGACGGACATGTACGACCGCTACCAGCAGGTCGCCATGCGCTCGCGCCTCGGCATCCCGATTCTTTACGGCGTCGACGCCGTCCACGGACACAACAACGTCATCGGCGCGGTCGTCTTCCCGCACAACATCGGGTTGGGCTGCACGCGCGACGCGCGCCTCGTCGAGCGGGCGGCGCGCGTCACGGCCGAGGAGGTGCGCGCCACGGGCATCCAGTGGACGTTCGCGCCTTGCGTCACCGTCCCGCGCGACGAGCGTTGGGGGCGCACCTACGAGGGCTTCTCCGAGTCGCCCGACTTGGCCGCCGCGCTCGGCGCGGCCGCCGTGCGCGGCTTCCAGCGGGGCGACCTCTCGCACCCCCTGAGCGTGCTCGCCTGCGCCAAGCACTACGTCGGCGACGGCGGGACGCTCATGGGCACGGGCACGTTCGGCGTCGCCGAGGGCAAAAAGCCTCTGCTCGATCAGGGCGACACGCGCATGAGCGAGCGCGAGCTGCGACGCATACATATGCCCGGCTACCCGTCCACCATCCGCGAGGGCGTCGGCTCCATCATGCCCTCGTACAGCAGTTGGAACGGCACGAAGGTCTCGGGGCACAAGTACCTGATGACCGACGTGCTCAAGCGCGAGATGGGCTTCGACGGCTTCCTCATCTCCGACTACAACGCCATCGACCAGATCACAAAAGACTACAAGCAGGCCATCGCCGTCTCGATCAACGCCGGCATGGACATGGTCATGGTTCCGCAACGCTACCGCGAGTTCTTCGACCTGCTCGTCGCGAACGTCAAAGAGGGGGCCGTCGCGCAGTCGCGCATCGACGACGCCGTCATGCGGATACTGCGCGTCAAGTTCGCGATGGGGATGATGGACAAGGGCCGCTCGCAGCTCGCCGACCGGAGTCTGCACAACACGTTCGGGTCGGCCGCGCACCGTCAGGCCGCGCGCGAGTGCGTGCGCGCCTCGCTCGTGCTCCTGAAGAACAGCAGGCGCGCGCTGCCCCTGCGCAAGACCGCGCGTCACATACACGTCGCGGGCCGCTCGGCCGACGACATCGGCAACCAGTGCGGCGGCTGGACCGTCACGTGGCAGGGCCAGAGCGGCGGCGTGACGACGGGCGGGACGACCATCCTGCAAGCCATCCAGACGACCGTCTCGCGCGGCACGCGCGTCACCTTCTCGAAGGACGGCCGCGACGCCGCGGGCGCGGATGTCGGCGTCGTCGTCATCGGCGAGACGCCCTACGCCGAGGGCGTCGGCGACCGCGAGGACTTGTCGCTCGCGGCCGAAGACGTGGCGGCGGTCGATAACCTGAAGCGCGCGGGCCTGCGCGTCGTCGCCGTGCTCGTCACGGGCCGCCCGCTCATACTTGAGCCCATCCTCGCGAAGTGCGACGCGGTCGTCGCGGCGTGGCTTCCGGGCACGGAGGGGCAGGGCGTGGCCGACGTTCTGTTCGGCGACTACCGTCCGACGGGCAAGCTCTCCTTCTCTTGGCCGCGCACGAACGCGCAGATACCCGTCAACGTCGGCGACCGACGCTACAACCCGCTCTTCCGCTACGGCTACGGGCTGAGCTTCTGAACGGGGTCGCGGTCGGGCATGGCTTTTAAGAACACGTCGGGGCGGGCCGTCCTGTGGGACGTTGACGGGACGCTCGTCGATTCGAGCGAGTACCACTGGCTCTCTTGGCGCGAGGCGCTCGCGGCCGAGCGGATGAGCCTCGCGCGCGAGGAGTTCGCGCGAATGTTCGGCCGGCGCAACGACGAGATACTGCGCGGCTACTTCGGCGACGACTACCCGGAAGCTGAAGTGGCGCGCGTCGGCGGCGCGAAGGAGGAGTTGTACCGCGCGTTCGTCCGCGAGCGGGGCATCACGCTTCTGCCCGGCGTCGCACGCTGGCTCGAAAGACTCAGGCGCGACGGCTGGCTTCAGGCGATGGCCTCGTCCGCGCCGCGCGAAAACCTCGAAGCCATCACCGACGCACTCGGCATCGGCCGCTACTTCGCGGCGGTCGTCTCGGCCGAGGACGTCACCGTCGGCAAGCCCGACCCGCAGGTCTTCCTGACGGCCGCCGCGAGGCTCGGCGTCGAGCCGGCGCGCTGCGTCGTCGTCGAGGACGCGCCGGCCGGCACGGAGGCCGCGCGCCGCGCGGGAATGCGCGCGGTCGGCGTCCTCACGATGCACGAGCACGTGGAGGCCGACTTGGTAGTCCGCACGTTGGAAGAACTGCCCGAAGACGCCTTCGAGTCTCTGCTCGCGCGGCCGAACGACTGACGCGCGTGACGGCGTCGCCTCTTCTCAACGGGGCGCGCGCCGGTTCGCGCGGCGGCGCTCTGCGGGCGGCGTCTCTTCGAGGAAGGCGGCGAGCGCGTAGACGAGCGGGGCGTTCCAGTTGATGGCGATTTCGTTGACGCGGTAGTTCTCCTCGTCGTCCGCCCAGTCGGTCGCTTTGGGCCAGCCGCCGCCGACGAGGTAGCCGGGCCACGCACGCAAGTGCGGGCGGCCGAGCCAGCGCCGGTCGTGCGGGCGTCGCGGCGGGTCGTGGCCGAGGCCGGTGACGAACGAGCGGCCGTACGGGTTGCGTCCGAAGAGGTTGTGAATGGCGTCGAGCGACGCCTCGTCGTAGGCCGCCTTCGGCGAGACGCGGCGGGCCGCTTGCAGCACGACGACCGTGTTGACGACGCCTCCGTTCGCGCCCCAGTAGTACTTCGTGCCGAGCGTGCGCGCGTGGCCGTGCGCGCGGCTCGTCGCGACGACGCGGTCGGCCGTCGAGACGAGCGCGGCGCGCAACTCTCGGACGAGCGCGCGGTCGCGCCCGCCGCGGCGCGACGCGAGGTAAGTGACCATGCCGAGGTTCTTGACGTTCGACCAGCCCCAGTCCTCATCGAACTTCACGCCGAAGGCGCGCGCGCGACGCTCGAAGTCCGCGAGGTAGGCGCGTTCGCCCGTCGTCTCCCAGAGCTCGGCGGCGGCCCACAGACGGTCGTCCGCGTCGTCGGTCTGGTAAGCGCCGGTGGTGAAGCCCGCGAGGTCGGCGCGGCGGCTCTCGGGGTGGGCGCGCAAAAAATCGTAGGCGCGGCGCGAGGCCGCGAGCAGCCGGCGCGAGTAGGCGTCGTCGTACGGGCGGAAGGCGCGCGCGGCAGACGCGAGCATGGCGGCGAAGTCGGCCGTGGCCGCGCTGCTCCACGGCGCGAAGTAGCGCTCGGTCTGCTCGTCCTCCGGCATGACGGCCGGGCCGAAGTCTTTGGTCGAGACCTTGTGATAGACGGAGCCGTCCGCCGCCTGCATCTTCAGCAGCCAGTCGGTCTCCCACTTAATCTCACCGAGGAAGTCGGGCAGGCGCGCGTGCGCGTTCGGCGGGTCGAGCGCGACGCCCGCGATGCGCGGGCCGAACTCCTCCCACGCGCGGAGCAGGACGCCGACCGTCACGCCCGCGTTGACGACGTACTTGTTGTAGTCGCCCGCGTCGTGCCAGCCGCCCGTCGCGTCTTTACGCTCGCCGGGCCGGCCGACGAAGTCGAGCCGCGCGTCTCCGAGATGACAGGCGTCGTGGCGGTAGGTCGTGCCGCCGCGCGCGAGGCTCACGGACGAGCCGCAGCGCCACAGATACATCGCCTCGAAGGCGGCGCGGAAGGGCCCGACGTAAACGTCGCGCGCGACGCGGAAGGCGGGGGAGCGGCCGACGCCCGGGATTTCGAGAAAGTACGCGCCGGGTTCTTTGAGCGCGGAGAAGTCTGCGACGCGGATGTCCTCGCCCGTGTCCTCGTTGCGCACCGGCGCGGAGGCTCTGCCCGCGAAGACGACCGCGCCGTCCGGCCCGCGTCTGACTCGGAACTCATCGAAGCGCGCCGCGACCGAGGCGCGCTTCGGGCGCGCGGGCGGGTAGCCGACCGTGTCGAGCCTGATGCGACTGTCGACGGCTTGCGCGGCCGCCGCCGAAACGCCTGACGCGACGAGCGTCAGCGCGACGAGCGCGGCGAAGAGTCGCCGGATTAGTGAAACGCGAGCCAGCGGGGCGCGGGTCAGGGAAGTGCGAGTCAGCGCGGCTCTCATCGTTCGAGTCGGTGGGCCCTCGTCGTTTCCGGCGCTCAACGGAGCGCGGGCCGCGGCTGCGGCGCGACTGTCGGGCCGCCGGCTGCGAGGCGCGGGCCGTCGGGAGTCCACACCAAGCGGTCGATGCACATCTGCCGAACCTTCATCGCCTCGTCCCAAGCGTGGTAGACGAAGTACTCGGTCTTGCCGTCGGGCCCCGTGACGATGGAGTGATGACCCGGCCCGCGCACCTTGCCGGGGACGCCGCGCAGCACGCGCGCCTCCGCGCCCTGTCCCGTGTAGGGGCCGGTCACCTTGTCGGCCACGGCGTAGTCGACGCCGTAGTTGGGCGTCTGCCAGTTCGAGCCGCTGTAGAAGAGGTAGTAGCGCCCGGCGTGCTTGCGCACGACCGCGCCCTCGATGGTGTGCCAATCGAAGGTCGCGTTGTAGACGTTCATCCGGCGGTTCGCCTCGTAGAGCGTCCACGGGTGGCGCGCGCGCAGAACCGTCCGGCACTCGCCCGCGAGTCTCTTCATGCCGATGAGTCGGTCGACGACGAGCGCCGTGCCCGGATGGGTGCCGCCCGCGGTGTCGAGGAAGTTGCGCGCGTAGAACATATACCAGCGGCCGTCCGAGTCGCGGAACGGGTGCGCGTCGATGGTGAAGCGGTTGCGCTCGCAGTCGAGGAGTTTGTCGCCCGTGTCTTTGTAGGGGCCTTCGGGTCGTCGGCTCGTGGCGACGCGAATCTCGAACTTCTCCTCCTCCTTGCCGCCCATCGAGTAGTAGAGGTAGAACATCCGGCCGTCGAAGGCGACTTCGGGGGCCCAATACTGATAAGCCGGGTCGGGCGACGGGGCCTCAAGCGCCCCGCCCAACTCGCGCCACTCGACGAGGTCGGTCGAGCGCAGCACCGTGTAGATGCGCCCGTCCGACTTCCGCTCGCCGCCCGTCGTGCCGAAGGCGTAGTAGACGCCGCGGTGGCGGAGCACGAACGGGTCGGGCATCGAGCCCGCGTAGACGGGGTTCGTGTAGGTCTTGGGCGACGTTTGCGCGCCCGCCGCGAGTCCGGGGCGCAAGACGGCTGCGGCCGCGAGGGCCGCGCCCGCGCTCAGACGTCCGACGAACTCGCGGCGCGAAAGCACGCCGCACTTCTCATCAATTAACATAAATGCCTCCGTCAATCATGCGCGCGGGGCGCGGCGGCGCGGGGCCGCCCACTTTTGCCTTCCCTTTGAACAAAGAGCTTAGTATCCTTTCGGCGCGAAAAGGAGTGGTCTTGAAACTCTCTCAGGCGTTCGTGCGGGGCATACTACAACAGCCCGCGCAAAAAACAAGGGGCGCGTCGCGTCGCGCCGTCCGGCGACGCGAGCGCGGGGGAGGTCGGCCGTGAAGAGGCGCGTGCGTTGGGGCGTTCTGGGCGCGGCGAAGATAGCCGTCGAGCGGGTCATCCCGGCGATGCAGGGGGGCGAGTGGTCTGAAGTCGTCGCCGTCGCGTCGAGGGACTTGGGGCGCGCGCGGGGCGTCGCGCAGAAGCTCGGCGTCGCGCGCGCCTACGGCTCCTACGAGGAGCTTCTGGCCGACCCGGAGGTTGAGGCCGTCTACAACCCCCTGCCGAATCACCTGCACGTGCCGTGGTCAATCGAGGCCGCCGAGGCGGGCAAGCACGTCCTCTGCGAGAAGCCGGTCGCGATGAGCGCCGACGAGGCGCGGAAACTTTTGGGGGCGCGCGACCGGACGGGCGTCCTCATTCAAGAGGCGTTCATGGTGCGCACGCACCCGCAGTGGCTCGCGGCGCGCGAGATTATAAAGTCAGGCCGGATAGGCGAGTTGCGCTCTTTCGCGTGCGTCTTCAGCTACTTCAACCGCGACCCTTCGAACATACGCAACCAAGCGTCTCTGGGCGGCGGCGCGTTGATGGACATCGGCTGTTACCCCATCAACCTCTCGCGCTTCGTCTACGGCGCGGAGCCGCGACGCGTCTTGGGGCACGTCGAGCGCGACCCCGAATGGGGGACGGACAGACTCGTCTCGGCCGTCCTCGACTTCGACGCGGGACACGCGACCTTCACCTGCTCGACGCAGCTCGCGCCCTACCAGCGCGTGCAAATCTTCGGCACCGCGGGGCGCGTCGAGGTCGAGGTGCCTTTCAACGCGCCGAACGACCGGCCGACGCGCGTCCTCGTCGCAGGTGAGGGCGGGCGCGCCGAGTGGCGCGAGTTCGAGACGTGCGACCAGTACGCGATTCAGGGCGACCACTTCTCGCGCGCCGTGCGCGGTGAAGTCGAGCAGGCCGTGCCGCTCGAAGACGCGTTGGCGAACATGGCGGTGATCGACGCCGTCTTTCGTTCGGCCGAGACGGGCGGTTGGGAAGTGCCGGCCGTCTGAAGGCCGCGCGGCGGAGGTGAGGAGGTGAGCGTGCCGACCTTGCGTGACGTGGCGGAGCTGGCCGGCGTGTCGGTGGCGACCGTCTCGCACGTCATCAACAACACGCGCCGCACCGCGCCCGAGACGCGCGCGCGCGTGCAGCGCGCCATCAAAGAAGTCGGCTTCACGCCGAACCCGGCCGGACGTATGCTCGCGTTGCAGAGGAGTCGCGGCGCGCGCTCGCCGGTCGCGGCGGGGCGTCGCGACGCGGACGCCGAACGGCCGGGCGCGCAGCCCGGCTCCGCCACCGCGTGCACGCTGCTTCGCATATTGAGGGCCGCGCAGCCCATCTCGCGCGCCGAGCTCGCGCGACGCCTCCGCGTCCAGCGCTCGACCGTGACCGACTTGGTCAAACCTCTCTTGGCCTCGGGCGTGCTCGCCGAGGGGCCCGCGCCGGCCGAGGCCGCGGCGACGGGCCGCCCGCCCGTGGGCCTGCGCCTGCGCGAGCAGGGCCGCGCCTTCGCGGGCGTCCACATCGGCGTCGAGGCGACGCGCGTCCGCGTGGCGACGCTCTGCGGGCGCGTGCTCGGCGAGGCTTCTTTCGAGACCCCGCCGCGGGCGCGCGACGCGTTGAAGGCAATCGCGGGGGCGCTCGGCCGGCTCGCCGCGTCGTCGCCGCAACACCGCGTCCGCTTGGTCGGCGTCAGCGTCCCCGGCCCGACGTGCGTCGAGCGCCGGACGCTGCTCTACGCGCCGCACCTCGGTTGGGAGAACGTGCGCGTCGCGGAAGCCTTGAGCGCGGCGAAGCTCGACGCGCCGGTCGTCGTCGAGAACGACGCGACCGCGGCGGCGGCCTTCGAGGCGTGCCGGATGGGGCGGTGGCCGGGCGGCGCGGGGGATGATTTCGCGTTCGTCCTCGTGGACGTAGGGATTGGCGTCGGCGTCGTGCTCGGCGGCGAAGTCTACCGCGGCTCGGCCGTGGCCGGCGGCCTCGCGGGCGAGTTCGGCCACATGACGATAGTCGCGAACGGCAAGCCGTGCGTCTGCGGCGGGCGCGGATGTTGGGAGAGCTACGCGGGTCTGGCGGCGGCCTCCGACATCTACGCGGGCGCGCGGTGCGCGACGCGCGGCGCGCATTTTGACGAGGTGGTCGCGCGGGCCGCGGCCGGCGAGCGTCGCGCGCGCGCGTCTTTGGCGAAGGTGGGCGAGTATCTGGGCATCGGCATCGGCAACGTCGTGAGCGCATTGGGCGTGCCGCGTGTTGTGGTCGGCGGGCCCGTGCTGCGCGCGTGGGAGTTCATCGCCGACCCCTTGCGCGACACCTTGCGGCGGACGATGGCCGGGCGACTCTCGCACGCGGCCGTCGAGGCGGGCGGCGACGAGGGCGGCATCGGCGGCGCGGTCGAAATCGCGTTCGGAGAGTATTTAAAGAGGCTCGCGCTCGCGCAGAGGGCGCATTAAAGGAGAGCGGAGAGTACATGACGAACGTCTACGTCGAGCCGCGGCCGGCGGCGAAGAGATTCGACACCGCGCGACTAGCCGCGTGGGCGGCGCTGCCCTTGTTGATAGCGGCGGCGCTGGCGCTGGTGCTCGTCCCGGCGTGGGTCGTCCACCCCTTCAAGCCGCAGACGCGCGAGGGGTTGGAGCTTTCGTACGCGCTGCGGGGCTGGTCGCCCTTGATGACAGTCGCGCTGGCGGCCGCGGCCGTCGCGCTCGTCGTGTGGATGTGGCGCGGGACGCGCCGCTGGTGGCGTAAGACCTTGCTCGTGCTGGCGCTCGCGCCGCTGCTCGCGTGCGCGTGGCTCGCGCGGCAGAATCATTTCGAGTGGATGTTCAGCCCGCTCGCGCGGGCCGCGTACGCGCAGGCCGCGGAAGCGTCGTTCGTCGAAGACGCGGACATGGTCATCGCCGTCGAGGTCGGAGGCGAGCGCGTCGCGTACCCGGTGCGGCTGCTCGCCTATCATCACCTCGTGCACGACGTGGTCGGCGGCACCCCGTTAGTGAGCACCTATTGAACGCTCTGTCACACCGGTCTGGTGTGGGAGACGACGGTGGACGGGCGGCCGCTGAACTTCCGGCTGTGGGGCATCAACAACCAGAACTTCATCATGCGCGACGAGGAGACGGGCTCTTTGTGGCAGCAGGTCTCGGGCGAGTGTATCCTCGGGCCGCTCAAGGGAAAGCGTCTCCGCCAAGTCGTGCACGACGAGCTGACCTTCGGGCTGTGGAAGCGTGAGGACGCGCGGGGGCGCGTGCTCCGCCCCGAAGAGAGCGTCGCCGCGGCCGGGCGGTACGCGCCGGCCGACTGGGACGCGCGCATGGACAGAGTCCCGACCGTCACGCCGAACACGGACGAGCGTCTGCCGCCGCGCGCGCTCGTCGTCGGCCTCGAAGCCGGCGGGAAGTCTAAGGCGTACCCGCTCGACGCGCTGCAAAGGCAGAGTCCCGTGGTTGACGAGGTCGGCGGCGTGCCGCTGATCGTCGTCGTCGGCGAGGACGGCAAGTCGGTGCGCGCCTTCGAGCGCCGGTTGGACGGGCGCACGCTGGAACTCTTCGCGAAGCCCGACGCGCGCCCGCTGCGGCTCGTCGATTCGGAAAGCGGGAGCGAGTGGGACTTCGCGGGCGCGGCCGTCGCGGGGCCGCTCGCGGGGAGGCGTCTGACGAAGGTGGCCGTGCTCAACGACTACTGGTTCGACTGGAAGCTCTACCACCCGGAGACGGGCCTCTACACGCTCGGCGACCGTTAGGCGCGGACAACTCTTAACTTTTCTTAGAAGGAGACGACGGATGTCATCGGATCAGGTGTTAGCCAACCAGCAGGAGATTCTCTCGAACCAGCGGAGGATTCTCTCGAATCAGGAAAGGATCGAAGCTAATCAGGCGCGGCTCGAAGAGTTGCTCACCAACCAGCAGACCATCCTCTCGAACCAGCGGGCGATCATCTCGAACCAGTCGAAGCTCGACCGCGTCGTCGAGAATCAGGAGCGGATACTGTCGAATCAGGAGCGAATCCTGAAGGCGGTAGACGGCAGTCGGTAGACGGTAGTCAGTGTAAGAAAGCGACACCGACGGCCGTCGTGTCATGCACGCGACGGCCGCCGTTTCTACTGACTACTGTCTACTGACCGCCGTCCACCGTTATCGCCGCCGGCTTGATGTCGGGCGGGATGAACTGACGGTCGATGAGGTCTGTCATCGAGATGGGGCGTTCGAGGATGCCGGCCTTGATCGCCATGTCGTGAATCTTCTGGAGGTCTTCGTCGGTCGGCGTGAGCATCCGGTAGCTGACGCGGTCGGGCGGCTGCGTCAGGACGTGGCGCACGACGCGCTCGTCCTGACGGAAGTAGGGCGAGGCGACCTTCGCCGCCTCCAGCCGGTGCACCTCGGCCCACTCGCCGCTCTCGGCGATGCCGCGCACGAGGTCGCGCACCACCTCGGGCCGCTCGCGGATGAGCCGTTCGTGCACGACGAGCACGCACGAGATGAACTGCGGCCAGATGTCTTTCGCGTGATAGAGGATGCGGCCCGTGCCGTCGAGCTCGGCCTTCGCCGCGTGCGGCTCGCCGATGAAGTAGGCGTCGATGGCTTTCGCGGCGAGCGCGCTCGGCATATCGGGCGGCGGGAGTTCGACGAAACGCACCTCTTCGGGCCGGACGCCCTGATCCTCCATCAGCTTGGTGATGACGAGGTACTGGTTGCTGTACTTCGAAGGGATGGCGAAGGTCTTGCCCCGCAGGCCGCGGAGGTCTTTGACGTCGGTGAGGTCGGAGCGCACCATGACGGTCGAGCCGTCGCGGTGTCCGAGGTAGGCGATCTTGACGGGCACGCCCTGCTCGCGCAGCTTCATCGCCAGAGGCGCGATCATGAACGTCGCTTCGAGTCGCCCGCCCTTGATAGCCTCGACGATGGTCGGGAAGTCCGTGAAGCGCTGCGACTCGAAGCGCGTCGCCGTGCTCGTCCGCGTCGCGTAGTCGGTGACGGGGCACGTCAGGTGGCAGGTGACGGGCAGGAAGCCGACCTGCAACTGCTCGCGCGCCGCACCCGCGCCGCCGCGCTGCCACGGCTTGAGGCGCATCAGGCCGAGCGCCGCCACGACCAGCAGGAGGCCGAGCACCCAGCGCGCCACTGAAGAACGAAACATCGACTACTCCTCCTTAAAAACCGACGACGAAAACTCGTCTCTCATCCCCGCGCGCTCATCACTTCCTCGCGCTCAAGACCCATCTCGGCGAGCGTCGCGCGGACGGCCGCGACGACCTCGGGGTGCGTCAAGTCGCGCGGCCGCGGCGACTCGACGCGGAGTTGTCGCCTGATGACTGCCGGCCGCTCCGAGAGCACCACGACGCGGTCGGCCAACTGCGCCGCCTCCTCGATGTCGTGCGTGACTAAGACGACCGTGCGCGGCAATTCCGCGAGCATCCGCGCCAGCTCGCCGCGCAGCCGCAGCCGCGTCAAATAATCGACCGACGAAAACGGCTCGTCGAGCAGAAGCACGTCCGTGTCGCCGGCGAGCGCGCGCGCGAGCTCGACCCTCTGACGCATCCCGCCCGAAAGCTGGTGCGGGTAGTGTCCGGCGAACGCTTCGAGGCGGATGAGCGAGAGCATTTCTTGGAGACGCGCCTCGCGCTCGCTCTCTTGGCGGACGTGGCGCAGGCCGAGCGCGATGTTCTGCGCCACCGTCAGCCACGGGAACAGCCCGCCCTCCTGATAGACCGTCCGCACGCGGCCCGCGACCTCGACGCGCCCGCCCGTCGGCTTCAGGAAGCCCGAGCACAAACCCAACAGCGTCGTCTTGCCGCAGCCCGAAGGGCCGACGACGGCGACGAACTCGCGCGGCGCGATGTCGAGCGAAAAGTCTCGAAAGACCTCGACCGCGCCGAACGCGAGGCTCACGTTCTCAAGGCGCACCACGCTCAACGCTCGTACCCCCAGCGCACGCTCGGGATGCGCATCAGCCGCACGAGCAGGCGGTCGAGCGCGACGCCGATGAGCCCGATGACGATCATCCCCGAGACGACCAAGTCCATCCGCAGGCCGTTGCGCGCGTCCCAGATGGCGAAGCCCAGACCGTCGCGCCCCGCGATCATCTCGGCCGCGACGACGACGAGCCACGCGAGCCCGGCCGTCACCCTCAGGGCCGTAATCACCTGCGGCGCGATGGCCGGCAGCGTCACGCGCGTCAGAAGCTCCGCGCCGCGGAACCCGTAATCCCCGGCCACGCGGTAGTAGACCGCGGGCACGCTCGCCACACCCGCCGCCGCCGCGAGCACGACGGGGAAGAACGACGCCATGAAGATGAGGAAGACGGCCGGCAGGTCGCCGATGCCGAACCAGAGAATCGCGAACGGTATCCAAGCCAGAGGCGAGAGGCTGCGGAAGAAGTTGACGGCCGGCAGGAGCGCCGCGCGCGCCCGCGCGCTGTGCCCGAGCCAGAGCCCCGCGGGCAGCCCGAGCGCGACGGCCAGCGCGAAACCCGCCGTCACGCGGAAGAGAGACGCGACGAGGTCGTTCGCGAGACGCCCTTTGCCGACCTCCTCGGCGAAGCCGCGCGCCACCGCGCCCGGCGAGGGGAAGGCCGACTCGGGGAAGACGCCGAGCGCCGACAGAGCCCCCCACAGCGCGAGCGCCGCGGCGAGCGTGACGAGCGGCAGCAGGCGCGCGCCGGCCGGGCGCAGCCTCTCTTCCGTGCGAGCGTTCATAAGCGGGTGAGACCCAAGAGCGGCGCTTGTCGAAACGATTCTCCGTGCGTCCGTGAGCTTACCACAGAGCCGCGGCGCGAGGCTCAGACGCGCCCGCCGCCCGCGACGTTGAGCCCGCCTCGGGCGACGAATTTGAGCGCCGGGTAGAGACGCCGGAACGCTTCGTACTGCTCGTTCATTACACGCGCCGACTGCGGGTCGGGCGCGACGCGCGACGCGACGCGGACGACTTCCGAGGCGGCCGCGTCAACGCTCGGCCACGCGCCCGTGCCGACGCCCGCCAGCAGCGCCGCGCCGTAGGCCGCGCCCTCCTCGGCCTCGACCGTCTCGACCTCGCGCCCGTACACGTCGGCCTGTATCCGCCGCCACAGCGCCGAGCGCGCGCCGCCGCCCCCGAGTCGGACGGCGTCGACGGGGACGTTCATCTCGCCGAAAATCTCGAACGTGTCGCGCAGAGAGAACGCGACGCCCTCCATCACGGCGCGGACGACGTGCGCGCGCGCGTGCGAGGCGTTGAGGCCGACGAGCGCGGCGCGCGCCTCCGGGTCGAGGTGCGGCGTGCGCTCGCCCATCAGGTAGGGGGCCCACAGCACGCCGCCCGAGCCCGCAGGCGCTTCGGCCGCCTCCTCCGACAGTCGCTCGTAAGGGTCGCGCCCGTCGTCCTCGCCGGCGCCGAATTGGTCGCGCACCCAACGCAGAGAGAGGCCCGCGCCCTGCGTCACCCCCATGACGTGCCAGCGCCCGGGGACGGCGTGGCAGAAGGTGTGGACGCGGCCCTCGGGGTCGAGCGCGGGGCGGTCGGTCGCGGCGAAGACGACTCCCGAAGTGCCGATGGTCGCGCTCACGGAACCGGGCCGGACGATGCCCATGCCGACCGCGCCCGCGGCTTGGTCGCCCGCGCCCGCGACGACCGGCGTCCCCTCGCGCAAGCCGGTCGCCTCAGCACCTTCACGCGACACGCGGCCGACGACTTCCGTCGACTCGAAGACGGGCGGGAGCACGCGCTCGTCAATCTCGGCGGCCTCCAACATCTCGCGCGACCATCGGCGCGCGGCCACGTCGAGCAGGCTCGTGCCCGACGCGTCGGCCACGTCGATGGCGTGCTCGCCCGTCAGGCGCAGGCGCACGTAATCTTTCGGCAGAAGCAGCGAGCGGAAGCGCGCCCAAACTTCCGGCTCGTGCTCGCGCACCCAGAGCAGCTTCGGGAGCGTGAAGCCCGTGAGCGCGGGGTTGCAGGTCAGCTCGATGACGCGGCGCGCGCCGACGCGCTCCGTGATCGCGCGTGACTGCTCGCCCGTGCGCTGGTCACACCAGATGAGCGCGGGCCGCAAGACCTCGTCGCGCTCGTCGAGCAAGACAGACCCGTGCATCTGCCCCGTCAGGCCGACGCCGCCGACCGTGTCGGCGCGCGAGCCCTCCTTCGAGAGCACGGCGCGGACGGCCGACGCCGAGGCGCGCCACCAGTCGCGCGCGTCCTGCTCGGCCCAACCCGTTTGCGGCGAGGCGAAGGGCTCGTGCTCGACCGTCGCGGCGGCCGCGACGCGCCCGCGCTCGTCAATCAGGACGGCGCGCGAGCCGCCCGTCCCCACGTCCATGCCGAGGAAGTTCATCCGGTCTTGCTCCGTTTCGCCTTCACGCCTTCGCGACTGTAGACGCGCACGTAATCGACCGTCATCGTCTGCGGGAAGACGGTCGTGCGGTCGGGCTCGCCCGGCCACTCGCCGCCGACGGCCACGTTCAGGAGGATGAAGAAGGAGTGGTCGAAGACCCAACGCGAGCCCGCGGGCAACTTGCCGGGCGTGAGCGTGTGGTAGTGACGGCCGTCGACGTACCAGCGAATCTCATCGGGCTCCCACTCGACGGCGAACGTGTGGAAGTCGTCGGCGAAGCGACGGCCCTCCGGCAGCTTGTAGGACGCGCCGACGCCTGACGCGCCCGAGTAGCCCGGCCCGTGAACCGTGCCGTGCACCGTCGCCGGCTCGCGGCCGATGTTCTCCATGATGTCAATCTCGCCGCACGCGGGCCAGCCCCGCGTCCCGATGTCCTCGCCGAGCAGCCAGAAGGCGGGCCACAACCCTTGCCCGCGCGGCACGCGCAGGCGAGCCTCGAAGCGCCCGTACGCTTGGCCGAACTTGCCGCGCGTGACGAGCCGCGCCGACGTGTAGCGGCACGGGCCGTACCAGCACTTAAGACCGTCTCGCGCCTCCTCCGCGCGGATGACGAGCGAGCCGCGCCCGTCGTGGTAGGCGTTCTTCCCGCCCGTCGTGTAGAACTGCAACTCCTTGTTGCCCCACCCCTCGCCGCCCGTCTCTTCCGCCCACTTGCCGGCGTCGACGGCCGAGCCGCGCGCGCCCCCGAACTCGTCCGCCCAGACGAGCCGCCAGCCGCGCGCGTGGGCGGACGACGCGAGCGCGAGTAGTGCGGCGGCGGCGATGACGAGTCGGCTGAATCTGCGGGGCATCGGTGCGTCTGAAAGGGTCGCCGCGCGCTATCGGCGTCGGGCGCGCGGCCGGGTAAGAGAGCGTTTAAGTAGTACAAAGTAGTAACACGCAAGTCAAGAAACTCGAAGGCGCGAGGCGGCCCTCGCGGCGCGCCGCGGCCGGGTCTTAAAAGTCTTGACCGGCCGTCGCCAGAAGGCGTACTCTCGACTTTCCGCGCAGAATGCGTCGCCCGCCCCGGCCCGACTAGAATTCCGGCCACGCCCGCCCGCGCGCGCGGAGACTCTTCAACGGGAGGCTTCCGACGATGGCAGAAGACGAGTACACCCCGCGCCCCGAACACAAGTTCAGCTTTGGCCTCTGGACGGTCGGCAACCGCGGCCGCGACCCGTTCGGCGACGCGGTGCGTCCCACGCTTCCGCCCGACGACGCCGTCCGTATGCTCGCCGAGGTCGGCGCGTGGGGCGTCAACTTCCACGACAACGACCTCGTGCCGATAGACGCCTCCGCGCAGGAGCGCGACCGCATCGTGCGCGAGTTCCGGTGGGTCTGCGAGGAGACCGGCGTGGTCGTCCCGATGGCGACCGTCAATCTTTTCTACGAGCCCGTCTTCCGCGACGGCGCGTTTACGGCGAACGACCCGCGCGTGCGCGCCTACGCCGTCCAGAAGACTTGCCGCGCGATGGACTTGGGCGCGGAACTCGGGGCGCAGGTCTTCGTCCTGTGGGGCGGGCGCGAGGGCTCGGAGACGGACGGCGCGCGGCGGCCCGACGAGGCCATCAAGCGTCTGCGCGAGGCCCTCAACTACCTGTGCGAGTATTCGCTCTCGCAGGGCTACGGCTACAAGTTCGCGCTCGAAGCCAAGCCGAACGAGCCGCGCGCCGACATCTATATGCCGACGACCGGCGCGTACCTCCACTTCATCACCACGCTCGACCACCCCGAGATGGTCGGCGTCAACCCCGAGGTCGCGCACGAGCACATGCCGGGCCTCAACATGACGCACGCGGTCGCCCAAGCTTGGGAGTCGGGCAAGCTCTTTCACATCGACTTAAACGACCAAGTGCCCGGCCGCTACGACCAAGACCTGCGCTTCGGCTCGGCCAACCCGAAGGCCGCCTTCTGGCTCGTGAAATTCTTGGAGGACGTCGGCTACAGCGGCCCCCGTCACTTCGACTCGCACGCCTACCGCACCGAAGACTACGAGGGCGTCAAGGAGTTCGCGCGCGGCTCGATGCGGACTTACCTCGTCCTCAAGGAGAAGGCCGCGCGCTGGAACGCGCACCCCGAAATCAAGTCGCTCCTCGCCGAGATCGCCGCGCTCGACGGCAACGGCAACCCCGTCGGCAAGTTCGAGAAGTCGCGCGCCGAGCGGCTCTTCGCGCAGACGTTCGACCGCGCCGAACTCGCCTCCGCGGGCCTCAAGTACGAGCGGCTCGACCAGTTGACGATGGACATCCTGCTCGGCGTCGCGTAGACGCCGCGGGCCGCCGCCGTGAAGCGAATCAACCTCAAGAAGGCCAGCGTCGCACGCGCCGACACCATCCGCACGATCAACCGCCAGATCGTGCTCAACTACGTGCGCGAGCGCTCGCCCATCTCGCGCGCCGAGATCGCGCACGAGACGGAGCTCCAGCGCTCGACCATCTCGCTCATCGTCGAGGAGCTGAAGGCCGACGGGCTCGTCGAGGAGATTGACGGCGAGTCGACCGGCGGGCGGCCGCCGCTCCTGCTCCGCCTGCGCGCCTCCGGCCCCGTCGCCGTCGGCGTCGACCTCGGCACGGCGCAGACGGTCGTCGCGACGAGCGACCTCGCGGGCCGCGTGCTCGAACAGGAAGAGTTCGAGACCGCGCCCGACGCCGAGGAGACGCTCGACCGCATGATTCGCGTCGTCTCGAAGCTCGTCAAAAAAAATCGCGGCACGGTCGAGGGCGTCGGCGTCAGCCTGCCCGGCCTCGTCGACTACGAGACGGGCACGGCGCTCTTCGTCCCGCACTTCAAGTGGCGCGACTGGGCCGTCGCGCGCGGCATCAGCGAGGCTACGGGGCTGCCCGTGACGGTGGACAACGACGCGAACGCCGTCGCGCTCGCCGAGCTCTGGTTCGGGCGGCCCGAGGTGCGCGAGGTGCGCGACTTCATCATGGTGCTCGTCGAGTCGGGTCTGGGCACGGGCGTCGTCTTCGACGGGCAGGTCTACCGCGGCGAGGCGGGCGCGGCCGGCGAGTTCGGCCACATGACCATCGGGCGCGACGCGCCCGTCGCGTGCGCCTCGGGGAGCCGCACCTGTTGGGAGGCGTTCGCCTCCGAGCGCGCCGCGCTCGCGCGCTACGCGGCGGCCGGCGGCGGGCGCAACGGCCGCCGCCCCGGCTTCGACGAGTTGATGAGCCGCGCCCTCGGCGGCGACGACGACGCCGCGCGCGACGCGCGCGTCGAGACGGCGCGCTACCTCGGCGTCGGCATGGCGAATCTGATTAAGGGCCTGAGCCCGGAGGCCGTCATCCTCGGCGGGCGCATCGCGCGCTCGTGGACGCTCATCGGGGACGAGTTGACGGCGGCCGTCGAGGAGAACAGTTTGTGCCGCGGCCTGCCCGCGCCGCGCATCTTCGTCTCAAGCCTCGGCGAGCAGCCGCGCCTGCGCGGCGCGCTCAGCCTCGTGCTCGCGGGCAAGTTCGCCTCCGCCCTGACGACCTGACGCGACCCCGGTAAAAGTTTCTTACCCGCCGATAAAAAGAGGTTCTACATTCGCGGGAACTTTTGTATAGTAACGAGCGAAAGTCCCATCCATAACTCAGAGGTCACACGCCCGATGAAAAACAGGCCCGCGCTCGCGCTCTTCATCTGTCTCTTGGCGGCGGCGCTCGTCGCCTCCTGCGCGCAGCAGCAGCAGCAGCAGGGCGGGAGCGGCGGCGGGCAGGGCTCCGCCGGCAAGCGACTCCGCCTCGCCTTCGTGACCAACAACGCGTCCGACTACTGGACTATCGCGCGCAAGGGGACGGAGAAGGCCGTGCAGGAGCTCGGCAACGTCGATTTGGAGTTCCGTATGCCCGGCGAGGGCTCGGCCGCCGAGCAGAAGCGCATCGTCGACGACCTCTTGGCGAAGGGCATCGACGCGATGGCGATTAGCCCCGTCGACCCGGCCAACCAGACGCAGATGATTAACGACGCGGCCCGCCAGATTCTCGTCCTCACGCAGGACTCCGACGCGCCCGACAGCCAGCGCGCCTGCTACATCGGCACGAACAACCGCGAGGCCGGCAAGCAGGCCGGCGAGCTCGTCAAACAGACCCTCCCGCAGGGCGGCAAGATCATGGTCTTCGTCGGCAAGGCCGACGCGCAGAACGCGCGCGAGCGCTTCGAGGGTCTGAAGGAAGTCCTCAACGGCTCGAACGTCCAGATCATCGACCTGCGCACGGACGACGCCGAGCGCGTGCGCGCCAAGTCGAACGCCGCCGACACGCTCGTCAAGTACCCGGACGTGGCGGCGATGGTCGGCCTGTGGGCCTACAACGGGCCGGCGATTCTCTCCGCCGTGCGCGACGCGGGCAAGATCGGCCAAGTCAAAATCATCGCCTTCGACGAGGAGGACGACACGCTCAAGGGGATTCAGGAGGGGGCCATCGAGGGCACGGTCGTCCAGCAGCCCTACGAGTTCGGCTATCAGGCCATCAAGATGATGGCGCAGATCGTCTCGACGGGCGACCGCTCGGCCATCCCGGCCGGCAAGCAGATTTTCGTCCCCACGAAGGTCATCAAGAAGGACGCGGTCGAGGAGTTCACCCGCCAGCTCAACCAGCTCCGCGGGAGAAGTCAGTAGCGCCCGGCGCGTTCGGTCACGACGCGGACACTCGTTGACTCGCCGCCGAAGATTCTTCTACTGACCACCGGCAATCGGCTACTCGTTTATGTCTGCCCCGCTTCTTCAAATGAAGGGGATAGGGAAGCGCTTCCCCGGCGTGGTCGCGCTCGCGGGGGTTGACCTCGAAGTCTACCCCGGCGAAATCGTCGCGCTCATCGGCGAGAACGGCGCGGGCAAATCGACCTTGATGAAAATCCTCGGCGGCGTCTACCA
>DASQDT010000182.1:0-13629 GCA_035634035.1 Pyrinomonadaceae bacterium | reverse complement strand
CGACCTGTTGATGAGCGCCAGCTCGTTGACCGAGTCGTCGCCCGACTCTTCGCTGCGCACCTGAACCCGACGCGCGCCGCGACGCCCGCCGCGGCGTCGCACCATCCGGCGCTCGCCGCCGCGCTCCGTGATGACGACCGTGCCGGCGCGCAGTCCCTCGTCGAGCGTGACGTAGTCGTTCGTCGGCGGCGGCGCGACCCGCCCGTGGACGGGGAACAGCGAGAGGTTCTGGTCAGAGACGGGGCGGCCGACGCGGAACGGCCGCCGGTCGGGTTGCGGCCCGTTAAGCTTGGGGCCGTGCGCGCGGGCGGGCGCGGTGACGAACAGGGGCGCGGTCGTGGCGGAAGCGACGACGAGCAGCGACGCGCAGAGAGTCGCGAGCGCGCGTCTGCGAAGCGGGAGTGAAGTCATGGGCTAGCCTCCTCTGGATGTCGTTAAGGTAGACGCACGGCGGGCCCCGAAATTTCGGGGCGACGGGGGCGAGGAAGGGAGACGCCCGTTTGAGCACAAGCGCGAGGCCCGTAGCCTTCAGGCTTCGACGCGCGCGCTCAGAGGCCGCGTGTAGGGTCTGAACGCGTGCAGTGCGTGATATTGCGCGGGCCTTCGGAAAGTTTTGTTGCGCGGGACGAGCGGCGGGTTTGCTCGCGCTCCCGGAGCGCGGGCGGCGTGCGAGTTTGAAGTCGTGTCTAACGACGTTCGGAGAGGTTACGCGTCTCGGCCGCTTCGCGCGGCGGCGTCTCTTCGAGCAGGCGCGTCGTGCCCTCGCGCATCGACGGCCGGACGGGTCGCTCGCGCGCCTCAATCTCGCGCGCCGGGCGTCGCGCGAGGTCGCGCGGCGCGGGCGACGGCGAGACCGTCTCGGCGTCCGAGTCGGGAGGGTTGAGCGTGCGGTACATCCGTCGCAGGCCCGCGAAGAGTCCCATCCAGCCGAGCGCGCCGAGCGCGGCCGACGCGAGCGCGAAGGCGCGCGACTGTCCCAACCAGTCGAGCCAAGAGGCGACGGCCGCGAGCGTCGCGATGGAGAAGAGGAGCGCGCCGATGGTCGTCAGCTGGAAGCTCGCGCACGTCCCGGCCGTCACGCGCAAGACCTCGAACTCCGAAGGCTCGTCGCGACCCGACGGCGCGCCGCACTGACGGCAGAAGCGCGACCCGGCCGACGCCTGCGCGCCGCACGCGACGCACGCGGCGCGGCCCGCGCGCAGGGCGGCGAGCGCGACGACGGCCTCGGCCTCGCGCGTCAGAGTCTGACGGCCGCCCGACGAGAGCAGCGGGTGCTTGAGCCGGTAGTAGAAGGTGACGCGGGCGGAGCCTGCGCTCGCGGGCTTCGCGGCGACGCTCAGGGCCACGGGGTAGTCGAGCACGTTGTTCGACGTGCCGATGCGCGCGGCCAAGCCCCGCGCGCCGCGGCGCGCCTCGACCGGCTCGCCGCCGAGGACGTGATAGCCGAGCGTTTCGAGCGCGTCGGCCAGACGCGAAGCGGCGCTCTCGGGCTCGCCCGTCAGGACGCGCGTCAGGTAGTGCTCGGCCGCGCCGCCCGACGCCGGAGACGATGACGCGGACGGAGCAGACGAAGCAGACGTTGACGCCGTCTCCGTCTCCGCCGCCGGAGTCGTCCCCGCGCTCGAACTCTCCACACGCGTCTCGTCCACTCTCGTCCTCCACGCGGCTCGCGCGTTCCGCTCCCGGCCCTAGTCTTTGGCCGGCGCGAGGTCGGACATCTCCCGGACGTTGCCGGTCTCGGCGATGTGCTCGATTGCCGCCTCGGCCCGCGGCGCGACTTCGCCCGCGCGCGGCTCGCGCCGGTAGCGGTGGGTGACGGGGCGGCGTCGGCCGACGCCGATGGCGTGGCGCGAGATGATGAGGGTCGGCGGCAGTTGCCGCCGCTTGAACTCGTTGGCCGGCGATTCGACCAAGTTCAGCACGCGATAAACCAACTCCGCGTCGTTGCCGGCCGCGATGATCTCTTCGGGCGTCGCCTTGCGCTCGAAGTAGAGTCGGAGGATGGGGTCGAGCGTGTCGTAGGGCGGCAAGGTCTGGTCGTCGAACTGGTCGGGCGCGAGCTCGGCCGAAGGGCGCTTGTTGATGATGGCCCACGGGACGACCTCGCCGTCGCGGTTCAAGTGCTTCGCCAGCGCGTAGACCTCGGTCTTGAGCACGTCGCCGATGACGGCCAAGCCGCCGTTCGTGTCGCCGTAGAGCGTGCAGTAGCCGAGCGCCAGCTCCGACTTGTTGCCGGTCGAGAGCAGCAGACGCCCCTCGGCGTTGGAGATCGACATCAGGATGTTGCCGCGCAGGCGCGACTGAAGGTTTTCGGCCGCGAGCACCTCGCCGCCGCGCGTCGGCTTGTTCAGCCTCAGCTCCTTCGTCAGCACCTCGAACGCCTCGCTTATCGGGTGCTCGATGACGGGCATCCCCAGATTCTTCCCGAGCGCCACCGAGTCGTCGATGCTCCCGCGCGAGGAGAACGGCGAAGGCATCATCACCGACAGGACGTTTTCCGGCCCGAGCGCCTCGCACGCGAGCGCGGCGACGACGGCCGAATCGATTCCGCCCGAGAGCCCGAGCACGGCGCGCTTGAAGCGATTCTTGTGCGCGTAGTCGCGGATGCCTAAGACGAGCGCGCGGCGGATGGTCTCGATGTCGTCGCCGGGCAGACAGCGGTCGTCGGCCACGCCGCAGTCGAGCGAGACGGTCGCGACGAACTCCTCGAAGGGCGGCGCTTGGAGGATGATGTCGCCGCGGCAGTCGGTGACGAGCGAGGCCCCGTCGAAGAGGATGCCGTCGTTACCGCCGACCAAGTTGACGTAGACGATGGGCAGGCCCGAGAGGCGCGAGCGGTGCGCGACCATCGAGCAGCGCTGCCCCATCTTGCCCTTGTTGAAGGGCGAGGCGTTGGGCGAGACGAGCACGCTCGCGCCCATCGCGATCAACTCGTCGGCCGGGTCGTTCTCGTAGAGACGCTCGCGCCAGAAGGTCTTGTCGTTCCAGAAGTCCTCGCAGACGGGGACGCCGACGCGCTCGCCGCCGACCTCGAACAGTCTCCGCTCCGCGGCGGGCACGAAGTAGCGCGGGTCGTCGAACACGTCGTACTCGGGCAGGAGCGTCTTGTCGGCGAAGCCGACGAGGCGGCCGTCCGTGATGACGGCCGCCGAGTTGTAGAGCTTGCGCCCCGAAGGGTTCGTCTCGCGCCCGGTCGGGCGCACCGTGCCGACGACGGCCGTGATGTCGGCGGTCGCGCGGATGACGGGCTCTAAAGGTTCGAGCGAGTGCTGCGCCACGTCGCTGTCTAAGAACCAGTCGAGCGACGTGTAGCCCTGCACGGCGACCTCGGGGAAGACGACGAGGTCGGAGCGCTCGCGCCGTGCCTGCTCGATGGCGTCGATGATGCGGCGCGTGTTCCCCTCGTAGTCGCCGTTCGTCGTGTTGATCTGCCCGATGGTGACTCGCATACGCCCCCGCGACCTCCGTTCGGTCGCAAGGATAACGTAAGACGCCCCGCGATTAGTAGTCGCGGCGCGCCGGCGCGCGTCGTCACTCCCTGACGAGCTTCAGGACGAGCGGCTCGGGCTTGCGCGGGTGGCTCAGACGCAGCACGGCCGCGTCGCCGCCCGCGAACTTCACTTCGGCGCTAATCTCAATCGTCGCGGGCATCCCCGGCGGCGGCGACGGCGGGCGGAGCGTCACCTTGAAGGTCATCGTGCCCGCTTCGAGCCGCACGTCTTTCAGGAGCGACCCCCAACGCATCGCCACCTTCGGCGTCCCCGAGGACGGGCCTTCCATGTTGACGGGGCGGTCGTACTCGTAGCCGACGAGCGCGCCCGCGTATCCGCCCGCGCCGTCCGAGACGAGGGCGAGCGTCGCCACGCGCGGCCCCGAAGGCAGCGTCGCCTCCCACGTCCCGACGTACGCGTCCGCCGAAGGCGCGGCGGGCTTGGCGGTGTCGGCCGCCGCCGTCTGCTGCGCGCGGGCCGACGTTGCGGCGAAGAACAGGAGCGCGGCGGAGAGGGCGCACGCGGACGAGGCTCCGGCGTTGCGTGCGCGCGTCGCGCACGGCCGGTGAGTTTTCGGTCTCATTTCGATTCCTTTCGGTTAAGCCTTCAGGCGGGCGCGGGCGGCTCGACGGGCCGCCGCCGCAGAACCCACCACGAGTGGATCGTGAACCAGAGGAGGAGGCTGAGGGCGTGTGCGACGACGATCTCCAAGTTGACGCGGGCCGGGGGGCCGAGGCTCGCCGTCATCAGCGCGATGAGCGAGGCGACGACGACCGCCGCGACGACGAGCGTGACGCGCGGCGCGCGCGCGCGCCCGACGCGGCGCGTCAGGGTGAGCAGAAGGTAAATGAAGTTGAAGATGACGCCGACGGAGATGAGCGCGTCGACGGACGTGGCCGCGAAGGTCGGCATCGACCCGCGGTAGCGCACGTAGAGCGGCGCGGCGACGAGCAGGGCGAAGGCGTAGGCGAGCAGGGCGAGGACGACCGTCCGCAAAGTTCTCATCACCGCGTCCCCCCTCCCGTCGAGTCTCTCGCGCGCGGCCGAGAGCGCGAGGTCTGCGAGCGTCTCGCCCCACACGCGCGCCAGCGCCGCGCGCCCGCCCGCGCGCGTCTCGTCGCGGCAGCGCTCCGTGAAGACCAGAAGCATCTCGCCCCCGTACTCGCGCCGGAACTCGCGCGGGTAGGCCGCGAGCAAGAGCGCGTAGAAGCGCCGCGAGAGCGCGTCGCCGCCGCCGCGCGACTTCCCCGGGCCCGGCTGTCCGTCCCACGTCTTCACTCGGTCGTCTCCGTCCAACTCTTTCAAGCGCGAGAGAGCAGACGCTTGGCGCGCGCCGACGCGACGAGCCGCGAGAGGCGCTCGGCCTCGGCCGTCGCGACGCGCCGCCCGAAGTCCGTCAGACGGTAGTAGCGCCGCCGCTCGTCGTCCGATTCGGGGCCGGGCCGCTCGTCCGACTCCTCGATCATCCCTTCGTCCAGCATCCTCTTAATCGAGCCGTAGAGCGTCCCCGGCCCGAGGCGCACCGCGCCGTCCGTGCGCGCCTCGACCTCCTTGATGATGCCGTAGCCGTGCCGCTCGGCGTCGGCGAGGGCGAGGAGGATGTGGAAGACAGCCGGCGTCAGCGGAAGCAGCTCGCCGGGTTCGCGTCCCGCCATCTCGAAACTGAAAGACCGCCTTTCGTCAGACTCAAACTATATCGGGCGACGACATACTATATCGCCGCCCGATACATTGTCAACGATTTTATTCCGGGCCGTCGTGAAGGGACAGAAGGTCGTCTTAGCGGAAGTCTCTGATGAGGACGAGGTCTGTGGTGGCCGTGCCGCGCGCGGCGGCGAGCTGACGCCCGTCGCGCGACCAAGCGAAGCGGTAGATGAAGTCGGACTTCCAGTCGGTGAGTTGGCGGGGGCGGCCGCCGTGCAAGGGGAGACGCCAGACGTTGGAGACGCCTTCGGCCGTCACGACGTAATCGATCGCCTGACCGTCGGGCGCCCAGTCGCGCGCGTCGAGCATATCGGAAGGCATATCGAGCGCGCGCAACTCCGCGCCGGTCTCGGCCGAGAAGAGATGAATTTTCGGCTTCGCGTCGGGCTCGGTCGCTTGGTGGGTCGAGAAGAGAGTCTTGCCGTCAGGCGAGAGGCGCACGTAGCCGACCTTCTCGCCCAAGACCTTGACGGGCTCGCCGCCCTCGATGGAGACGCGCCAGACGGCCGGGCGGTTCGACTCGTCGCGCGTGACGTAGTAGACCCACTGCGAGTCGGGCGACGGCTGAAGTCCCATCGCCTGATTGTTGTCGACGTTGCGCACGAGCTCGCGCGCGTTCGAGCCGTCGGTGTTCATGCGCCACACTCCCCACCCGACGCCGCGGTTGGTGCGGAAGAGTATGTAGCGGCCGTCGGGCGTGGCGGCCGAGCCGGCGTCCGTGTAGGGGTCGAAGGTGAGCTGGCGCGCGTTCGCGCCGTCCGCGTCGGCCACCCAGATGTCGGTGTTGCCGCTCGCGTCCGAGTCGTAGACGACGCGCCCGTCGGGCAGCCAAGAGATGCCGGCGAAGCCGTTCGCGCCGTCGTTCGTGATTTGCCGGGCGCGCGCCGAGTCGGCGGCCGGGGCGAGCCAGATGTTGGCGGTGTCGCGCCCCTGCTTGGCGAGCAGCGTCTTGGAGTCGGCCGTGAGGCTGACGCCGACGTAGTTGTTGAGGTCGTTCGTAATCTTCTGCGCGCGCCCCTCGGGGTAGGGGACGTACCAGAGCTGCGCGGGCGTGCTCGGCAGGGAGGCGCGGTCGCGCGCGTTGACGATGAGGCCGCTCGAATCGTTGAGCCACGCGAGGCTGCCGAGGACGCGCCAGCGGTCGGCGGAGACTTTTTTGACGGCGCGGTCGGCTACGCGGACGGCGTCGAGGTTGATGTAGTAGCCGTCCGCGTCCGTGCCGTTGACGGTGTAGGCGATTGCGCTTCCGTCGGGCGACCACGCGGGGCTCTCGATGCGCTGCGGGAGCTTGTAGGAGGCGAGCGTCTCTTCGCCGCCGCCGTCCGCGTTGGCGACGATGAGCAGGTCTTCGCCGGCCTTCGGCATGTGGCGTCGGAAGGCCATGCGGCGGCCGTCGGGCGAGAGCGTGACGGCCGAGTCGATGTCGTAGACGAGCTTCTGCGGGTCGCCGCCGACGAGCGAGACGCGGAACAGCTCGCGGAAGAGTTGGCCGCGCTTGCCCGCGACGTAGTAGACGTAAGAGCCGTCGTGCGAGAACGTCGGCGGCCCGAGCAGGTTGACGGCCGGGTCGGGCGGGACGAGCGTGCGCTCGCTCGTCGTCGCGATCTGGCGCAGGCGCAAGGAGTGGCGGCCGCCCTCCCAGACGATGCGCGCCGCGTACTTGCCGTCGGGCGAGATGGAGGCCGACCAAGTCGCGCCGCTCGCCGGCAGCTTCGTCAGCTTCATCGAGCTGAGCGGGGCGAAGGGCGCGCCCGCTTGGGGGCGGAGACGATGGGCGAAGCGGTAGGCGGCGAAGCCGAGCCCGGCCAACAAGGCGACCGAGAGCGCGGCGACGACGAGCGTTTGCGCGCCGCGACGACGCCCGCGCGTTTCGGCCGACCCCGCGTCCGGCGACGACGGCGCTTGCACCCCGTCGGACGAGCGCACGGTCGTCTGGTGACGCGCGGGAAGCGTGCGCGACATCAGGCCGCCGCCGGCCGAGCGCGTCACGCCCTCGCTGCTCGGGATGCTCGACGTGTCGGGCGAGATGGTCTGGTCGAGGTGCACGCCCGCGTCCAAGCGCCGCTTGAGGCGCTGGAGCTTCGCGTGCATCTGCTTGGCCGTCTGGAAGCGCGCGTCGCGGTCTTTGCTGAGCGCGTCGTCGACTATCTCCTGCAAGGCTTCGGGCGCGTCCGCGAGGAACTGCGCGAGCGGCGGCGGCTCGTCGTCGAGGATGGAGACGATGGTGTGGCTGGCGGACTTGCCCTTGAACGGGAGGTGGCCCGTCAGCATCTCGTAGAGCACGACGCCCAAGCTCCACACGTCGGTGCGCGCGTCCACTTCGGAGCCCGACGCCTGCTCCGGCGACATGTAAGAGACGGTGCCCATCATCGTCCCCTCTTCGGTGAGGACGAGCGCGCGCGTCGCGGCCTCGGAATCGACCCCGCCCGAAGGGCGGCCCGAAAGTTTCGCCAGCCCGAAGTCCAAGACCTTCACGTAGCCGTCGCGGCGCACCATGATGTTCTCGGGCTTGATGTCGCGGTGGACGATGCCGGCCGCGTGCGCCGAGACGAGCGCGGACGCTATCTGCGAGCAAACGTCGAGCACTTCGCCCAACTTCACGCGGTGGTTTTTGAGGTGCTCGCGCAGGGTGACGCCGTCGACGAACTCGGCGGCGAAGTAGCGCAGCCCCGTTTCGGTCTGGCCGATGTCGTAGATGGTCAGGATGTTCGGGTGGTTTAAGGCCGAGGCCGCCTTCGCCTCCTGCTCGAAGCGGCTCATGCGGCGCGGGTCGGCGGCGACCTCGTGCGGGAGGAACTTGAGCGCGGCCGGGCGGTCGAGCTCCGTGTCGCGCGCCAGATAGACTTCGCCCATCCCGCCCACGCCGATGAGCGACTGAATCTCGTAGCGTCCGATGCGTGTCCCGGCCTCAAGCGTCATGACGAGTTTTTGGACGTGCGAACGAGCCCCGAGACGAGGTGCGACAGCCCGTCTCCTGTCTTTCAGTCCTGAGAGTTTGAACGCGCGCGGCGGCGCGAATGTTTCCGCCCGTGGCCGCCGCCGCCGGGCGTCTCGATTCTCACGCGCTCTCCGGCGCGAAGTTCCCAAGAGCCCTTCGCCTCGATCCTGCGCGCGCGCCCTTCCGCGTCGACGACGACGTCTTTCCCCGCGCGCCCCTCCCCGCCGCCCGCGAGCCCGTAAGGCCCGCGCCGACGCCTGTCAGCGAGCAGCGACATCCGCGCCGGAACCAGAGTCTCAATCTCGCGCACGACGCCGTCGCCGCCGCGCCGGCCCCCGCGCCCGCCCGAGTTTCGGCGCAGGGAGTAGGCGCGCACGCGCAAGGGGTAGGCGTATTCGAGCGCCTCGGCCGGCGTGTTGAGGCTGTTGGTCATGTGCGTGTGGACGCCCGCGACGCCGTCGCGCGAGGGGCGCGCGCCCATGCCGCCCGCGACCGTCTCGTAGTAGGCGAACTCGCGCCCCGTCGCCTCGTCGCGCCCGCCGACGGTCAGGTTGTTCATCGTCCCCTGACTCGCCGCCGGAATCCTTCCGGGCACGGCGCGCGCGAGTGCGCGGAAGAGAACGTCGACGACGCGCTGCGAGGTCTCGACGTTCCCGCCCGCGACCGACGCCGGGTGTTCGGCGTTGACGATCGTGCCGCGCGGCGCGACGACCTCGACCGGCTCCATCAGCCCCGCGCTCGCCGGCACTTCGTCGGCGCCGACGAGGCAGCGGAAGACGTACGCGACGGCCGAGACCGTGATCGCCTCGACGGCGTTGACCGGCCCTCTGAACTGCGGGCCGCTCCCCGCGAAATCGACGCGCGCCCGCTCGCCGCGTATCTCCACGCGGACGCGCAAAGGAATGTCGCGCTCGCCCGCGCCGTCGTCGTCGAGGAAGTCTTCGGCCTCGTAGACGCCGTCGGGAATCTCCCGGATGGCGGCTCTCATGCGCCGCGCGGAGTAGTCGATGAGGTGCGCCGCGTACTCGACGGCCTCGCCGCGGCCGCTGCGCGCGACTATCTCGGCGAGCCGCGCCGCGCCCGTCCGCAAAGAGCCCGCCTGCGCCTCGAAGTCGGCCCGCCGCTCGGCTTCGACGCGGACGTTCGCCATCAGGAGACTCATCACGTCTTCGACCACCTGCCCGCCGCGCACGAGCCTGACGGGCGGGATGCGCAAGCCCTCGCCGTAAACGTCGGTCGCCATCCCCATCGAGCCGGGCGTCGCGCCGCCGATGTCGGCGTGGTGCGCGCGGTTGGCGACGTAGAAGACTGCGGACTCGGAATCCTTCTTTCTTTCGCCCCCGATGAAGACGCCCGAGACGAGCGTCACGTCGGGCAGGTGCGTGCCGCCGGCGAAGGGGTCGTTGAGCACCACCACGTCGCCGGGCGCGAGCGCCGCCGCGCCGAGCGCGGCGGCGACGGCCATCGGCATCGAGCCGAGGTGGACGGGCATATGGTCGCCCTGCGCGACGACGCGCCCCTCCGAGTCGAAGACGGCGCAGGAGTAGTCGCGCCGCTCCTTGATGTTCGGCGAGTGCGCCGTGCGCCTCAAGGCCACGCCCATCTCCTCGGCGACCGACGTGTAGAGCGCGCGGTAAATCTCAAGCGTCGTCGGGTCGAACTTTCGTCTGCGCTTTTGCATCACTCGTGAACGACTCAAGGCTCGATGATTAAGTTGCCGTGCGCGTCGACGCCCGCGCGCGAACGCGCGGGGACGAGCGTCGTCGAAGAATACTCGGTGACGATGCAAGGGCCTTCGAGGCGCGCGCCGGCGCTCAACTCTTCGCGCGCGTAGACCGAGACCTCGCGCCGCCCGTCCTCGAAGTGGACGCGCGCGCGGGCGGCGGGCCGCACCCGGCCCCCACCTTCTAAACACCGCCGCGGGCGCTCGCGTGGCAGCTTCTCGACCAGACCGACGGCGCGCACGCGCGCGCTCACGGCTTCGATTTCCGCGCCCGGCGCGCGGCGGTAGCCGTAGCGCGCCTCGTGCGCGCGCTCGAAGCGTTCGACGAGCGCGCGCGTCGAGCCCGTCCACTCGACTTCGAGTTCGAACGACTGCCCGCGGTAGCGCGCGGCGACCGAGCGCGCGAGCGTCTGACGCTCTTCGGCGAAGCCCTCGCGCCGCAACGCCGCGCGCGCCTCCGCGTCGAGCCTCCGGAACTCGCGTCCGAGCGCGTCGGCCGCCTTCGCGCCGCGCGCGTCGAGCATCACGGTGCGGCTCAGGTCTTTGACCACGTCGGACTGAAGCGCGCCGTAGGCCGACAGGGCGCCGGGCCTGCGCGGCACGATGACGCGCGGGACTCGCAGAGCGCGCGCGAGTTCGACCGCGTGCAGCCCGCCCGCGCCGCCGAACGTGACGAGCGCGAACGAGCGCGGGTCGTGACCGCGCTCGACCGAGACGACGCGCAGAGCCCTCTCCATCCCGACGCCCACCACGCGCACGACGCCGAGCGCCGCCTCGACGGCCGACACTTTACGCCCGCCCGCCTTCGTCATCTCGCGCGCCAGACGCGCCAGCGCCTCCCCGGCGCGCTTCTCGTCGAGCGCGAAGTCGCCGCCGAGCAGGCTCGCGCCGCCGAAGCGGCCCAAGACGAGGTTCGCGTCCGTCACGGTCGGCAGGAGCGAGCGGCCGTAGGCGGCCGGGCCGGGGTCAGCGCCCGCCGACTCCGGCCCGACGCGCAGACTCCCGCCCGCGTCCACGCGCGCGATGCTCCCGCCGCCCGCGCCGACGGTGTGAATGTCGAGGACGGGCACGGCCACCGGCAGCGACGACACGAGCGACTCGTTCGTCAGGCGCACGCGCCCGCCCGCGACGAGCGCCACGTCCGTCGAAGTCCCGCCCATGTCGAAGGTGAGTAAATCTTCAAACCCGGAGGCGCGCGCCGCCTCTATCGCGCCGACCACGCCGCCCGCCGGGCCGGACAGAATCGTGCGCACCGGCTCGCGCGCCGCGCTCCGCGCCGAGATGCTCCCGCCCGAAGACTGCATGACGCGCAGGCCCCGGCCCTTCAGGTGAGACGACAGGCGCGTCAGGTACGCGCCCATCAGGGGCCGCAGGTAGGCGTTGATGGCGACGGTCGAGGTGCGCTCGTACTCGCGATACTCGGGCAGAATCTCGTGCGAGACCGAAAGCGGGACTTCGGGCAGCGCGTCGGCGACGGCGCGCGCCACGCGCCGCTCGTGCTCGGGGCGCGCGAACGAGAAGAGCAGACTTATCGCGACCGACTCGGGCCGCGCGCGCCGCAACCTCTCGACGACCGCCGCGAGCGACTCGTCGTCCAACTCGACGATGACCCGCCCGTCGGCGCCGACGCGCTCGCGCACGCCGACGCGTAGCGCGTCCGAGACGAGCGGCGCGGGCCGCTCCCAGTCCAGATCGTAAAGCGAGCCGCGCGCCTGACGGCCGATGACGAGCACGTCCTCGAAGCCTTCGGTCGTGACGAGCGCCGTCCGCGCGCCGCGACGCTGCAAGAGCGCGTTCGTCCCGACCGTCGTGCCGTGCACGACTTCGACGTCGGAGAGACGCGAATTGGTCTCGCGCGCGACGCGCCGCAAGCCCTCGGTGATGGCGCGCGAGGGGTCGTCGGGCGTCGAGGCGAGCTTAAAAATCTTCGTCGCGCCGCGCGCGCGGTAGACGAAGTCGGTGAACGTCCCGCCCGTGTCCACGCCGACGCGCACCGCGCGCCCGTCCGCCAGCCTCTCACCCTTCTTTCCCGCGCGCGCCGCCATCGTCTAACGCTTCGAGCGAATCCAAGAGCGAACCTTCTGGCGGAGCATCGGGAGCGTAATCGAGCCGCTCTCCAACACCACGTCGTGAAACTCGCGCAGGTCGAAGCGCGTGCCGAGGGCGCGCTCGGCCTCCTCGCGCAGCGCGAAGAATTCGAGCGCGCCCGTGTCGTAGGCCGTCAGCTGCGCGGGCCAGACGGCGATGCGGTCGACCGAGCGCGCGGACTCCTCCGGCCCGAACCGCCCGCTCTCGGCCATGAAGGCGGCGGCCCGCTCGCGCGTCCAGCCGAAGAGGTGTATGCCGGGGTCGACGACCATCCCGCGCGAAGGCCACAGGCGGCGGTTCGCCTTCGCATAGTCCGACGTGTAGAGGCCCATCTCCTCGGCGAGCGCCTCGGCGTAGCGCGCCCAGCCCTCGACGAAGCCCGAGTTGCCGACGAGCCGCGTGATGAGGTGCGCCGACGGCCGCTCGGCCGCGAGACTGATTTGCAGGTGGTGGCCGGGGTAGCCTTCGTGGAAGGCCGTTATCTCGGAGTTGGAGCGCGTCGTCTCCGCGAAGCGCGGGAGCGCGATGCGGTACATCGCGGCGCGGCTCCCGTCCTGCGCGGCGGGCCAATAGCTGTCGCTCGCCGTGCGGCCCAAGAAGTCGGGGTAAGGCTCGACGACCATCTCGGCCTTCGGCGTCCTTCCGAACCAACGCCCGATGTCGCGGCCCGAGCGCGCGACGGCCGCCCGCGCGAACTCCAACATCTCCTCGCGCGTCTTGAACTTGTTCGACGGGTCTGAGCGTATGCGCTCGACGAGCGACTTGAGGTCGCGCGTCCCGAGGCGCGTGCGGCCGATCTCCAGAGCCTCGCGGCGGTAGCGCTCGACGCGCGCCTGCCCCAAGCGGAAAGTCTCTTCGCCCGGACGGTCGATCGTCGTGTAGGCGCGGAAGGCGGCGCGGTAACACGCGCGTCCGTTCGGGTTGGCCTTAATCGCGATGTCCGTGCGCGCGCGCGGCGCGTACTCGTCGCGCAGATAGTTCCGGTAACGCTCGATGGCGGGCTTGAGGGAGTTCGTCAGAAGCTCCGTCCAGCGGCGTTTGAAATCTTCCGACGTGTCGCGCCGCGCCGGGCTGTAGAAGGGCCACTCCGTGACGGGCTGCCCGAGAATCTCGTCGAGCTGCGCGATGACGAGGCGGACGTTCGGGCGCGGCGTCGAGTAGCCGAGCCGGAGCCCTTCACGAAGGTTGACGACCTCCGTGTCAATCGAGCGCCCGACCTTCATCCAGCGCGCGAGCGCGTCACGACGGTTCTCGTCCGTGCCGACGGGCTGCGCGTCGGCGAGCTGCGAGAAGCCGGCCTGCCACCCGCTCAGGTGGTTGACGGGCCAATACCAATACTGACAGACGCGCGCCGCGCGCGACGCCTCGACGGCCTCCTTCAGGAACCCGAGCGTGACCCACTCGGGGCGGCCTTCGAGGTCTGCGAGGTTCATCGTCGCGAGCTCGCGCGCCCAGCGGTCTTCGTGCGCGAGCCAGCGGCGGACGGCCGTCATCGAGTTGTCCGTCAGCCCGTCGTGCCGCTCGACCGTGAGGCCCGAAAGCTCGGCCGCCTCCGGGTACTCCTTGACGAACTCCGCGACGTACTCGTCGGCGAGCCGCGTCGCGCGCGACGCGAGCGCGTCCACGTCGACGCGGGCCGCGCGGGCCGCGCGCTGGCCGCGCCGTTGCGCGCCGCGGCGCTGCGC
>DASQDT010000181.1:0-3385 GCA_035634035.1 Pyrinomonadaceae bacterium | reverse complement strand
GGTGCGGCCGTCGGGGAGGCGGATGACGCGCGGGCGGCCCGCCGCGCCGGGCTGCGCCGGCGCGGGCGAGGCCGGGTCGGGCGTCGGCGCGGGCGTCGGCGTCGGTTGCAGGACGAAGCTCTGCTCGAAGATTCTGCGGCGCGCGTCGAGCATCGTCGCGGCGAGCCCCGCGAGGAGCACGACGCCGACGAGCAGCAGCCAGTACCTGTAGACGCGCTTGTGCGGGAACGGCTGGTTGGGCGCGACCGGCGCGGTCGGCCGCGGCAACTCCACGCCGAACATCTTCCCGACATCGCGCACGGGCAGGTACGTGCCGTGCGACCAGTTCACCTCCGACCCGCCGTGGAACGAGGAGGTCTCCTTCGAGAGCATCCCCGGCGCGTTGATGTAGTCGACGGCGCGCGCCGTCTCGCCGGCCTCGACCTTCCAGTAGAACTCGCCCGCGACGTACTCGACGCGCGCCGTCGCGTCCTGAAACTTCTTGTAGCGGCGGCCGCCGAAGCTCGCGTACTTGTCGCCCGCCTCCGTGACCTCGCCCGGCGGCACGGGCCGCACGTAGCTCCAGTGGCCGTCGGACTGGACGAGCCAGCGAAAACCCACCGCCGGGTTGTAGAGGAGGTATTCCTGCCAGAAGTAGCGCGTGCCCTCGAACTCGACGCTGCGTGTCATCTGCCCGATGACCGTCATCCTGTGACCCTCGAACTCGGCCGTCGCGCCCAAGGGTATGTCGAACTTGAAGCCGACGAACTTGAGCGTCGTCAGGTAGCGGAGCTGGCCCTTGTTGACGTCGAGGAGCGAGCCGCAGTTGGGGCAGGTGACGCGCTCGGCCGCGTCGGGCGCGCGCAACTCCAGAGGGCCGCCGCAGTTCGGGCACGAGAGCTGCGCGGACGCGACCTTGCGCGCCTCGCGCTCGCGCGTCCGACCCGTCGCGGCGATGCCGAGCTCGTCGAACGCGATCTCACGTCCGACGAAGACGAGCGCCCTCTCCTCGCCGTAATCAATCGTCGCGAAGACGCCGCCCGCGCCGGAGAGGTCTGCGTAAGGGTAGGTTTCGCCCGGCGTGAGCTTGTAGGGAATCTCGCCCTCGGCCGCGGCCATCCGCGCCTCGCCCTTCTCGGCGACGACGAGCGGGACGGCGACCGGGATGCCGGGCACGGGCTCGCCGACGTTTATCTGCTCGTAGGGCGGGACGTGCACGGACGGCGGCGCTTGGAAGCTCATGATGAAGCGCCCCTGCGCCTCGGCGAGCCAGCCCCAACGCCCGTCGGCAAACGCCGCGTACCACTCGTCCCACATACCCCCGGCCGCGTGACCCAACTGCGCGCGGCCCGTCAGCTCGAAGGCCGTGCCGCGGTAGACGCCGCGCAGGCCGACTTCGAGCGGCGAGCCCGAGTCGGACACTTCGGCGACGCGGCCCAAGTCTTCGAGGCCGCGGTCGGTGCGCGCGACGACCGAGTTGCAGTAGGAGCAGACGACGACGACCGAAGAGCCTTTTTTGAAGACGACTTCCGCGCCGCACGCGGGGCAGCTCGCCTGTACGGTGCCGCTCACCACGCCGCGCCTCCCACTCCCTCTTCGCACAACTCCGCGCCCGACCCGTCGCCCCCGACGCCGGCCGCGCGCTCGAACTCGCGCACCGTGACGGCGGCCGCGCCGAGCGACTCGGCGAGTCTCTCTTCCCACGGCCAGCGCGGGCGCGCGCGGCAGCAGTAGAGGTTGAAGGTCGCGACTTGCAACTCGGGGTAGGTGTGGCAGGCGAGGTGCGACTCGGACAGGAGCAGGAGGCCCGTCACCCCGCCCTCGCCGGGGAACTTGTGCCACTGCCCCTCGCCGACGACGCGCAGGTCGAGCTCGCGGACGACGCGGCCGATGAGCGCGCGCAGGTGTTCGGCGTCGCGTAGACGCTCGGCGTCGCACCCCGACGCCTCGACAAGCCACTCCGTCCCGACGATGAGCATTCTTGAGAGTTTACAGATTAAATAACGAGAAGTGCCGCACCTGAAGACCCGGCCCGCGTGACGCACGCGAGGATAGGACAAAGCACCGACATTTGCAACGCCTTCCGCCCGCGCGCCCGCGCCGGCCCGCGCGGTACGGCCGTTGCTACCGCACCCGTGACGGCGCGTCACAGACGCGAAATCATACACCGCAGGGCGGCCTTTACCTCGACGGGGCCGTGCTCTGCCTAAAACACCGTGTCGAGATTAAGGGGGATAGTTTTTGATGGCCAATCAAACGGGTACGTCGCAGCGACGCTCGCAGACGGTCGCGGGTCTGTTCAAGGACAGGGAGAGCGCCGAGAGCGCCTACAACTCGCTCGCCGAGCGCGGCTACAGCAACGAAGAGATCAACGTCATCATGTCCGACGAGACGCGCGAGAAACATTTTTCCGACGCGGACGGCGAGACGGAGTTCGGCAGTAAGGCCGCGGAGGGCGCGGGCAAAGGCAGCGCCATCGGCGGCACGGCCGGGGCCGTCATCGGCGCGATCGCGGCCATCGGCACGAGCGTCGCGATTCCGGGCCTCGGGCTGCTCGTCGCCGGGCCTATCGCGGGCGCTCTACTCGGCGCGGGCGCGGGCGGCGCGACCGGCGGACTCATCGGTGCGCTCGTCGGCTCGGGCATCCCCGAAGACCGCGCGAAGGAGTATGAGGAGGGCGTCAAGCAGGGCGGCATCGTGGTCGGCTTCAACGCGCGCGACGAGCGGGACGCCGAGTACTTCGAGCGCCACTGGAACGAGCAGAAGGGCGAGGGCGTCTACCGCGGCGAGACGACGATTCCCGTCGTCGAAGAGGAGTTACAGGTCGGCAAGCGCGAGGTCGAGCGCGGCGGCGTGCGCGTCGAGAGCCGCGTCGAGGAGGTGCCCGTCGAGAAGGACGTGCACCTGCGGGAGGAGCGCGTGCGCGTCGAGCGCCGCCCCGTTGACCGCCCGGCGGGCGACGCCGACGCGGCCTTCAGGGAGGGCAGCATCGAGGTCACGGAGCGGGCCGAAGTCCCTGTCGTCGCCAAAGAGGCGCGCGTCGTCGAGGAGGTCGTCGTCGGCAAGGAAGTCGCCGAGCGTACCGAGACGGTACGTGACACGGTGCGGCGCACGGACGTTGACGTGCAGGAGACCAACGTCACCGACAAGAAGCGCCGGAGCTAAATGAGAGGCCCGCGAGCCGGGCCGCGTGCGGGCGGGCGGCGGCTTTCAAAGAGTCGCCGCCCGGCCCGCGACACGTAACGTCGGGGATTTCAGTAGAGACTGGGGACAGCGATGAGTCAACAGAACCCTAAGGCCGTCACCGTCACGGACGCCGACGGCGTGCGCGGCACCATCGACACCACCTCGCCGACGCTCAACAAGCGCGATCCGAAGGCGCTCATCCGTCTCCAAGACGGCCGGC
>DASQDT010000180.1:0-14864 GCA_035634035.1 Pyrinomonadaceae bacterium | reverse complement strand
AACGACAACCACCGCCTCTTCGGGCGCTACACGCACGACCTCAGCCAGACGCAGGAGTCGGGCGGCCTCTTCAACAACGTCGCCTTCCCGAACATCTCGACGACCGACACGCGCGTCCCCGGCCACGTCCTCGCCGTCTCGCTCACCAGCGTCTTCTCGCCGACGATGGTCAACGAGGTCACCTACAACTACTCCGGCAACCTCATCGGGTCGCAGCTGACGGGGCGCGGCCGCCGCCCCGACTACCCCGGCAGCGACGCCATCCCCGAGTTCTTCCCCGAGAACAATAACGACGCCATCCCCGAGCTGAACTTCTCGGGCAACAACATCGCCTCGCGCCTCGCCGCGCTGCAGGGCTTCAACATCAAGTACACCAACAGCGTCTTCCGCGACGTGATGACTTGGACGCGCGGCTCGCACACTTTCAAGTTCGGCGGCGAAATCTCCTTCGAGGGCAAGGACGAGAACGCCAACAACATCACGGGCGGGGCCTTCACCTTCGACTCCACCACCACGGCCGGCGCGTCCGCCGGCGTCACGCTCACGCAGACCGGCTCGGCCATCGCCTCGTTCCTCTTAGGACGCGCGGGCGGCACTAACCCGTACTTCGAAGACCAGTTCGACGTGACCGTCAACCTCCGCTTCGGGCGGCGCGAGCTGTTCGCGCAGGACACTTGGAAGGTTCGCCCGAACCTGACGTTGGACTACGGCGTGCGCTGGCAGTACTTCGTCCCCGTCACGGACAAGAACAACGTCCTGACGTCGTTCGACCCGGCGCTCTACAGCCGCGCGGCCGTCCCCACCTGCACGACCCCGGCCTGCACGGCGCTCGTGCGCGGCACGGGCAACGAGCTCAACGGCATCGCCGTCGCGGGCAGCACGTCGCGCTTCGGCGAGTCGGTCTACCCGTCCGACAAGAACAACTTCAGCCCGCGCGTGGGGCTGGCGTGGGATCCGTTCAAGGACGGCAACACCATCATCCGCGCCGGCTACGGCTTCTACTACGACCAGCCGCTCGTCGGCATCTTCGAGCAGAACGCCTTCGTCAACCCGCCCTACAACAACCGCGCCGTCTTCTCCGGCGCGGGCGTCACGCTCTCCAACCCGACCGGCGGCTCGCTCGGCGCGATTCCGGTTCGCAACCTCATCGCCAACGCCCCCGACTTCGAGACGCCCGAGATTCAGCAGTGGTCGCTCGGCGTCCAGCGCGAGCTGTTCCGCAACGCCGTCATCGACGTCTCCTACGTCGGCACGAAGGGCGACAAGCTCATCCGCCAGCGCAACATCAACCTGCCGCTGCCGGCCGACGTGCGGCGCGTCGGGACGGGCAACCGCAACACCGTCCGCCCCTTCCTCGGCTACGGCACGATCAACTACCGCGAGACGAGCGCCATCTCGCGCTACCACGGCCTGCTCTCGTCGTTCAACTACCGCTTCAGCAACGCCCTCAGCATCACGGCCGCCTACACGTGGAGCAAGACCCTGACCGACGCGACCAACGACCGCGACGCCATCGACGACCCGCAGAACCCCTTCGAAGACATCCAGCGCTTCGAGTACGCCGAGGCGCGCACCAGCCGCCCGCACGTCTTCTCGGCCAGCTACGTCTACGAGCTCCCGTTCTTCACGAACGACCCGTCGGCCTTCAAGCGCCTCGCCCTCGGCGGCTGGCAGATTTCGGGCATCACCACCATCGCCTCGGGCCAGCCCTTCCCGCGCGTCGTGGCGGCGACGGCCAACGAGATTCGCGGCGGCCGCGCCGAACTCATCGGCGACCCGCTCGGCGGCCCGACGGGCACGCTCGACCCGACGGGCCTCCCGTACTTCTTCAACCCGGACGCGTTCGCGCTCCCGACCGACGGCACCTTCGGCGACTCGGCGCGCGCCTTCGGACGCAAGCCCGGACAGAACCAGACGAACCTCTCGGCGATTAAGAACTTCTACTTCAACCGGGACAAGGACATCTACCTCCAGTTCCGCGCCGAGAGCTTCAACATCTTCAACCACACGCAGTTCATCCTGAGCGACGCCAACAGCTTCAACCTGAGCCTGCCCGCCTCGCTCGGCCGTCCGACCTCGACGCGCCTGCCGCGCGAGTTCCAGTTCGGCCTGAAGCTCTACTTCTAAACACCACCCGAGCGACGTGTGCCCGCGCGCCTTTCATCAACAGGCGCGCGGGCATACGCCCGTTCAGCGTCACATGACGACCGAAGCCGACACGACAATTCTCCTGCGCGGCGCGCGCGCCCTGCTCCCGCGCGGCGCGGCCGAGCGCGCAAGCGTTTTAGTGCGCGGCGGACTCATCGCCCACATCGCGGAAGGCGCGAGCGAGCCGGAGTCCGCGGCCGCGCGCGTTATTGATTTGGAGGGGACGACGCTCCTGCCCGGCTTCGTCGACGCGCACATCCACGGCGCGGTGGGCGTCGACGTGAACGAGGCCGACGAGGACGCGCTGCACGAGGTCGCGCGCTTCCTCGCGCGACGCGGCGTGACGGCGTGGCTCCCGACGCTCGTGCCCGACGCCGAAGACGCTTACGCGCGCGCCGCCCTCGCGGTCGCGCGCCTGATGGACTCGCAGGACGCCCGCCCGCCCGCCGCCCGCGCCCTCGGCCTCCACTACGAAGGCCCTTTCGTCAACTCACAACAGTGCGGCGCGCTCCGCACGCAATTCTTCCGAGCTTACGGCGGCCCGTCCGACCTCGACGCCCTCGCCGCAGTCCCGCGCGACGGCGCGCGACACGTGGCGACGGTCGCGCCCGAGATCGAGGGCGGCGTCGAGCTGATTCGCGAGTTGACGAGGCGCGGGTGGGTCGTCTCGGTCGGCCACACGCGCGCGACGGTCGCAGAGCTTGAGCGCGCGCGCGAGGCGGGCGCGCGTCACATGACGCATTTCTTAAACGCCATGTCGCCGCTCCACCACCGCGCGCCCGGCCCCGTCGGCTGGGGCCTCGTGCGCGACGACGTGACGGTTGACCTCATCGCCGACGGCGTCCACCTCGACCCGCTCGCGCTCCGCCTCGTCCTGCGCTGCAAGACGCCCGCGCGCGTCGCGCTCATCAGCGACTCGGTCGCGCCCGCGGGATTGGGCGACGGCGAGTTTCGCGTGTGGGGCGAGACGATTAGCGTCCGCGCGGGGCGCACGTCGAACGAGCGGGGAAGCATCGCCGGCTCGGTCACGAACCTGCTCGACGCCTTCCGCCTCGTCTCCGCCCTCGACACGACGGTCGAAGACGCCTCGCGCATGGCCTCGCTCAACCCGGCGCGCCTGCTCGGCGTGGATTCGACGTGCGGCACGATTGAGGAAGGGAAGCGCGCCGACCTCGTCGCACTCGACGGCGAGGGGCGCGCGCGCCTCACGCTCGTCGGCGGGCGCGTCGCGCACGAAGACCTCTGACGGCGTCGCCCGTCGATTAAAATTTTGATTAGTCGAGTCGTGAGGGCTTCAGGGCTTGGCGCGCGTGCGCTCGGCTTCGGCGGCGCGTCGCTCGTCGTTGAGCTGTTTGGCGCGTTCGAGCTCGCGCCGGCCCTCCTCGCGGCGGCCCGCCTGCACGAGCGCGCGGCCGAGCTGGAAGTGCCCGTCGGCTATCCGGTCGTCGATGCGGACGGCCTCCCGCAGCTCGGCGACGGCGCGCTCCGCGTCGCCCGTCTGCAACAAGGCGCGGCCTAAGGCGAAGCGCGTGTCGAACTCCGACGGGAAAACCTGCGCGGCGCGTTCGAGGAAGGGGAGCGCGCGCGCCGCCTCGCCGCGCGTGAGGTAGAGGTCGCCGAGCGTGAAGGCGGCGCGGGCCATCGAAGGGTCGCGCCGGAGGACTTCCGTCAGCACGCGCTCGGCCTCTTCGTAGCGGACGAGCTTCCAGTAGCGGTAGCCGAGCGCGTAGCGCGCGGCGACGGAGTCGGGCGCGAGTTGAACGGCGCGCTCGTAGGCGGCGGCGGCATCCGACGTCCGGCCCGCGCCGTCGAGCGCGTCGCCGTACATCGCCCACAGCTCGGCGGTCTCGCCGCCCGAGTCGAGCCTGCGTCGCAGGACGACGACGGCCTCGGCGTGACGCTTCTGACGCGCGAACGAGCGCGCGGCAAGCTCAAGCAGCGCCGCGTCGCGCGGCGCGCGCGCGAGCAGTTGCGCTATCTCGCGGCTCGCCTCCGCGTACGACTCGACGCCGACCAGCGCGAGCGCCAGCGCGCGCCGCGCCGCGTCGTTCTCGGGCTCTATCGAGAGCGCGCGGCGGAGCGGCGCGACCGCCTCCCGAAACCTTCCGGCGCGCGCGAGCGCGAGGCCCGGGTTGAAGTGGGCGCCCGCGAGCCGCGGCTCAAGCTCGGCCGCGCGGGCCCACGCGCCGAGCGCCTCGTCGAGTCTTTGCTGGCGGTTGAGCGCGACGCCCAGATTGACCCACGCGCGCGCGTCGCGCGGCGCGAGCCGCACGGCCGCGCGCCACTCCCCCTCGGCCGCGCGCCAGTCGCCCGCCTCCTCGAACCTCCGCGCCGCCTCGTAACGCGCGCGCACCTCCCCGCCGCCGTCCTGCGCCGAAAGATTCGACGACGACGCGCGCGCGCACGGCGCGATGAACAGCGACGCGAAGAGAAGCGCGGCCGCCGTCGCCGCCTTCATCACGTCAGCCCTGTCCGTCCTCGTTCGTTTCATTCCCGTCATAAAAGCCCGCGCGGCGGTAAGACTCGTCGAGCAGCTCGACCGGATGACAGACGCGCAAGCGAAGGCCGTCGAGCCGCGCGCCCGCGCCGATCTGCATCTGACAGCCGGGGTTGCCGGTGGCGACGACGCGCGCGCCCGCGCGTTCCAAGTGGCGGAGCTTTTCGCCGAGCACGCGCTCGCTCATCCCCGTCTCGACGAGATTATAGACGCCCGCGCCGCCGCAGCACACGTCGCTCCCTTCGAGCGGCACGAAGCGCAGCTCGGGTATCGCGGCCAACATCTTCAGCGGCTCATCGTGCGCGCGCTGGCCGTGGATGAGATGACAGGAGGCGTCATAGGTCGTCACTTCGCCGCCGACGGCCGCGCCCTCGCGGACGCCCGTCGCGGCGAGCTGTTGACTCACGTCGCGGACGCGCGCGCTGAAACTTCGGGCGCGCTCGGCGTAGTCCTCCTCGTGCGCGAGGAGCTGCGCGTAAGAGGCGAGCATCGCGCCGCAGCCGCCCGCGTTCGTGACGACGGGCGCGTGCGCGTCTCCGGCGAAGGCTTCGACGTTCCGGCGCGCGAGCCGGCGCGCGCCTTCGAGGTCGCCCGCGTGCGCGTGGAGCGCGCCGCAGCAGACCTGCCCCGCGGGCGCGCTCGCGGCGCAGCCGTTCGCGGCGAGCACGCGCGCCGTCGCTTCGTTCACGCGCGCGAAAAGCCCCGCGCCCACGCAGCCCTCGAAGAGAAGCGCGCGGGCCGCAGTCTCGCCGCCGCCGCTCTTAACGACGACACGCGCGCCCCCGCGTTTGCCGACGCCCCTCGCGGCGGGCCGCGCGTCGGGCGCGGACGCGTCGAGGAGCGCGGCGGCGAGCGCGAGACGGCGCGGCAGAAACTTCGTCAACTTCGTTCTGACGAGCAGGCGCGGGAGGCGCGCGTCGCGCAAAAGTCGCGCGAGCGCAAACGCCGCGCGCAGCCGCGCCGGGTGAAGCCAGACGTGTCGGAGCGTGAAGCGCAGGAGCCGATTCGTCATCCCGCGACGCGCGCCCGCGCGCGCGATGTCCGAGCGCGCGGCTTCGAGCAGTTGGCCGTACTCGACGCCGGCCGGGCACGCGCTCTCGCAGGCGCGGCAGCCGAGGCAGCGGCTGATGTGAACGTCGAAGGCGCGCGAGTCGGCGGCCACGCGCCCGCCGGCGACGGCGCTCATCAGGTAGAGGCGTCCGCGCGGGCCGTCGCACTCGTCGCCCGTGTGGACGTAGGTCGGGCAGGCTTCGAGGCAGAGGCCGCAGTGGACGCACGCGAGGAGCTTGCGTTCCTCCGCGCGGAGCGCGGCGGCGGGTTGTGTGGTCGCGTCGGTCATCAAAAAAATCTTCCGGGCGAGAAGGCGTCGGCCGGGTCGAGCGCAGACTTGACGCGTCGCATGAGCGCGGCGACGGACTCGTCCAAGCCCCACGGGTCGAACTCTTCAACGAGTGTTTGCGACGCGCGCTCGACGACGAGCGAGCCGCCCGCGCGCCGCGCGAGGTCGCGTAGGCGCGCGAGCGCGGCCGCCGTCTCACGCGCGTCCCCCTCTGCGGAGTCGAAGACGCGCAGGCGTCCGTCGCCCGCGCCCGCCTGCCAACGCAAATCTTGAGAGCCGCGCCGAGAGGCGTCCGCGCGCGCCTCGGCGACGAGCGCGGGGAGTTCTGACGGCGGCACGCACGCGCGCCAGACGAGCGACGTGCCGGCGCGTCCGACCTCGTCACCGTCAGCAAGTTTGTCATCAACCGCGCGCCCGGCGACGGCGTCCCAGAGCGCCGCGTCGTCGTCAAACGTCTCGACCGCGTCGCCGCCCGCGTGTTCAGTGATGAGGGCCTGCGCGCGCGCAGTCTGAAACGCGACCGTCTCGTCCGCGCCCGCGAAGCGCAGGAGCAGGGCGTGGCCCGCGTCGCGCGAGGCCGCGGGAGAGGCGAGCGGGCGTGAGAGAATCTCGGCGGCGACGGGGAGGAGCGGCGCTCCGACACAAGCGCGCGCGGCGGCGAAGAGTTTTTCGTAGTCGCCGGAGCGCGCCACGACCGTCGCCTCGCGCGCGGGGAGCGGGCGGAGTCTGAAAGTCACGTCGAGTATCAGGGCGAGCGTGCCGAAGCTGCCCGCGAAGAGTTTCGGGAGGTCGTAGCCCGCGACGTTTTTGACGACGCGCCCGCCGAAGCGCGCCTCGCGGCCGTCGGCCAGCGCGACGCGCATACCTAGAACGTGCGCGCGCGGGCGTCCGTAGCCGAGCGCCTGCGCGCCGCCGAGGCCCGTGGCGACGACGCCGCCGAGCGTGGCCCGCGCGCCGCCGGGCGGGTCGAGCGCGAGCCACTGTCGGGCGCGGCGGAGTTCCGCGTTGAGCGCGTCGAGCGTGAGGCCGGCTTCGGCCGTCACGACGAGGTCGGCCGGTTCGTGCTCGACGACGCGCGTGAGACGACTTGTGCTGACGAGTAGCGAGCCGCGCGTGCGCGCGCGTCCCGCGTCGGGCCATGCCCCCGCGCCTTTGGGCACGACCGGCCAGCCTTCGCGCGCGGCGACGCGCAGGACTTCGCACGCCTCCGCGGCCGACGCCGGCCCGACTTCGATTGAGTCGCCGACGCGCCGCACGTTCTCCGCGCCGACGACGCGCGCGAGCGCGTGCGAGGCGTCGTCGGCGTCGAACTCCCGCGCGCCGGCGTCTGACGCCCGACGGGTGACGGTTGACGAAGAGACTTCGCGCGTCGGGGTCTCGTTCGGTGTCGAGGGCGTAGCCGAGCGCGCGTCGGCGGGACGCCCGCCGGCGGCGTCCTCAAGTGCGAGCGCGCGCGCGACGGCGCGGCCCTCGCCGCAGCCGAGCGGGGCGGGGATGACCTTGCCGGGGTTGCACAGGCCGTCGGGGTCGAAGGCCGCGCGCACGCGCGCCATCGCGTCGAGCGCCACGTCAGAGAAGACGAGCGGCAGGTAGTCCTTCTTGTCGAGCCCGACGCCGTGCTCGCCCGTGATAGTCCCGCCCGCGCGCACGCACGCCTCCATGATCTCGCGCCCCGCCTCCTTCACGCGCTCGACCTCGCCCGCGCGCCGCGCGTCGAAACAGATGTAAGGGTGGAGGTTGCCGTCGCCCGCGTGAAAGACGTTCGCGACTAGAAGCCTGTGACGCTCGCCGACTCGGTAGGTCTCGGCCAAGACTTCCGGCAGGCGCGAGCGCGGCACGACCGCGTCCTGCAACATCAAGTCGGGCGACAGTCGCCCCATCGCGCCGAACGCGCCCTTGCGCGCGGCCCACAGCCTTTTGCGCTCGGCCTCGTCCTTCGCGCGGCGGCACGTGCGCGCGCCGTGTTCGCGGAGGATTGATTCGACGCGCGCGGTCTCGGCGTCGAGCCCGGCTTCGAGTCCGTCGAGTTCGACGAGGAGCGCGGCCTCGGCGTCGTCGGGGAGTCCGGCCGCGAAGACGCTCTGCTCGACGGCGCGGATGGTCGCGCCGTCGACCATCTCAAGCGCCGCCGGAATCAGACCCGCCGCGATGACGGCCGACACCGCGCGGCTCGCGTCGTCGATGCGCGCGAAGTCGGCGAGCACCGTGCGGACGGCCGCCGGCAGGGGGACGAGGCGCAGCGTCGCCTCGGTCACGACGCCGAACGTCCCTTCAGAGCCGACGAACAGCCCGAGCAAATCGTAACCCGCGGGCGCGCCGTCGCACTCGCCGCCCAACTCGACAACACGCCCGCCCGCGAGCACGACGCGCGCCGACAGGACGTGGTCAACCGTCGTGCCGTATTTGAGACAGTGTATGCCGCCCGCGTTCTCGGCGATGTTGCCGCCGACGGTGCAGATCGGCTGGCTCGAAGGGTCGGGCGCGTAGTGGAGGCCGAAGGGCGCGGCCGCGCGCGAGACTTCGGCGTTGACGACGCCGGCTTGGACGCGGGCCGTGCGGTTCGCGGCGTCAACCTTTAGGACGCGGCGCATCCGCGCGAGCTCGATGACGACTCCGCTGTTGACGGCCAAAGCGCCGCCCGAGAGTCCCGTCCCCGCGCCGCGCGGGACGAGTGGCACGCGCGCGCGCGCGAGCAGGCGCATGGCTTCGGCGACCTCCTCGGTCGTCTCTGGGAAGACGACGGCGCGCGGGGTGGCGCGGTAGTGCGTCAGCGCGTCGCACTCGTAGACGAGCAGCTCGTCGCGGTCGTCCGCGACCCGTCCGCGTCCGAGCGCGGCGCGCAGATTTTCGACGAGAGTGTCCAAAGCGGTTTCGCTCGCGGGAGTCGCGCCTCTACCGGAAGGGCGTGCCTGATGATACACTACGCGCGCCGTCGTCGCGTAACCGAACCTCTCGGCGAACGCCGGCCGCACACGAATCCCTGACACGCACGCGCGCGAACGAAGCGAGGGCCGGCGGCGACTCCACCCGCCGGCCTCAGCCGGAGCGCACGCGCGGACTCGGGTGCGAAAGCGCGCCACCCCGCGCCGGTTGTCAACCTCACCCCCGTAGAGGATCGTACATGTGGGAGTTCGTTGAAAGGCGCGCCGCGACGCGGCACCCGGCGCGCCTCCAGTGTCGCCTCACCTTCCCCGAAGCCGAGACGCCTTCGGGCACGCGCTGGCAGCCGCGTCCGCTCGTCGGCTACACGCGCGACTTGAGCGCGTCGGGCCTCGCCGTCATCGTCTCCGACTTGGGGACGGCCTACGGCCCTCTGACCGACTGGACGACGGTGCTCGTCGTCGAGCTGGAACTCCCCGCGGGGCCCATCGAGATCGCGGCCTCGCCCGCGCGCGTCGTGCGCCTCGGGCGCGACGAGGATGAGCGCGGCTTCCTCGTCGGCCTGCACATCCAGAAGATTCACGAGACCCTGCTCCCGCGCTACGAGCAGTACGTCTACGCGCTCGGGTGAACGGGCGGACAGCTGACCATGGCCGAGCGGTCGGGACTCAGCCTCAAGGAGGCGATGGACTTGCTCAACGCGCAGACCTCGCGCGGCGACGCCATGTGGAACTTCTATATGCTCGTCTCGGTCGGCGTCCTGACGCTCGGGCTCGACAACGCGGAGGACTGGCACGGGAAGACCGTCCTGTCGCTCGCCTTCTTCATCTTCGCCGCCGTCAACGCCGCCGTCCTCTACCGCACGCAGGAGGGCGCGACGCTGCTCTACGACGTGATACGCGCGCGCGCCGACGCCGACGACCCGGAGCCGGAGTTGAAAATCGCGCTGACGAAACTCAAGCGCGCGACGCCGCGGCGGATGCTCTGGTTCCACCTCGTCCTCGACGTCGTCGTCGTCGCCGCGCTCTGGACACGCTGACGGGACACGGGAGAAAAAAGCGCGTTGGAATTCTCAATCGCCGAGGGCCTGCGGGGCGTCAAGTTCGACCTCGTCTACACGCTCGCGCTCGGCGCAATCTTCCTGCTCATAGGCTACCGCCTGCAAAGCTTCGTCCCGGCGCTCCGCCGGACGAGCATCCCGGCCGCGGCCGTCGGCGGACTCCTCTTCGCGCTCCTCGTGCTCCTTCTGAGGACGAGCGGCACGCTCGGCGTCGCGGTCAACGACACGCTGCGCGGCCCGCTCCAGACGATCTTCTTCACGACCATCGGCTTCGCGGCGACGACGACGCTGCTGCGCGCGGGCGGCTGGCGCATGATTCTGTTTTTGCTGATAGCGACGCTGGCGGGCGTCGTGCAAACGGTGGTCGGCGTCGCGCTCGCGCGGGGCCTCGGGGCGCCGGACGCGCTCGGCATCATCTGCGGCGCGCTGACTCTGACGGGCGGGCCTTCGACGGGCTTGGCGTGGGCCGGGAAGTTCGAGGAGTTGGGCGTGGCGGGCGCGAGCGCCGTCATCGTCGCCTCGGCGACCTTCGGCATCTTCGTCGCGAGCATCGTCGGAAACCCCGTCGCGACGTTGCTGATAAGACGCCTGCGCCTCGCGCCCGCCCGGACGGCGAAGGACGAGCGCGCCCCCGACGACGAGAACTTCTGGGCCGTCGGCTCGACGTTCGTGCCTGACGATGCGGACGAGAAAGTGAGCGGGCGGGCCGAAGTCGAGTCGCGCGGACGTGGCAAGGGCGAGGCTCGCGGGCGCGGCGAAGGCGAGTCGAGAGACGAACTGACGGCCGAGGTGGTGCTCTACAACCTCCTGCTCGTGCTCGCGGTGATGGGCTTGGGCGCGCTCTTGAGTCTCGGCATCGCGCGGCTCGGCCTGACGCTCCCCGCTTACGTCGGCGCGATGGTCGTCGCGGCCGTCGTCAGAAACGTCGACGACGGCCGCCGCTGGCTCGGAATCGACGCGCGTGCGGTCGAGCTCATCGGCGTCGTCTCGCTCGCGCTCTTTCTCATCATCGCGCTGATGGGGCTTGAGCTTTGGAAGCTGGCGGGCTTGGCCGTCCCGATGCTCGTCATCCTCTCGGTGCAGGTCGTCGTGACGATTCTCTACGCCGTCTTCGTGACCTTCGTTTTGATGGGGCGCGACTACGAGGCGGCCGTCACGTCGAGCGGCCACATCGGCTTCGGCCTCGGCATCACGCCGAACGCGGTGGCGAACATGGAGGCGCTCGCCGCGCGCTACGGCCCCGCGCCGCGCAGCTTCCTCGTCGTCCCCATCGTCGGCGCGTCGTTCATAGATTTCACGAACCTGCTCATCATCACGGCGTTCGTCAACTTCATCAGCTAAGCGCGGAGGGAAGACCCGCATGAAGCCTCAGAGAATCTTCTTGGCGTCCGCGCTCGCCGGCGCTCTCTTCGCCGCGCACGCGACGGCCGCGTCGGCGCAGCAGAAGACGGCGGCCGCGCCGGACGCGGCGACGGCTTCACGGCCGCCCGCGTTCGCGTCGTCGGCGCGACTCCAAGCGGTCGTCGACGAGGCGGTGCGCGAGGCGCTGGCGCGCTTCGGCGCGAAGGGCTTGGCGGAGAAGAACCTCGCCGTCACGCTCATCGACCTGAGCGACGCGTCGCGGCCCGCGCGCGCGTCGTTCCGCGGCGCGGAGCCCATCTACCCGGCGAGCGTCGTCAAGCTCTTTTATCTGGCGGCCGCGCACCGCTGGCTCGAAGACGGCAGGTTGAAAGAGACCGAGGAGCTCTCGCGCGCGCTGAGCGACATGATCACGGTCTCGTCGAACGACGCGACGCACTACGTCGTCGATGCGCTCTCCGGCGTCTCGAACGGCGCGGAGCTTTCGGCCGGCGAGATGAAGGAGTGGGCCGAGCGGCGCGGCGCGGTCAACCGCTACTTCGCCGCGCTCGGCTACGAGGTCGGCCCCGGCAAAAACAACGTCGCGCAGAAGCCGTGGTGCGAAGGGCCGTACGGGCGCGAGCGCGTCTTCCTCGGGCCGAACTACGAGAACCGCAACAAGCTGACGACCGACGCGACGGCGCGGCTCGTTTATGAAATCGTCGCGGGCCGCGCCGTCACCCCGGCGCGCAGCGCGCGGATGCTGGAGCTGATGAAGCGCGACTTCTCCGGCAAGTCCGAAGACCCGGACGATCAGGCGCACGGCTTCACCGCGCTCGCTCTGGGGGCGGGCGCGCGCTACTGGTCGAAGGCCGGCTGGACTTCGACGACGCGACACGACGCCGCCTACTTGGAACTCCCGAACGGCCGCCGACTCGTCCTCGTCACCTTCACGACCGACAACGCGCGCGAGCGCGAAATCATCCCGACGGTCGCCCGCGCCGTCATCAGTAGAATGTCGAGTGACAGGTGACGCGCGACGGGTCGAGGACGAGCGAAGAGGTGCGGGGCGGCTACGACCGCGTCGCCGAAAATTACGCCGGCCATTTCCGCGACGAGTTGGAGCGCAAGCCGTTCGACCGGAAGATGCTCGACCTGTTGATTGAGAAGGTCGGCGGCGCGGGCCTCATCTGCGACATGGGCTGCGGGCCGGGGCAGGTGGCGCGTTACCTTCACGCGCGCGGCGCGGAGACCTGCGGCATGGACCTTTCTGACGAGATGGTGCGGCACGCGCGCAAGTTAAACCCGGAGATCGATTTTCAGCAGGGCGATATGTTCGCGCTCGACGGCGTGGCGGACGATTACTTCGGCGGCGTCGCGGCCTTCTACGCCATCGTCAACCTGCCGCGCGAGTCCGTCGCCGACGCCCTGCGTGAGCTGCGGCGCGTGCTGCGTCCGGGCGGCGTCCTGCTGCTCTCCTTCCACGTCGGGGAAGGCGTGAAGCACGTCGAAGAGTTGTTGGGCGAGCGCGTGTCGATGGATTTTTTCCTCTTCGGGAGTGAGGAAGTTAAAGGCTATCTACGCGCGGCGGGCTTCGAGGTCGAAGAGGCGGTTGAGAGAGACCCTTACCCGGAGGCGGTCGAGTACCAGAGCCGCCGCGCCTACGTCTTCGCCGGAAAGCCGCGAACGTGAGACCGCGCGCCCGTCGCACGTCGGCCGCCAGCCGTCACTGCTTCTGGGCGAGGACGGCGATCTTCGTCCAGCCGATTGGTTCGAGGGGCGAGAAGCGGTGGCGCTCGATGACGCGGAAGTGGCGCTCGGTGTGCGCGGAGACCTCCGAGGGCGGGTGCGCCTTGAAGCGGAACATCAGTTCGAGTAATCTTGTCGCCGCGGACGGAACGACCGGGAGATGTAAGAAGTAGCCTCCGGGCGCGAGCACCCGCGCCAGCTCTTTCAAACCTTCGCCCAACGGCAGGTACTCCACGACGCCGCTCGTCGCGACCATCCGAAACGCGCCGTCCGGAAACGGCAGTCGTAAAGCGTTAGCCCGCGCGAAGCGGACGCGGTGGCGCGCGGCCTCCCGCAGCTCGGCGACGGCGCGGCGCGCGGTCTGCAAAGACGCGTGCGAAAGGTCGACGGACGTGATGTCGGCGGGTTTGCGCAGGACGCGCGCGAGCGCGAGCGTCAGCAGCCCCGTCCCGCAGCCGGCGTCTAGGACGCGCGCGCCCGTCGGCAAGTCGAGGCGGCGGGCGGCGAGGTAGCGCTCGACCGAGCGGCCGTAGCCGTTGACGCGGAACATCAAATCGTAGAGGTGCGCGAAGCGGTCGTAGATCGAGACCGCCTCTTCGCCGGCGCGCGGGCGCGCGGAGGTCGTCACCTCTGTTCTGTCCATAAGTTTCTTAGATTAAATGCAGGACTCCCCAAGCATAACAAAAACAGACGCCATGCAGAAATCCGTTCGCCGCGGGTGGGACGTAGATTCCCCGACTCCCCCGTCAACCCGTGACTCTTCTTCGCAGGAGCGCCGCCAAGTGTTTGAGACCGACCGCGACGTGCTCGACTGGTACGAGCGACAGCCGCGCGCCATCAACCGAGAGTTCCTCTCGCAAATCCCCTGGGCGGAGATTAAAAACCACCCGCTCAGCCCCGAGTTCTTCCGCGTCCTCTTCTACATGCGCGACATCGAGAGCTTCACGGAGCTCTACTACAAGGAGCTCCTGCGCACGCCGACGGGCAAAGACCCCGTCATCCGCAAGTTCATGGATCGCTGGAACGAGGAGGAGGCCGAGCACGGCAACCTCATCAACCGCTTCCTGAACGAGGCCGGCTACGACACCTCGAAGGACTGGCGCGCCGAGGCGAAGTCGAAAATCCCCATCCGCTACACCGTCGAGTACTTCGTCGGCCCCTACATCACGAACCTCTTCGGCCGCTACTTCACGGGCGCGCACATGGTCTGGGGCACGATCAACGAGTTCACGACCTTGCAGGCTTACCGGCGTCTGTGGCAGATTTCGGCCCACCCCGTCCTTGAGCGCGTGCTGCGGGCGATTGCGCAGGAAGAGTCGATTCATGCATATTTCTACTGGAGCATCGCGCGACTCGAATTGAAGCGCTCGAAATTCTCGGGCTCGCTCGCGCGCTTCATCATCGACCGCTTCTGGGCCCCGGTCGGCCACGGCACGAAGCCGCAGGAGGAGGAGGACTTCATCATCGCCACGCTCTTCGGCGGCGACGACGGCGTCAGCTTCTTCGACCGCGGCGTCAACCAGCGGCTCGAACAACTCCCCGGCTTCGAGGGCAACAAAGTCCCGACGCGCCGGATCGCGAGCGTCACGCTCTGAGCGGCGCGGCGGAAAGTTTTTGCGGGCAGGTCAAACGTAATAATGAGTGCGAAACAGAGTGCCAAGCGGGAGGCCGCGCGCAAGAGCAGCTACGCGCCCCTCCTAATCATCCTCGCGGTCTTCTTCGCCGCGCTCGCCGTCGGCTGGTGGATGCTGCGGCGCGACGCCCCGGCCTCGTCCGCGCCCGCGGGCGCGACGCAGACGACCGCCGCACCGGGCGCCAACAGGCCCGCCGCGGGCAACACGGCCGCCGGCGAG
>DASQDT010000179.1:0-8187 GCA_035634035.1 Pyrinomonadaceae bacterium | reverse complement strand
GCGAGGCGCGCGTCACGCCGAAGCCCGAGGACGTGAAGCGCGACGCGGAGGCGGCGTCGAGGCGCGCCGGCATTCGCATCAGAGTTAAAGACGCGGACGGAAAGCCCGTCGCGCGCAAACGCTTCTACCTGCTTGAGCGCGACGTGATGGCGTCGGGCGTGGACTGGGCGTCGCGCCCGCGCCGCGAGCAATACTTGACGGGCGCGAGCGCGGAGCTGCGCGAGTGGCTCGCGCGCCACGACTGCGACACGCTCTACTGCCCCGAGTACGAAGCCGAGTTCGACTCGGCGCGCCAGAGCGTCCCCGAGCTGCGCGAGGCTTACGCCGAAGGCTTGAGGAAGTATAAGAATCCGCGCACGGCGCTCCGCTGGATCACCGTCAGCTTCCCTCTCAAGAACATCCGCGCGGGCTTCTACGAGCGGAAGCGCGCGTGGACTGATGCGGCGGCGCGCCGCGCGGGGCTCGTCGCTTCCGTGATGACGGACGAGCGCGGCGAAGCCTACTTCCTGAACGTCGAGCAGAGGGACTTCTACGTCTCGAACGTCTTCCCGCTCGAACGCGGCCGCGTCGTCTGGAGCGCGCCCGTCCGCGTGCCGGCGCTCCTGCCGGGCAAGCTCCATTCCGTGACGGTCGAACTCCTCGCGCCGAAGCCCTGAGGCGTCTGTGAACGGATGAACGACAGTTGGCGAGCGCTGGCGATTACCCTTCTGACCGCGCTCCTCTTCGTCTGCCCGCCAGCGACCTCCGGCGAGAGTGAAGCACCCGACCCCGCGACCACGCAGCGCCGCGCGCGCGCGCAGAGACGCCCGCGCACCGACTACACGCGATTCTCGCACCGCACGCAGGCGCACAAGCTCAACTGCGCGCAGTGTCACGCGGTGCCGACGGCCAACTGGCCGCGCGCGCGCGCGGCCGACGCCTTCCCCGACGTGACCGACTACCCCGGCCACGACGCCTGCGTGCGCTGCCACCGCGAGCAGTTCTTCCGCGGCGCGCGGCCCGCCATCTGCACCGTCTGCCACACCGTCGTCTCGCCGCGCGAAGGCCCGCGCTTCGCCTTCCAAAACCCGAACGCCGACGAGTCGCGCGCCGCCCGGCGCAAGCCCGGCGCGCCCTCGCAGTTCGCGACGAACTTCCCCCACGACATCCATCAGGACGTGATGGCCCGCCGCCGCGACTTCCCGGACGGAGGCGACGCGGGCATGGTGCGCGTCTCTTTTCAGGAGGGCGCGTCTCCGCGCCGCGTCGACAGTTGCACGCTCTGCCACCAGACCTATATGCCGCAGGGCGAGTCGGCGGACGAGTCGATGCCCGGCCGTCCCGCCGAGGTGGACGAGAGCCTCTGGCCGAAGAAGGGGACGTTTAAGACTTCGCCGACCGGCCACGCCTCCTGCTTCAACTGCCACTGGAAGGACGGCGGCGCGCGCCCGCTCGCCACGGACTGCGCCGCCTGCCACGACCTGCTGCCGGGCGACGTGCCGCCACCGAAGCCGCGCGTCGATCACGACGCGAGCCTTGCGGCCGTCGCGAAGATCGCGGACGACCGTATACGCGAGAAGCTTCTGCGGCGCGAGTCGGCGCGCTTCCGACACGAGCTCGAAAGACACGAGGGCTTGGGCTGCACGAGTTGTCACTTGCAGATGTCGAGCGTCCGCACGCTCGACGAGCGGACGCTCAAAGTGCCCATCCTCTCGTGCGGCGGGACGGGCACGGGCTGCCACATCGGCGCGAAGCCCAAGCGCATCCTCAACGACGAGGTCGAGCGCCGCCGCGCCGATGCAGGTTTCGCGTGCGCCAAGTGTCACGTCCAACTCGGCCGCGCCCGCCTGCCCCCGTCGCACGACGAGGCCGTGCCCGTGCCGAAGCCGAGATGACGCGCCGCCGTCGCGCAGTAATAATGTCCGGAGTCTTCAGACTAAAACTCTCGCTCGCCTTCGCGGCGCTCGTCGCGTGTTTCGCGGCGCTCGTCGCGGGCGCGGGGCGCGACGCGGGACGCGCGCAGGGGCGAGACTTCGCGCGCTTCTCGCACGCCAGCGAGGCGCACCGCGCGACGGCGTGCGACTCGTGCCACCGCCGCGACACGAACGCCGCCGCGCCGCGCCTGCCCGGACACGCCGCCTGCACCGACTGCCACCTGCAACAGTTCGTCTCCTCGCCCCCGTCGCAGATGTGCTCCATCTGCCACACGAACTTGGAGAGCGCGAACCCGCCCGTCAAAAACTTCCCGCGCCTCGCGAGCTTCAACGTGCGCTTCGACCACGCGCAGCACACGTCGGGCGCGGGCCGCGCGGGCGAGGGCTGCGCCGCCTGCCACTCGCCAGCGCGCCGCGGCGTCGCGCTCACCATCCCCGCCGGGCTCGGCGCGCACGAAGGGTGCTTCCGCTGTCACACGCCCGGCGCGCGCTCCGCGGGGCGCGACATCTCCTCGTGCGGCGCGTGCCACGGGCTCGCGCGCTACTCGCGCACGCCCGCCAACTCGCGCGCCTTCGCCTTGGGCTTCAGCCACGCCGCGCACGGCGCGCGCCAGAATCTCACTTGCGCCTCGTGCCACGACGTGCGCGCCGGGCTCCCGCAGTCGCGTCAGGTCACCTCGCCGCGCCCGGCGCAGCACTTCGCGCCCGCGCGCTCGCGCTCCTGCGCTTCGTGTCACGACAACCGCCGCGCCTTCGGCGGCGAAGACTTCTCGGACTGCAAACGCTGCCACCGCGGCGCGACCTTCCGCCTCTGAAAGACGAGGAGTTTGACAACCTCGCCGGCCGCTGAATATGATTCCGCTTGGTCAGTCGCTCCCCATGACCCGACGCCCACACGTCTCACGGAGCGCGCGCACAAGGTCGGCCCCAACCTCTCCAGAAGCGCGAACCCTGTCGCACTTGACGGACGAAACAGAGGACGGCACTTCATGAAAATCTTTCTCGCGCTGGCCGCACTCGCCTGCTACACGGCCTTCGGCCTGAGCGCCCCGACGCGCACGGCCGCGCCGCCCGAGCCCTTCGACGGCCGCGCGCCCGCCAAAGAGTACCTGCTCTCGAAGGACTCGAAGAAGAAGGACGGCGCGCCCGTCCCCTTCAACCACGAGAACCACAGCACGAAGAACTACTCGGCCGACGGCACGCGCCCCATCACCTGCGTCGAGTGCCACCACACCGACCAGCCCGCGGCCGACGCCGCCAAGACGCCGCCTCTCAAGACCGCGCACCCGGCCGACCGCAAGACGACGCTCACGACCGACCTTCTGGCGAAGGACTCGACCGCGCCCGACGTTCTGTCTTGCCGCGCCTGCCACGCGCAGGAGGGCCAGAAGCCGAGAGTCGGCGGCGAGATTCCGTCGGTGACCTACGAGGGCGACACCGACCCGACCGTCCTCAACAACGAGGAGGCGTACCACCGCAACTGCAACGTCTGCCACGACCTCGCCGTCGAGAAGCGCAAGACGCTCAAGATTCCGACCTCTCAGCAGTGTAAGGAGTGCCACACCGGCCCGAAGTAGATGAGAAATTTAATCGCCGCACACGCCCTGTGCGCCCTGACCCTCCTCGCCTCCGCCTGCGGCGCTTCGGGCGACGCGCAGACGGCCAACACCGGCGCGACGCCCGCGCGCAACGCGAATCAGAGCGCCGGCGCCAAGACGGGCGCGCCGCCCACCGTCGCCTCCTCTCACGGCCCGGCCAACGACTCGTCGGCGACGCCTCCAAACTCAAACGCCAAGTCGAACTCGGACGCCGACGCGCAGAAGGCCGAGCGCGCGCTCGCCGACACGAAGGCTCTCGACGAGAAGATTGAGAAGGCTTTGAAGAAGGCGAAGGCGTCGGGCGCGTCCGAGTCCGACCGCGCGGGGGCCGCCGCGGCGTATCTGGAGAGGGCCAACGTCTACTTCTCGGCCGGCAACCCGCGCCTCTACAAGTACGCCCTCGCGGACTTCAACAGCGTCCTCCTCTACGAGCCCGCGAACCCGGAGGCCAAGACGAAGCGCGACGAGATAGTCCGCATCTACAAGGACATGGGACGGCCCGTCCCGCAGGTGAGCAACGAGCAGTAGCGCCGCCCGTCAGCCGATTTTAATTCCGATTGATTCGAGGAACCCGGTCGGGCGCTCGCCGCCGATCATGGCGAAGACGTAATCGTTCTGAAGCGTCGCGAGCACTTCGGAGGTGCGCGCGTGCATGATGACGACCTCGCCCTCGCGTATCTCCTTGACGGTCGCGCCGTAGAAGACGCGCATGCGCCCCTCGTCGATGCACTCGTAGACCTGAACCTTGTTGGCGAACTTCAAATCGTTCTTGAAGTCGCTGCGGATGACGAGCGTCACGTCGTTCGCCTCGCCCTCGGGCCGGAACGTGATGCGCTCGCCATCGCGCCGCGCGACCAAATCCACCGCCGCCTCGACCGCCGAGTTGCCCGCGCCGACGACCACCACGCGACGCCCCCTGTACTCCTCCGCGTCGCCGAGTCTGTAACGAACCTTCGCCTCCCTCCGCCCGTCGCGCACGACCTGCAAGTCCTCGCCCGGCACGCGCAGGCGCATCGGCGTGCCGCGGTTGCCTAGCGCCAAGACGACGCGGCGCGCTCGGTACTCCCTCGGCTCTTTGGCCGCGCCGCGCTCGGTGCGGACGACGAAGTAGTCGCCGTCCGTCGCGGGCTCGACCGACTTGCAGCTCTCGCCCTCGTTGACGCGCACGCCCGACCGTTCCATCGCCCCGCGCCAGCTCTCCAAAATCTCCTCGCGCTGGCGGCCCGCGCCCTCGACGCCGAGCGGCGCGCGCGACTCCATCGCGTCGGGCTTGAAGAAGACGTACTTGTTGAGCGGGTAGGCCTCGATGGTCGCGAGCACCCTGTCCTGCTCGACGGCCGCGTAGCGCAGTCCCAGAGTCTGCGCGGCGATGGCGGCCGAGAGTCCGGCCGGGCCGACGCCGACGATGGCCACGTCGTAGTCGGCGCGCGGCTCACGTGGCGCGCCGTTTCTGAGTTCTTCGGCGACGTGGCGAATCACGTCCGCGCCCTCGTTGGCGGCGTTCTTGATGAGCGGCGTTCCGGAGACGTCGCCGACGATGTAGCAGCCCGCGACGTTCGTCATGAAGCGCGCGTCGCGCTGCGGCACTTTGCGGGGCGGAATCTTCTTCGTCGTGTTAACCACGATGCACGCCTTCGGGCTCACCGGGCACTCCGTCTGACACGACGTGTCTTCCATGCACTGGTCGCGCGCGACGGGCGTGGCGATGCCGTTGACGATTGATAGCACGTCGTGCGGGCACGCCTCGACGCAGGCGTGGCAGCCGATGCAGCGCTCGGGGAAGATGACGGGGTGCGGGTAGTCGGGGCCGTCGGGGTCGATGCGCGCGAGGTCTTCTTTGGTGACGTGAATCTCGCGCGCCGCCTCTTCGGCCTCGGGCGTGGGGCTGGCGAGTAGTCGGCCCGAGCGCTCGGCGTCCTGCCGCGCGAACAGCGCGCCCGCCGCCGCGAGCAGGAGCGCCGCGCCCGCCCAACCGTACCACGGCAGCCCGCCCATGACGCTCTTGCCGAAGCTCTCGGCCGTCATCTGGTTGACCAGAAGCAGCGCGAGCAGCGCGGCGACGACGAATAGGAGTTGCGACTTGCTCATCTGTTGTCGTTGACGAGGTGCGCGCCCCAAAGCTTGCGGCCCTGCGGGTGTTGGACGTGGCAGGAGATGCAATCGGGAGTCGCGCCGGTAAACGTCCCTCGTGTCTCACTCGCGTCGCCCGCGTGACAGCTCGCGCAGGTGGTGCGCGGCGTGTCGCGGTCGATGTCGGGCGCGAAGCGCTTGTGACACGTCGAGCAGGAGACCTCGCCCGCGGCGTTCGCGGCCAAGCCGTCGACGGCGCGGACGCGGTGAAGGTGCAGGACGTGAAACTGCGCGCTGCGCCGCGCGCCCTCGTCGGCCGCCGGCCAGCGCGCGAGGCTCTGTCGCATCTCGGCCGGGCGGCGCGACCAGTCCGCCTCGTCCAGACCGGCCCAGACCCACTCGCCGCCGCGGACGGGGTAGCCGAGCGTGCCGCCGTGCGGCGTGCCGACGCGCCGGCCGCGGTAGAGTTTAGGGTTCGCGTCGTTGTGACACTCGTTGCACGTCCGGAGCGCGGCCGCGGCGGGGCTGAAGTCCGCGCCGCGGTGCTCGGCGTGACACGAGACGCAGCCGACGCCCGCCTCCTCATGAGGCTTGATGACGGTCGCCCTGAACCCCTCGGCCTCGTGGCACGAGGCGCAGCGCGTCTCCATCCTCGCGCCGACGGCGTGGCACGTCGTGCACGAGCCGGCGTTGGCCTCGCGCGCAATCGTCGGCGTCGTCTGAAGCGACGGGCGCGCGTGCGCGTCGGAGACGGGCGCGGGCGAGAAGGCGCTCGTGTAGGCGAGAGCCGCGACGCCCGACAACGCAAAGACGACGAGCGCGCCCCAGACGAAGATTGAGACGGGCCACGGGCGGACGAGGTCGCCGGTCGGCGTCCAATTAAAACGCGCCTTGCCGACGACGCGCGACGGCGCGTGCGGGCGGACGGGCGAAAGACGCTCGACCTTGCCGGCCTCTCGGCGGCGCGAAGACCAGAAGACGGCGAGCGCGTTCGTCACCTCGGCCGAGGCCGCGCCGCGCGCGGCGCGCGGCGGCGCGTTCGCGACGACGGCGTCGCGCACCTCGCCGCGCTCCTCGGCCTCTCCCACGCGCGCCGCGACCTGAAGCGTGACGCGGATGTGCAAGGCGTCGGCGGCGCGCGAGACGTGGAGCGAGAACGGGCCGATTTGCAGCACGTCGCCGTCGGCCAAGACTTCGGCCTCCTCGACGGGCACGACGCGGCCGTTCAGGGTCGTCCCGCTCGAATGGCTGAAGTTGAAGACGTAGAAGCGCCCGCCCGCCTCCTTGATGCCCGCGTGCAGGCGCGAGACGGTCGGGTGGTTGAGCACCAGCTCGCACGAGGGGAGACGCCCGACCTTGAGCCCGTCGGTGACGAGCGTCAGGGCCTCCTGCGCGAGGTCTTCGCGCGTGACGACGAAGGTGCTGTTCTGCGTCTGCATCGGCGGATGCGGGAAAAACTTCCGTCGCCTTCAGCGCACGGCGAAGAAGACGACTTGGACGACGTGGACGACCATCAGCGCGAGCATCAGGGACGTGGCGACGACGTGCGGCGCGAGCCAGAGCTTCAGGAGTTGATGAAGGTAGACGAGCGACTCGACGCGTCGCAGCGTGACGGCCGTCTCGACCGCTTCCAAGAGCGTGCGCCGCGACTGCGTGCCCGGCAGCGCGGCGGCCTCGGCCTCTAACTCCTCGCGCGCCTCGGCCAGCAAGGTCTTCAAGTCCTCGCGCCTCACGTACTGCCGCAGGAGAAACGGGAGCGAAAGGAATCGGCCGCGCACGCGCCGCGCGACGAGTTCGCGCACGGAGGCGTCCGTCTCCGCGCCGACGCGCGCGAGCTGTTCGCGCAGCTCGTCGCGGCGCGCGCGCAGGTCTTCGACTAAGAGCGGCTCGCCCTCGATGCTCGTCATCACGCGCGGCAGAAGGAGGTAGCAGGCGACGCCGAGCAGGCCCGTCAGAATCGTCAGGTCGAACGAGACCATCAGGAGCGAGGTCAGCAAGCCCCCCGTCGAGCGCCCGCCGTGCATCAGCAGGACGACGCCCGCAATCAGCCCCGCGTAGACGTGCACGAGCATCCAGTAGCGCAGCGGCCCGGCCCGCCTACGGTAAATCTGCTTGCGCACGGGGTAGGTCATGACGAGCGCGACGGCGGCGAGGCCGACGAAGCCCGTGAGCCAACGCGCCGTGAGCCAAGAGGACGCGCCGATAGTCTCGTCCAAGCCCGTCCGCGAGAGCCAGCGCGCGAAGGCAAGTGTGATGACGGCGGTCGTCAGGATGCCGAGGGCGTGCCACAGAAGCGCGGGCGTGTCGCGCTTGTGAATGTTGCGGCCGATGGCGTGCGTGCGGTCTTGGTAGACGAGGCCGATGCGCGAGCCGGCCTCCGCGAAGTACTCGCGCGGGTTGACGCGGACGAGCGCGCCCGTCGGGCAGTTCTCCTCGCACGAGTACTTGTGACGGCGCGCGCCCTTCGGGTTCATCGGCGTGTTGTCGCAGAGGTTGCACTTGGCGGCGAGCAGGTTCTCGGTCTCCGTGACGGGGGGCGGCGGCGCGGGCGGCGCGACGTTGAGAAGGCCGCCGAGTCGGCCGCCCCAGCCGGGCGGCGCCGGCGC
>DASQDT010000178.1:0-11815 GCA_035634035.1 Pyrinomonadaceae bacterium | reverse complement strand
ATCGAGGCCATTTACCCCCTCTCGCCGATGCAGCAGGGGATGCTCTTTCACAGCCTCTACGCGCCCGAGGCGGGGCTCTATCTGGAACAACTCAACTGGACGCTGCGCGGCGAGTTGGACGCCGAGGCGCTCCGCCGCGCGGGGGCGCGCGCGATGGAGCGTCACACCATCCTGCGCACGGCCTTCTTCTGGGAGGGGACGGACGAGCCGCTTCAGGTCGTCGGCGAGCGCGGCGCGCTGCCGATGACAGAGCACGACTGGCGCGGCCTCGCGCACGACGAGCAGGAGCGACGCCTCGCGGACTTCCTCCGCGAAGACCGCGCGCGCGGCTTCGACCTCGCTCGCGCGCCCTTGATGCGCCTCGCCCTCATCCGGCGCGAGGACGACCTGCACCAACTCATCTGGACGCACCACCACCTGCTCATGGACGGCTGGTCGGCCTCGACGCTCGTCGGCGAGGTGTCGGCCGTCTACGAGGCGATGCGCCGCGGCGAGAAGGCGCGGCTCGAACGCCCGCGGCCTTACGGCGACTACATCGCGTGGCTCCAGCGCCAAGACCTCAGGCGGGCCGAAAGCTATTGGCGCGAGACGCTCCGCGGCTTCACCGCGCCGACGCCGCTCGGCGTCGACCGCGCGCCCGCCGCGTCCGCCGAGGGCGCGGAGCAGCAGCACGACAAGAAGCTCGCGACCCTTTCGGCCGAGGCGACCGCGGCCCTCGCCGCCGTCGCGCGCCGCGGCAAGTTGACGCTCAACACGCTCGTTCAGGGCTCTTGGGCGCTCATGCTCAGCCGCTACAGCGGCGAGGACGACGTCGTCTTCGGCTCGGTCGTCTCGGGCCGCCCGGCCGATCTGCCCGGCGTCGAGACGATGGTCGGGATGTTCATCAACACGCTTCCGGTGCGCGTCGCGACGCCGCCCGACGCCGCGCTGCCCGCGTGGCTCGGCGAGTTGCAGGAGCGTCAGGCCGAGGCCCGCCAGTACGAGTACAGCCCGCTCGCGCAGGTGCAGGCGTGGAGCGAAGTGCCGCGCGACTTGCCGCTCTTCGAGAGCGTCTTCGTCTTCGAGAACTTCCCCGTCCACTTCTCCGAAGGCGCGCAGGACTCGCCCGTCGAGATTCAGGACGTGTGGATAGTCGAGCGCGCCAACTACCCCCTGACGGTCGTCGCCGTCCCCGGCCCCGAGCTCAAGCTCGTCGCCTTCTACGACCGCGCGCGCTTCGACGACGCGACGATCGACCGAATGCTCGGCCACTGGCGGACGCTCCTCGAAGACGTGGCGGCGCGCCCCGAACAGACGCTCAGAGAGGTGCGCCTTCTGCCCGACGCGGAGCGCGCGGAAATCCTCTCCGGGTGGGGCGCGGCGGAAGAGGACGCGGCCGCCCGCGACGAGACGCGCGCCGCGCTTCTCCACCGGATGTTCGAGGAGCGCGCCGCCGCCAACCCCGACGACGTGGCCGTCACCTTCGCCGGCGAGGCTTGGACGTACGGCCGACTCAACGAGCGCAGCAACCAAATCGCGCACGGGCTCGCCTCGCTCGGCGTCGGGCGCGGCCGCCCCGTGGCCGTCATGCTCGACAGCGGCCCCGTGCAGGTCGCGGCCCTCTTCGGCGCGCTCAAGGCGGGCTGCGCCTTCGCCTGCCTCGACCAGAACTACCCGCCCGCGCGCCTGCGCCAAGTCCTCTCAGAGCTCGCGCCGCCGGTCGTCATCGCCGACGCGTCGTCGCTCGCCGCTCACGAAACGCTTCTGCGCGAGTTCGTCGGGGAGACGCGAGCGCGCCTCGTCTCGATGGACGCGCGGGGCGGCGAGTCGGTCGCGGGCGGAGAGGTGGTTCGCGGCGCGGGGTGGTTCGAGAGTCAGCCGACGACGAACCCCGGCATCGAAGTCGAGCCGTCCGCGCTCGCCTACGTCGTCTTCACCTCCGGCTCGACGGGGCAGCCGAAGGGCATCATGCAGTCGCACCGCAGCTTCGCGCAGTTCCTCGACTGGCAGAGCAACTACTTCGAGATGGTCGCGCCCAAGCGCGTCGCCCAGTGGGCCTCGATAACTTACGACGCGAGCTACTGCGAAATCTTCGGCGCGCTCTGCTACGGCGCGACGCTCTCGATGGCCGCGCCCGCGACGCGCTTCGACCCGGCGGCGCTCGCGCGCTGGGTGCGCGACGAGCGAATCACTCTGCTTCAGGTCGTGCCGAGCTTCTGCCGCCAGCTCTTGCAGGCGCTCGAAGCCGACGCGCAGGGCGCGCGCCCGCTGCCGACGGTCGAGCGGATGCTGCTCGCCGGCGAGGTCGTCACCGAAGACCTCGTGCGCAGGTGGGCGAAGTTCTCCGACGCCGAGCTCTTCAACCTCTACGGCCCTTCTGAGACGGTGCTCGCCACCTACTACCCGCTCGCGGAGTACGAGGGCGGGGCGCGCTCCGTGCCCGTCGGCCGCGCCATCGCGGGCCGCCAGATTTTGATTCTCGACGAGGCGGGCCGCCTCTGCCCGGTCGGCGTCCGCGGCGAAATCTACGTCCGCAGCCGCTTCCTCACCGACGGCTACTGGAACCGCCCCGAGGAGACGCGGCGGGCGTTCGTCCAGAACCCTCTGCACGACGAGTACCCCGACCCCGCGTACCGCACCGGCGACCTCGGCCGCTGGCTGCCCGACGGGAACATCGAGTTCTTCGGGCGCAAAGACCATCAGGTGAAGGTGCGCGGAATGCGCGTCGAGCTCGACGACATCCAGTCCGCTCTCGAACGCCACGAGGCCGTCGGCGAGTGCGTCGTCGTCGCGCACGAGTTCGGGGAGAACGACCAGCGCCTCGTCGCCTACGTCGTGCGCGACCCGAACTTCGCCGACGACGAGGAGCGCGCGGGCGGCGACGGCAGCCTGACCTCGCTCGAAGAGCAGTACATCGAACAGTGTCAGACCGTCTACGACGAGATTTACAGCATCGACCGCGCCTTCTCCGAGCAGGACTCCGGCATCAACCTCCGCGCGTGGACGAGCAGCTACACGAACGACGCGCTGCCCGAGGACGAGATCATCGAGGCCGTCGACGACACGGTCGGCCGCCTCCTCTCTCTGCGCCCGCGCCGCGTGCTGGAGCTCGGCTGCGGCACGGGCCTCCTGCTCTTCCGCGTCGCGCCCCACTGCGAGAGCTTCTGCGGCACGGACATCTCTTCGTCGGCCGTCGAGCTTCTGCGCCGGCAGCTCGCGGCGCGCACGCCCGCGCTCGGGGGCGTGACCATCGAGCAGGCGGCGGCGCACGAGGCGGACAAGGTCTCGGGCGGCCCGTTCGACCTCGTGATGATGAACCTCGTCACGCAACACTTCCCGAGCGTCGACTACCTGCGGCGCGTGATTCGCGGCGCGGCCGGAATCGTCGCGCCGGGCGGGCACGTCTTCGTCGGCGGCATCCGCAGCCTGCCGCTGCTTGAGACTTTCCAAGTGGCCGTCCAGCTCGAACAGGCCCCGGCCTTCCTGACCAAAGAGCAGTTGCGCGAGCGCGTGCGCGAACGCATCGCGGGCGAGAAAGACCTCATCATCGACCCGGCCTTCTTCGAAGCCCTCGCGCGCGAGCTGCCCAACGTCGGCCGCGTCGAGGTGCGACCGAAGGGCGGGCGCGCCGACAACGAGATAACCAAGTTCCAGTACGACGTGATTCTGCACGTCGGCGAGCGCCGCGCGGAGGAGGCGGAAGTCTCGTGGCGCGACTGGCCCGAAGGGGACGCGGCGAGTCTTCAGACGCTGCGCACTCTTCTGCAAGCGGAGAGCGCCGACGCGGTCGGCTTCGCGCGCGTCCCGAACGCGCGTCTTCGCAAAGAGCGCAGGGCGGTCGAGCTGCTCGCGGCGGACGGCCCGCCCGAGACGGCCGAAGGCATCAGACAGGCGCTCAAGGAGTTGACGGAGACCGAGGGCGTCGAGCCGCAAGACCTCTGGGAGCTCGCGCGCGGGCTGCCCTACGAAGTCGAGCTGAGCTGGTCGCGCACGGACGAGACGGGCGCGTTCGACGTGGTCTTCAGACGACGCCAAGCCGGGGGGCGCGAGTCGTCGGTCGCGCGCGCGGCGGTGGCGTCGTCGTCAATGTCGAGCGACGCGGGCGCGTCCGCGCCGGAGCGGAAGGCGTGGGCCGACTACGCGAACAACCCCTTGCAGGCGCGCTACGGCAGCAAGCTGACGCCCGTCCTGCGCGGCTTCGCGCAGGAGCGCCTGCCGGAGCACATGGTGCCGTCGGTCTTCATCTTCCTCGACGCGCTGCCGAAGACGCGGACGGGCAAGGTCGACCGCAAGGCCCTGCCGAAGCCGAAGAGCCAGCGGCCCGAGACGGGGCAGGACTACGTCGCGCCGCGCACCGAGCTCGAAACGCTCATCGCGAAGGTGTGGCAGGACGTTCTGAAGGTCGACCGCGTCGGCGTCCACGACCACTTCTTCAACCTCGGCGGCCACTCCCTGCTCGCCACGCAGGTCATCAACCGCCTGCGCGAAGTCTGCCTCGTAGACCTCCCCTTGCGCGGCTTCTTCGAGGCGCCGACCGTCGCCGGCTTGGCCGAGCGGCTGGCGGCCGCGCGCGGCGACGCGCGCGCCGAGGCGGAGAAGGTGAGCCGCCTCGCCGAGCGCGTCCGGCAGTTCTCGCCCGAGGAGATGAGGGCGCTGCTCGAACGCAAGAAGTCGTCGCGCGCCGCGACGTAAGGCCCGCACGACACACACACACCGCAAACGCCCGCGACAAGGTTTTTTTTAGGAGGCAATCAAAGATGTCAGGCAAGTCGAGAAAAACTCACCGTCTCAACCTCACTTTTTATTCGCTCGAAGACCTGCGCTACCTCGTCGAGGAGCGCCCGACGATTCAGCTCGACCCCGAGGTCGAGGAGAAGATTGCCGAGGGCGCGCGCTTCGTCCAGAGCAAGGCCAAGCAGGATATGTACATCTACGGGGTCAACACCGGCTTCGGCTCTTTGTGCGAGACGCGCGTCTCGCCCGACGAGGTCGAGCGGCTCCAGTACAACCACATCGTCTCGCACGCCTGCGGCGTCGGCGAGCCGGCCTCGGAGACGGTCTCGCGCCTCTGCATGATCATCAAGCTCCTGACGTTCCGCACGGGCCGCACGGGCGTCTCTCTGGAGAGCGTCAACCGGATGCTGGAGCTTTGGAACAACGACGTCATCCCCGTCATCCCGAAGAAGGGGACGGTGGGCGCGAGCGGCGACCTCGCCCCGCTGGCCCACATGGCGCTGCCGCTCATCGGCCTCGGCCGCGTCTTCCGCGGCGGCGAGATCGTCGGCGCCTCACAGGCGCTCGAAGAATTGGGATTAAAGCCCGTGCAGCTCAAGCCGAAGGAGGGCTTGGCGCTGACGAACGGCGTGCAGTACATCAACGCCATCGCGGCCGAGTGCCTGATGCGCGTCGGCGAGCTCGTCAAGTGCGGCGACCTGATGGCCGCGCTGAGCATTCAGGCGTTCAGCTGCTCGCGCACCTTCTATCAGGCGCTCTACCACGAGACCTCCTACCACGAGGAGCGGCGCGCCGTGGCCGCCAACCTCCGACGCCTGCTCCACGGCAGCAACCACTTCGAGCTGCCGACCTGCAACAAGTCGAAGCAAGACCCCTACTCGTTCCGCTGCATCCCGCAGGTGCACGGCGCGGTGCGTCAGGCGTACAACTTCGCGCGCGCGACCATCGAGCGCGAGTTCAACGGCGTCTCCGACAACCCCTTGTTCTTCCCCGAGCACGACCAGATCCTCTTCGGCGGCAACCTCCACGGCGAATCGACCGCGATGGTGCTCGACTTCCTCGCCATCGCGCAGAGCGAGCTGGCCAACATCTCCGAGCGCCGTACCTACCAGCTGCTCTCGGGCCAGCGCGGGCTGCCGAGCTTCCTCGTCAAGCACCCGGGGCTCAACTCCGGCTTCATGATTCCGCAGTACACCTCGGCCGCGCTCGTCAACGAGAACAAGGTGCTCTGCACCCCGGCGAGCATCGACACCATCCCGACCTGTCAGCTACAGGAAGACCACGTCAGCATGGGCGGCACGTCGGCCTACAAGCTCTGCCAGATCATCGACAACAGCGAGTACGTGCTCTCGACCGAGCTGCTGACGGCGGCGCAGGCCGTCGAGTTCAATCAGGAGCTGCGGCTCTCGCCCGTGACGCGCGAGGTCTTCGACGAGGTGCGCGAGGCCGTCCCGTTCCTCGAACACGACCGCGTCATGAGCGACGACATGGAGCGCGCGCGCGACCTCTTCAACGAGCGCCGCAAGGGCTGGCTGGCGAGGCTCGACCTCGAATAGCGTCCGCGCCCGAGGGGAGGGAACTTCAGACCGTGAACGACATCAGGAAAGAGCTCGAAGGGTTTTCGCCCGAGCAGCGCGAGCTGCTTGAGCTGCTGCTCAGCGAGGAGGGCGTCGACACAGCGCACCTGCCCATCCTCGCGCGCGAGCGCGACGGCGCGCCGCCGCCGCTCTCGTTCGCGCAGCAGCGAATGTGGTTTCTCAACCAGCTGGAGCCGGCCAGCGTCGCCTACAACGTCAGCTTCGCCGCGCGCCTCACGGGGCGGCTCGACGTCGCGGCGCTCCGCCGCAGCCTCACCGAAGTCGTCCGCCGCCACGAGGCTCTGCGCACGACCTTCGCCGAGGCCGACGGCGAGCCCGTGCAAGTCATCCGCGAGGCCGCGGAGGCGAGCCTGCACGTCGTCGACCTCGGCGCGCTGCCCGAAGGGGAGAGGGAGCAGGAGGCGCGGCGTCAGGCCGCCGAGGAGGCGCGACGCCCCTTCGACCTCGTCGCCGGGCCGATGCTGCGCACGACGCTCTATCGCCTCGGCGAGCGCGAGCACGCCGTCCTGCTCGTCACGCACCACATCGTCAGCGACGCTTGGTCGACCGGCGTCTTCATGCGCGAGCTGGCGACGCTCTACGAAGCCTACACGCGGGGCGAACCGTCGCCGCTCGCGGAGCTTCCCATTCAGTACGCCGACTTCGCCGTCTGGCAGAGGCAGCGCCTGCGCGGCGCGGAGCTCGCCGGACACCTCGACTACTGGCGCGAGACGCTCGCCGCCATGCCCCCGGCGCTCGAACTCCCGACCGACTGGGTGCGCCCGCCCGTCAACACCTACCGCGGCGCGAACCACTCGCTGGTCTTGGGCGCGGAGCTGACCGAGCGTCTAAAACGTCTGAGCAACGCCGAGGGCGCGACGCTCTTCATGACGCTGCTCTCGGCCTACGTCGCGCTGCTCTACCGCCACACGGGGCAGGCCGACATCGCCGTCGGCACTCCCATCGCCGCGCGCAACCGCGCCGAGGTGGAAGACCTCATCGGGTTTTTCGCCAACACGCTCGTCATGCGCGCGCGGCTCGGCCGCGGCATGACGTTCCGCGAGCTGCTGGCGCACGTCCGCGAAGTGACGCTCGGGGCCTACACGCATCAGGAGCTGCCCTTCGAGATGCTTGTCGACGAGCTACAGCCCGAGCGCGACCTGAGCCGCAACCTCCTGTTTCAGGTCTGGTTCGTGCTGCAAAACACCCCGGCCGAGGGCATGAAGCTGTCGGGCCTGAGCCTGAGCGAGATGCCCTTCGAGAGCGGCACGGCGAAGTTCGACCTCGCGCTCACGATGCTCGAAACGCGCGACGGCTTGGTCGCCGAGTTCAACTACAACCGCGACCTCTTCGCCTCCGAGACCGTCGCGCGCATGGCCGGACACTTCGGGCGGATTCTCGAAGAGGCGGCGGCCGACCCTGAGCGCAAGCTCGAACGCCTCAGCCTGCTCTCCGACGCCGAGCGGCGGCTCCTCGTCGAAGACCGCAACGAGACGCGCGCCCGCTACGAGCGCGCGACGCCCGTCCACGAGTTGTTCGAGCGGCAGGCCGCGCGGACGCCCGAGGCGGCGGCGCTGCGCTTCGGCGAAGAGTGGCTCACGTACGCCGAGCTTAACCGACGCGCGAACCGCCTCGCCCATCACCTGCGCCGGCTCGGCGTCGGCCCGGAGTCGCGCGTCGGCATTTGCGTCGAGAGGTCTTTGGAGATGGTCGTCGGGTTGCTCGCCGTCATGAAGGCGGGCGGCGCGTACGTCCCTCTCGACCCGACCTACCCGGCCGAGCGCGTCCTGCGCGTCTTGGAGAGCGCGGGCGCGCGCGTGCTCCTCACGAAGCGCGAGACGGCCGCGAAGCTGCCCGACGGTTACGAAGGCCGCGTCGTCTGCTTCGACGCCGACCGCGCGGCGATAGAAGAACAGAGCGCGGACGACCCGCGCGTCCCGGTCGCGCCTGAAAACCTCGCCTACGTCATCTACACGTCTGGCTCGACGGGCACTCCGAAAGGCGTCTGCGTCACGCACGGCGGCCTCACCAACTACACGCAGTTCATCCGCGCCAAACTCCGAACGGGCGGGGCCGACGACGGCGACGGAGGCGAGCGAAACGTCGGACTTCACTTCGCACTCGTCTCGACCTTCACGGCAGACCTCGGCAACACGTGTCTCTTCCCGTCGCTCGTCTCGGGCGGCTGCCTGCACGTCGTCGACTACGCGCTGGCGACCGACTGCGCGCGGCTCGCCGCCTACACCGCGCGCCACCCCTTCGACGTGCTCAAGATTACGCCGTCGCACCTCGGCGCGCTGCTCGCGTCGCCGCAGGGCGGGGAGGTGCTGCCGCGCGAGTTCCTACTGCTCGGCGGCGAGGCGCTGCCTTTCGAGCTGGTCAACCGCGTCGCGGAGCTGCGGCCCGGCTGCGCCGTCATCAACCACTACGGGCCGACCGAGACGACGGTCGGCTGTCTGACGCTCGACGTCGCGGAGACCGAGACCGTCGCGGGGCGAGCGCGCACCGTCCCCGTCGGGCGGCCGATTGCCAACACGCGAGCTTTCATCCTCGACGCGAATCTCGAACTCGTCCCGCCGGGCTCGGCCGGTGAGTTGTGCATCGGCGGCGACGGGCTCGCGCGCGGCTACCTGAACGAGCCGCGCGGGACGGCCGAGCGTTTCGTGCCCGATTCCCTCTCAGGAGAGCCGGGCGCGCGCCTCTATCGCACGGGCGACCTCGCGCGCTTTCACGCCGACGGCCAGATAGAGTTCTTGGGCCGCGTCGATCATCAAGTCAAGATTCGCGGCTTCCGCATCGAGTTGGGCGAGATCGAAGCGACGCTCGCCGAGCACCCGGCCGTCAGAGAAGTCGTCGTCACCGCGCCGTCGGAAGGGGCGGGCGAACGCAGGCTCGTCGCCTACGTCGTCGCGCGCGACGGCGCGCGCGTCTCGGCCGCCGAGCTGCGCGAGTTCCTCGGGCGGAAGCTGCCCGAGTACATGATCCCGCAGGCGTTCGTCGTGCTCGACGCTTTGCCGCTGACGCCGAACGGCAAGATAGACCGGCGCGCTCTGCCCACGCCCGACGAGGCGCAGGCGCGCGGCGGCCGCAGCGTCGCCCTGCCGCGCGACAACTTGGAGATTCAGCTCGCGCAGATTTGGAAGGACGTGCTGGGCCTTGAGACGCAGCCCGGCATCACCGACAACTTCTTCGAGCTCGGCGGCCACTCCATCAGCGCCGTGCGCCTGATGGCGCAGGTCTCCAAGTGGTTCGGGCAGAAGCTCCCGCTCTCGGCGCTCTTCGAGAGCGCGACGGTCGAACGCCTCGCCGAAGTCCTGCGCGGGCGGGCCGAGTCGGCCGCGCCGTCGCCGCTCGTCCGCATCCAGCCCGCGCGCCCGCGAGGCTCAAGGCCGCCGTTCGTCTGCGTCCACACGGGCAGCGGCGAGGTCATCGCCTACGAGCCGTGGGCGCGACACCTCGGCGCGGAGCAGCCCTTCTACGCGCTGCAAGACCACGCGGCCTACACGGGCCGGGGCGAGGGCCGCGGCGTCGAGCAGATCGCCGCCCACTACGTCGCGGCCGTCCGCGAGGCGCAGCCCGCGGGGCCCTACTACTTGGGCGGCTGGTCGTTCGGCGGGCTGGTGGCCTTCGAGATGGCGCAGCAGTTGAAGCGGGCGGGCGAGAGCGTCGGGTTGCTCGTGCTCGTCGACGCCATCGCGCCGGCCTTCCGCGGTCAGGTCATCGACTCCGACGCGGCGACGCTCCTGACCGTCCTCGCAAACCAGCTCACGCGCTCGACGATGACGGCCGAGGAGCTTCTGCGGCTCGTCGCCGAGTTGCGCGAGCTCGAAGGCGAGGCGCAGTTGCGACACGTCGTCAAGTACTTCGCGGAGACGCGCGGCGAGGGCGAGGGCTTCGACACGACGTACGCCTTAGAATATTTGCGCCGCCAGCTCAACGTCTTCCGCTCGCGCGTCGAGGCGTCGCTCGCCTACCGGCCCGAGCGCTACGACGGGCGCGTCACGCTCTTCCGCCCGCTCGAAGAGCCGGAGGACATGAAGACGCTCGACCAGACGAAGGGTTGGGGCGATTTGGCGACCGGAGGCGTCGAGATTCACCGCGTGCCGGGCAACCACCAGACGATGGGGCTTGAGCCGAACGTCTCCGCGCTGGCCGCCGAGCTGAAGGCGTGTCTGGAGAGGGCGCAGGGCGAGGCGTCGGCCGCGTCGGGCGACTGAGTGAGATTCGCGTTCGGGTGTGGGAGGGGGATTCATGGAGTCGGTCATACAGGATTTGCGCTACAGCCTGCGGATGATTCTCAAGCAGCCGCGCTTCTTCTCGATTCTGATTCTGACGGTGGCCCTCGGCATCGGGGCCAACTCGATGATCTTCAGCGTCGTCAACACGCTGCTGCTCGGCCCTCTGCCGTTCAGAGACTCCGACCGGCTCGTGGCGCTGTGGCGCACCGTCCCGGCCGAGGAGGTGGACAAGTCGGAGACCTCGCCGCCAGACTTTCAGGTGTGGCGCGAGCAGGGGACGGCCTTCGAGGGGATGGCCGGCTACTTCGTCGCGGGCGCGAACTTCGCCGGCGCGGCGGGCGAGCCCGACCGCGTCCACGTCGCCTCCGCCAGCGCCAACCTCTTCAACGTCCTCGGCGTCGAGCCGGCGCACGGCCGCCTGTTCCGCCCCGAGGAGGAGCAGTTCGGCAACCACCGCGTCGCCGTCATCAGCCACGGGCTGTGGCGGCGGCAGTTCGGCGCGAGCGAGCAGGCGCTCGGACGCACGGTCGAGCTCGACAGCGAGCCCTACCAGATCGTCGGCGTGATGCCCGAGGGCTTCTGGTTCCCGCAGGGGCCGCCGCGCGTCGACCTCTGGATTCCGCTCTCGTTCGAGCCGAACAGCTACCTCAACACGCGCAAGAACTACTTCCTCTCCGTCGTCGCGCGACTCAAGCCCGGCGCGACCGTCGAGCAGGCGCGCGCGAACATGGAGAGCGTCTCGCGGCAGCTGGCCGAGAACTTCCGCGAGAACGCCGGGTCGGGCGCGTCCGTCGTCCCGTTCCGCGAGGAGGTGGTGGGCGACGTGCGGGGCGCGCTGTGGGTGGTCTTCGCGGCCGTCAGCTTCGTGCTGCTCATCGCGTGCGTCAACGTGGCGAACCTGCTTCTGGCGCGCGCCGCCTCGCGCGACAAGGAGATAGCCATCCGCGGGGCGCTCGGCGCGAACCGCGCGCGGCTCGTCCGCCAGCTCCTCGTCGAGAGCGTGCTGGTGGCGCTCATCGGCGGGGCGCTCGGGCTGCTTTTGACCTACGTCGGCGTCTCCTCGATGAACTCGCTCATCCCCGGCGACATCGCGCGCGGCATGGAGATCAGGGTCGACGCGTGGGTGCTCGCCTTCACGTTCCTCGTCTCGCTCGTCACGGGCGTCGCCTTCGGGCTCGTGCCCGCGCTTCAGGCGTCGAAGCCGAACCTGACCGAGACGCTCAAGGAGGGCGGGCGCAGCGGGTCGGGCACCATCAGCGGTAAGGTGCGCGGCCTGCTCGTCGTGAC
>DASQDT010000177.1:0-4755 GCA_035634035.1 Pyrinomonadaceae bacterium | reverse complement strand
GCGCCCGCGTCGCGCGACTCGCGCGCGCCCCGCGCCTGCGGCCCGCCGGCCGCGTCGGGCGTCTTGCCGCTCAAGTCGAGAACCAGCGGCTCGCTGTTGGAAGTCTCTTCGGGCATATCAAAATTCTCTCTGCTCGCGTTCGTTTTGCGGGCCGCGCAGGACGATGATGAGCAGGCCGTCGCGGTAGTCGGTCTCCATCCGCGCGCCCTCGATGTGGCAGGGGAAGTGGATGGTCTTCTCGAAGCGGCTGTAGGTGATCTCCAATTGCTGGCAGGTCATGCCGTCCTTGCAGACGGTGTCGCGCCGGCAGCCGCGGATGGCGAGCGACGAGCCGGAGAGCTCGACCTCGACCTCGTCGGGCGAGACGCCGGCCAGCTCGACCTTGACGATCCAGCCGTCGCGCGAGTGGTAGACGTCGGCCGACGGACACCAGAGCCGCCCCGACGCGCGCATCCCGACCGACTTCGGCATCATGCGCAGATAGCGTTCGATTGACCGGGCCATAAATAAAGAGAGTGACGAGTGACGAGTTAAAGGCGAGCCTCTCGGCCCGTCACCCGCCACCCGCCACCGCTTCCATCATCCGAACACTCTGTTCCAGAACGAGGTGCCGCTCGAAATCTCTTCGAGCGCCTCGGCCAGCTCGTGATCGTCCTCGGTTTCGAGGGCCACGTCGGCCATCGAGATGATGCCGCGCAGCGTCCCGTCGCGGTCGACGATGGGGATGCGGCGCACCTGCTTGTCGCCCATCTTGCGGATGGCCTCGATGACGCGGTCGTTCGGCTGCGCCGTGTGCACCTCGCTCGTCATCACCTCCTCGGCCCGCACCGCGCGCGGGTCTTTGCCGTCGGCGACGGCGCGCACGACGATGTCGCGGTCGGTGATGAGGCCGACGAGCTTGCCGATGCCGACGACGTTCGCGCCCGTGCGGTTCAGGTCGGGGCGCTCGGTCTCGGCCAAGTCCGTCAGGGACTCGCTGGCGCGCTCGACGACGGGGATGACGCCCGTGTCCTCGTCGCGCATCATGCGCGCGACCATGTCGAGCGTCGTCTCGCGCGTCGCCACCGTCACGTCGCGCGTCATGATGTCGCGGCAGCGGACGTGCGAGCGCGACGGGCCGCCGCGGCCGCGCCCGCCGAATGCGCGGCGGACGTACTCGCGCCCCTCTTCGAGCACGGAGCGGCCGCGCCCCTCGTCGCGGTCGTCGTCGTCCTCGTAGCGGCGTCGCGGGCGGCGGACTTGCGTGCGCTCGTCGTCGTAGGCGCGCGAGCCGTAAACGTCGCCGCCGTAGCGCGAGCTTCCGCCGAAGATGTCGCGCTCCTCCGTGCGGCCGCCCCCGCCCCCGCCGCCGTAGCCGCGCACCTCGCGCGTGCGCTCGTCGTCATAGTAGTCGGAGGCCCCGCCCCCGCGCACTTCGCGCACGCGGCGGGGCGGGGCGTCGTAGCGGTCGTCCTCGTAGCCGCGCCGCGGCGCTTCGCCGCGGCCGCCGTAGTAAAAATCGTCGTCCCTGTCGAAACGGTATCTAGACATGCTCTCCTCCTGAATGATTCGCGGCCGGGCGTGGGGACGCCCGCGCCGAAGCCCGCGCGCCGCGCACACGAAGGCGCGCGGCCGGGCCTCGCTGTTCGATTCTCTTCAAGGGGAACTGAACTACGCGCGATTATACACGAGCGATGAGGAAGGAGGAAAAGACAGTCCGGAGTCGAGAGTCCGGAGCCGGCGACGAGACAGGCGTCTTAAAAGCGGAAAGCCCGACCAAGACGGCCGGGCTTTCCGCTTCCGACTCCAAACTTTATTTACTACCGCTCGATCTCGGCGACGAGCTGCACTTGGGCGCGCACGTCGAGCGAGCCGGTGAGGATGGGCGTCGACGGCGCGGCGGCCGCGTCCTGCGCCGTGATGCGCGCGTATTCGACCGGCATCGGCGGCCGGTACACGCCCGACTCGCTCACCTCGACGACGCGCACGACGCGACCGCCCAGCGCCGCCGCCACGTCGCCCGCCTTCGCCATCGCGTCGCGCGTCGCCTCGCGCAGGGCCTGACTGCGGGCCGGGCGGTCTTGCCGGAGCGTGAACGCGAGCCCGTCGATGTTGTTCGCGCCGGCGCGCGTCGCGGCGTCGATGATCGCGCCGACGCGCGCGAGGTCGCCCGTAGTGACGAGCACGGCGTTGCGCGCGACGTAGCTCGTAATCTTCGGCGGCTCGTTCGGACGGTAGTCCATCTGCGGCTGGAGGCTGTAGCCGCTCGTCTTGACCTCCGCGCCCGCGCCGGCCGCCGCGCGCACCGCGCGCACGACCGCGTCCGAGCGCGAGGCGTTCTCGGCCTGCGCCTCCGACGCGCTCGCGTTCTGCGTGACGACGGCGATGGTGATGACGGCCGTGTCGGGCTGCGCCTGCACGACCGACTCGCCGCTGACGGTGACGCGCGTGCGCTGACGCGCCGGCGCGCCGTTCGTCACCGGAGCGCCCGCGCTGCCCGAAGACGTGTCGCCGGCGGGCCGCATCGTGCGCGCCTCGAACGACGTCCCCTCCATGCAGAACGACGCCACGTCGCGCGTCTCGCCCACGGCCTCGACCTCCGCGCCCTCGCGGAACCAGCTCTCGCTCTGGAACTGCCGCGCGTTGATGATGTGGAACTTCCGCTCGCCCGCCGCGACGAGCATCCAGCACCCGGCCTCGACGCCGGGCCGCAGACGCCCGCGCAGGGTCAGCTCTTCCGGCGCGGCGGCGGCGGACGCGCGCGCCGTAAGTGAGAGCACGGCGGCGAGCGCGAGTGCGGCGGTCAGGAAATATTTTTTCATGTCGTTAGAACCCCTCTCGTCTTGTTCGGCGCGCGGGAAGAGGTCGCGCGGCCTGTCGCTTGTAATGAACGCGCCCTCCCCGCGCGACTTGCGCACCGAGTTTGCCGCGGCCGGGGCAGTTTGTTACGATTCGCCGCGAAATGCAACGCTTCACTCCGGAATGCGCCAACCCGAAGCGCCCGCGACGCGCGGGCGAGCTGGTGACGGTCGGGCGCGCCGAGGACGTGCCCGAAGGAAGAGGCGCAACCGTCGAGCTGAAAGACGGCAAAGAGCTCGCTCTCTACCACGTCGGCGGGCGCTTCTACGCCGTCGAGAACTTCTGCCCGCACCGCGGCGCGCCGCTCGCCGACGGCGAGCTCGTCGGCCACTCGGTCTCCTGCGACTGGCACGGCTGGCGCTTCGACGTGCGCACGGGCGCGTGCCTCAACCGGCCGGACGAGCCCATCGAGTCCTACGAGGTCGTCGTCGAAGACGGCTGGCTCAAGATCCGCGTCTGACGCGCGAGACTCGCTTCGGACGCGCGCCGCCGAGAAGTCCCGCGCCCGCGTTTTTGGAAACCACGCCACGTTACGACTCTCCATGGAATGAGAAATTCCATCACCGGGAAAGCCCGTCCGCCGAATCTCCCTGCCGCCGTCGTCGCGAAAGGAAAGACGATGAAAGCCCCCCGCCCGTGTCTCTGTCTCCTTTTCCTTCTCACAGTTGCGGCCGCCGACGCCCGCGCCGACGCCGTCATCATCAACCCGACCCAGACCATCATCGACCCCTCCCGCATCGCCCAACCGGGGGATACGCTCATCTTCTACGGCACTTTCACCAACCCGAACGCGGAGGCGGCGACCCTCAGCAGGAGCGGGAGTGTGGGCGTCGGTCACAACTTCACCAACGTCATGTTTTTCCAATCGGGCCTCGTCCTCCCGCCCAACTCGACGACGGGCGTGCTCCCGCTCTTCCAACTCACCATCGTCGCCAACCCCGTCCCGCCCGACGGCCTGCTGGAGTACGTCATTGACGAGAACGGCGCGACCGTCATGGCCTACATCGTCAGCCGCGGCGGCTTCCAGATGGACGTGAGGTTTGCCAGCGACCCGCGCGGGTTCGGCACGCTAGGCCAGACGACTTTCGTCATCAGGATACCGCAGCCCCAAGCCGTCCCCGAGCCCGCGACGCTCGCGCTCCTCGCGACCGGACTCGCCGGGGGCGCGGCGCTCAGGCGTCGCCGGGCGTCGAAAAACGCAAGACGTTAACCTCGAAAGGAGAGACGATGAAAAGCCTCCGCCTGTCCTCCGGTTTGCTATTCTTGCTCGCGCTCTCGGCGCTCGACGCGCGCGCCGACACGCTCGTCATCACGGGCGGCTCGCTCACGGTCTCCGGCAGCGGCGTCGGCTTCGCCGTCATGAGCGTGACGGGCAGCAACTTCTCCTTCAGCGCGCAGGCGTCGAACCACACCATCCCGGGCTGCGACCCGTGCGCGCCCGGCACGGTTCTGTCGCCCAACTTCACCACCTCCCAGTTGAACGGGACGAGCTTCGCCATCGACGGGACGACCTACAACGGCTTCCCCGCACCCTACATCATCAGCAGCAACCTCTCGTTCCTCGGGCCGAGCTTCGTCGTCGCGCCCACCGTCACGCTGCCCTTCACCTTCACGGGGACTGTCACCGTCCGCGACACGGGCCCCGGCGGCGGCGTGCTCTTCACGCACAACCTCGTCGGGCAGGGCTTCGTCACACTCGTCTACGACGCCGTCGGCGACACCTTCGAGTTCAACCAAGCGACCTACACCTTCACGTCCGAGCCCGTGCCGGAGCCGGCGACGCTCGCGCTCCTCGCCGCCGGGTTGGCCGGCGCGGGCGCGGCCTCGCGACGCAGACGCAAAAGTTTGAAGGACGACTAACGGCGGCGGGCGGCGGGAGTCGAGAGAATGAAAGAGGCCGCGCGGGCGAAACGTCAC
>DASQDT010000176.1:0-2132 GCA_035634035.1 Pyrinomonadaceae bacterium | reverse complement strand
AATCGTCTGCGCGACGTTTCGCCGTCGTGCCGTTCGCGCGCCGCTTCTACTTCTTCGTCTCGGCCGGAAGCTTGCTCAGCGCGGCGACGACCTCCTCGGAGGTTTCGACGGCGCGTTCGAGCCATTCGCGCTCGGCCCCGTCTTTGACGTTGTTGCGCAGGGCCGCGAACTGCGGGAGGAAGCGGGAGCACGCCTCGGCCAGCCGGCGCAGGGCTTTGGGTATCTGCGAGCTTTTTTCGGCGTGGATGCTGGCGTCGTCTATGTTGACGCTGGCCTCGTCGAGAATCTTGGCGATGTCCTGAAGCAACTGCGCGCGCGTGCTCGTCGGCAGCACGCCCCACTTCCCCGCGTCCTTGTCCGGCTTCTGCGGCCCGCCCGTCTGGGCGACGCCGAGCGCGACGAGACGGCGCTCGATTGCCTTGACGAAGATGCCCGTGCGCTTCTCCAACTCCTGATTGTCGCGCACGAGTTCGACCTCTTCCGGCGTCAGGTGTTCGCGCTGCGCGCGCGCGGCGGCCGAAGGCGCGGCGAAGAGCAGGGCGAGCGCGAACGTCGTGAGGAGCGCGCGGCGTGCGGAAGTGTGCTTCATAGGTTTAAAAGGGAGGCTACTGCTGACGTTCGTCGGGCGTCGGCGCGACGCTGCCGGGCCGTTCGCCGTCGGGAGTTTTGGTCGCGTCGCGCTGACTCGAACCTTCGCGCAAGACGGTCTCGCCGTAGAAGGATTCGAGCGCAAGAGCGCGCGCCTGCCGGACGTACTCGTAGGCGGCGCGCGCGTTGCCGGCCTCCTCGGAGGGCGTCTGCCGGCGGATGGTTTCGAGGCGCGGGCCGTGGCCGCGCAGGGCCAACTCGACTCGCTTGTAGAGGTCGCGGAACTTGTTCGGCACTTTGCCGTTGACGGGCACGCCCGTCCGCTGGAGGAAGCGCAGCGCGTCTTCGATAATCGCCTGATAGATGCCGAGCGAGCCGGAGGCTTCGAGGAAGCGCGCGGCCGCCGTGAGTTGTTCGGCCTGCGCGAGACGCGCCTCGGCGAGTTCGAGGCTGAGGCGCGTGCGGTCTTTCGTGTCGTCGCCTTCGGCGGCGAGCCGCGCGCGCTCCTGCGCCGTGATGTACTTCATCGGCGGCGCGGGCTCGGGCTGGAGGGTCGGGCCTTGCTGACCGCGCGCCGCGGGTAAGACCGAGACGGCGACGGCACAGACGAGCGCGCCCGCGACGAGGAGCGCGACGAGCGCCGGAGAACTCGGCACGACGGCCTTCCGCTGCTGTCTTCGAGCCGCACGCATCGTCTTGTCTATCGCTCCCCCTTCTTTCTCTTCACGCCCTCGCCGCGCTTGACCTGCTCGCGCAGCGTCGGCAGACGCAGGCCCACTTGTTCAATCTGGAACTTGTGCTGCTGCGGGTCGGCCTTCGCCAGAAACGTCTCGTAGGCGGCGAGCGCCTCCGGGTACTCGGTCAACTGGTCGTGCATCCGCGCGATGAAGAAGTGGATGACCGGCAGGTCGGGCCGCGCGCGGCCGAGCCACTGATACTCGTTGAGTGCTTCGCGGAAGAGACTGAGTTTGTCGAGCGCGGTGGCGAGGTTGGCGTGCGCCTCGTAGTGCTCGGGCGCGGCGGCGACGACGCGCGTCAAGACCGAAGCCGCGTCCTGAAAGCGGCGCGCCTGAACGAGCGCCGCGCCGAAGGCCGCGCCGAAGTCGGCGTTGGCGGGCTCGGCGCGGACGGCGCGCTCGCAGTATTCGACGGCGCGCGCCGGCTCCTGCGTGCGGTAGAGAGAGCAGAGGCGCGCGAGGAGGCGCGCGTTCGCCGGCTCGCGTTTGAGTTGTTCTTCGAGCAGCGCGCGCGCGGCCGGGCCGTCGTCGTTCTCGGAGAGCAGGCGCGCGCGCAGGGCCGAGACTTCGGGTTGCTGCTGCGCGGCGGGGCCGAGCGCGTCGAGCACGCGCAGCGCGTCCTGCTTGCGGCCGGCGCGCGCGTAGACGCCCGCGAGCGAGACGGCGAGGCGCGCGTCCAGTTTCGCGGCCGACTCGGCCTGACGCAAATCTTCGGCGGCCGCGTCGAAGTCGTTCGCCTCGACGCGCAACTCGGCGCGCAGCAGGCGGACGTTCAGGTTGTCGGGCGCGACCGCCGAGGCGCGTTCG
>DASQDT010000175.1:0-12809 GCA_035634035.1 Pyrinomonadaceae bacterium | reverse complement strand
GGGCGGCGTCGCCCGCCACGCGCGCGCCCTCCTCGACCCGCTCGCGTATCTGGTACTTGTCGTCGAGCTCGCGCGCCTTGCGCCGCGCCGCCTCGCGCCACTCCTCAAGCTTGTCTTTGTAGTCGGCCATCTCACACTCCGGAAAAGTAGACGTTACCGCCTTATGATACGCCGAGCACGGGCGCGGGGTTCGGCGCGGGGAGCAGGGGCGCGTGGCAGACGCGGTTGCGCCCGCGCCGCTTGGCCTCGTAGAGCGCCGCGTCGGCCACGGCGAAGAGCGCGCGCCAGTCGCGCGCGCAGGTCGGAAACTCCGCCAGCCCGAAGCTCGAAGTGATGCGCCCCACGTTCGCGATCTCGCGCTCCGCGACGGCCTGCCGCAGGCGCTCGGCCGCCTCGGCCCCGTGCGCGAAATCGGTCTCGGGCATGATGACGGCCAGCTCGTCGCCGCCGACGCGCGCGCCCGTGTCAATCCCGCGCGTGCCCGACTGGATGACGTTGGCCAGCGCGCGGATGGCCTCGTCGCCGGCATCGTGGCCGTTCGTGTCGTTGACCTCCTTGAAGTTGTCGACGTCGAGCAGCAGCAGGCAGAACGGACGGCCGTAGCGGCGCGTGCGCGCCTCCTCGCGTTCGAGCTGGCGCTCGAAGCGCCGGCGGTTGGCGAGCCCCGTCAGGTGGTCGGTGAAGGCCGCCTCCTCGCAGCTGTCGAGGTAGTCTTTGAATTCGAGGAGCGTGCGGGCGCGGGCGCGCAGCAGGTCGATGTCGCTCGGGTCGGTGATGTAGCCGAGCGCGCCGATCTCAGACCCGAGCCGCACGTCTTGGGCCGCGCCGCGCGCCGCCGACTGGATGATGATCGGGATGAAGCGCGTCAGAGGGTTCGACCGCACGCGGCGCGCGAGCTCGTAGCCGTCGAGCCGCGGCATCATCACGTCCGTGATGATGAGGTCGGGCTGGAGCGCGGCGACGGCATCCAAGCCTTCGATGCCGTCGGCGGCCGTGCGCACGTCGTAGCCCTCGCGCCTGAGCGCGAAGGCGATCATCTCCAATTTGTCCGGCTCGTCGTCGACGACGAGCACCTTGAATTTACCTACCATAAAGTCGCCGGCCGCGCCGCGCGAGGTGCGCGGACGTGTGAAAAGAGGTCTTGCGCCCCCCGCCCCTTCGTGCTAGAGTGCGTCGTCAACAAGGACGTTAAGGCTGTTCACGTTCGTTTGAAACCTTGCCTGTCCTCAGCGAACGTGACGACAAGGTTTATGTTGTCAGCCTCGCAACTGCTTTAAGCGGTCTCCGCGCTCGTCGTTTCCCGTAAACACCCAGTTCATACTGTAAGGTTTAAGGGCCCACTGCCTCACGACCGCGCGCGCACCCTTTTAGCTCGCAATCCACCTTCTTGGTCGCCACCCGAACGGTAGGCCGAGGTTCCCCCGATGAGTGCACCCCGACGCGCGTGCGACCTGTCCGAGCAGGAGCGCGCCGAAATTATACGCCACTCGGAGATCGGCTCGCGTCTCGGCGACGAACTCGTCGCGACGCTGGCCGCCGCGTCGTCCGCCCTCGACTTCCGCCGCCGCCGCTTCATCTACCGCAAGGGCGACCCGGCCGACTCGCTCTACATCATCGCCCGCGGGCGCGTCAACATCTGCGCCGTCGAGGACGAGACGGGCCGCGAGGCCGTCATCGACATCATCGGCGCGGGCGCTCTCTTCGGCGAGTCGGCGCTCTACGCCTCGGGCGGGCGCGAGAAATGCGCCATCGCCTACGAGCAGGCGCGGCTGCTGCGTCTTCCGGCGGGGGAGTTTCAAGAGGGGATGCGGCTTCACCGCGAGCTTTATGATTACACCTTCCGCCTCGTCGGTCAACGACTAGCAAGGGCCGAACGCCGCGTCGCCAACTTCGCCCTCGACGCCATCCCGGCCCGCCTCGACAAACTCCTCGTCGAACTCTCCGAACGCTACGGCCGCGCCGAAGAGGGCGGCGTCCTCATCGACCTCAACCTCCCGCACCGCGAAATCGCCTCCATCGTCGGCTCCACCCGCGAGAGCGTGACCGTCCGCTTGAACGCCATGCGGCGGGCCGGTATCATCGACTTCGTCGACCGCAAAATCCTGATCAAGTCGCCCGCCGAAATCGCGGCCGGGGCGTGAGAGAAGCTGGCAGCGGCCAGCTTTCAGCCTTCAGCTTTCGACTCCGAGCCGGCGGCCGAGTCGCGGCCGAGTCGTGTGCCGCCGCCGGAATTTTAAGCCGGCCGCCGGGCGCCGAGTGCTATTCGATGAAGAACTGTCCCATCTGCAACCGGCCCGTCGAGCGCGCGGGCAACCCGCACCGCCCTTTCTGCTCGGAGCGCTGCAAGCTGCTCGACTTCGGCGCGTGGGTCAACGAGGAGTACACAGTCCCCTCGGACGAGCCGGCCTCGTTCGAGGAGGCGGCGACGCCGCACCCGGCCGCGGGCGACGGCGACGAGCACCCCGCGCGCTCCTAAACTCCCCCCGCGTTGTGTAGAATCTTCCTCGCATGACGACGAACCGCTTCCGCCACACACCCGCGCTCGCGTCCCTCTGTCTGCTGACCGCGCTGCTCTCTTCCGCGTGCGGCGAAGGGCCGCGCTACGCGAAGTCCTCGACGGCCGACAACAGCGGGTCGGGGGGCCAGCGTCCGACGGCGCGCCCGCGCACAAACTTGCCGATGCCGCCCGTCGCGACGGCGCACGACGCGGCCGCCGGAAACTTGGGCGGCTGGACGATGCTCGACGGCCGACGCGAGTCGGTCGGGGACTACCGCGGGCGCGTCCTGATGCTCGACTTCTACGCGACCTACTGCCCGCCCTGCCGCGACGAGATTCCGCACCTGCTCGCCTTGCGCCGTCGCTTCGCCGCGCAAGGGCTCGAGGTCGTCGGCTTAAACGTCGGCGGCGAGGCCGACCAGCGCAAAGTCCCCGAGTTCGTCTCAGACCTCGGCATCTCCTACCCGCTCGCCAACCCCGACCCGTCGCTCGTCGACGCGCTCTTCGGCGGCGAGACGGCCATCCCGCAGACCTTCGTCTTCGACCGCCGCGGACGCCTCGTCGAGCACGTCACCGGCTTCGACCCCGACATCGCCGCCCGGCTTGAGAGCGCCGTCGAGAGGGCCGTCGCGGGCGGCGAGTGATTGACTAGAGACGAGTCCGCAAGTCCGGAGTCTAGGGTCTGGAGTCGGGGAGCTTTTTGCTTTAGACTCCAGACCCTAGACTCCAAACTTTTTTCAGAGAGGCGAACGTGAGGAGAGCCAAAATTCTGGCGACGCTCGGCCCCGCGTCGCGCGAGCCGGCCGTCATCGAGTCGCTCATCGCGGCCGGCGCCAACGGCGTCCGCATCAACATGTCGCACGGCACGCAGGAGGAGCACGTCGAGACCATCCGGCGCGCGCGCGAGGCGTCGGAGCGCAGCGGCCGCCCGCGCGCCGTGCTCGTCGACCTCTCCGGCCCGAAGATTAGAACCGGCGTGCTCAAGGGCGGCCAGCCCGTCCAACTCGAAAACGACGCGCTCTTCATCATCACGACGCGCGCCGTCGCGGGCGACGCGCGCGAGGTCTCGACCAACTACGCCGGCATGGCCCGCGACGTTAAACCCGGCTCGCGCCTGCTCCTCGACGACGGACTCATCGAGCTCGTCGTCGAGAGCACGACCGAGACCGACCTCGTCTGCCGCGTCGTCAACGGCGGCCCGCTCGGCGAGCGCAAGGGCATCAACCTCCCCGGCGTGCGGCTGCCCATCCCCTCACTCACGGACAAAGACCGCCGCGACCTCCAGTGGGCAGTGCGCCAGAACGCCGACTACATCGCGCTCTCTTTCGTCCGCCGCGCCGAGGACTGTGAGGAGGCGAAGTCTTTAATCAAGGCCGCGGGCGGCAGGCAGCCGCTCGTCGCCAAGATCGAGAAGGCCGAGGCGATTGACAACCTCAACGACATCGTCGCCGCCTCCGACGCCCTGATGGTCGCGCGCGGAGACTTGGGCGTCGAAACGTCGGTCGAGTTGGTTCCCGTCTACCAGAAGCGAATCATCGAGCGCGCCAACAACGCCGGCAAGATTGTCATCACCGCGACGCAGATGCTCCAGTCGATGATTAACGAGCCGCGGCCGACGCGCGCCGAGGCCTCCGACGTCGCGAACGCCGTCTGGGACGGCTCGGACGCCGTGATGCTCTCGGCCGAGACGGCGACGGGCAAGTACCCGATCGGCGCGGTGGCGACGATGTCGCGCATCATCGAGTCGGCCGAGTCGGGCAAGCCGACGGGCGCGAAAGACATCTCGCGCTGGGCCGGCAAGCAGTCGGGGCGCGTCAGCCGCGCCTTGTGCGAGGCGGCGGCGTTCGCGGCCGCGGAGCTGAGCGTGAATCTCATCGCGGTCTTCACCGAATCGGGGCTGATGGCGCGGAGGCTCTCGGCCTTGAGGCCCGAGCAGAAGATAGTCGCCCTCACGCACGACCGCACCGGGCAGAACGAGCTGGCGCTCGTCTGGGGCGTCGAGTCGCTCGTCCACCCGCCGGCCGAGACGACGCGCGAGATGCTCAAGGCCGGCGAGCAGGCGCTCACGCAGGCGGGCGTCGTCCGTCAGGGCGAGACGGTCGTGCTGATGGCCGGGAGGCTTTCGGGGATGGGCCTGTCAAGCTCGGTGGCGGTCTACACCATCGGCGAGGAAGTGCCGCGTCAGGACTGAGTCGGGGAAAAGAGTGAGGCGAATTAAAGGAGGCGCGGCCTACTCGGGCCGCGCCTCCGTCTTCACGCCGCGCGGCGAGTCGTAGAAGCCGCGGCGGGTGCGCGCGTAGAGCTTGACGCTCTTCTTCTTGACGCGGTCGGGCTGCGACGCGACCTTGACCTCGACCTCGTGCCAGCCGTCCTTTTTCGTCGAGGGCGCGAACTCTACGCCGAGCGCATACTGCCAGCGTAATTCGACCGAGAGGTTCTCGGCCGCGAACACCAACTGCTTGTCGTCTTCGGGCACCGCGACCCGCCCGCCCGAGACGCCCGCCAACTCTTCGAGGATGGCGCGGCCCACCACGTCCAGCATCGACAAGTCGTACGGGCCTTCGGTCACGCCGATGGCGTAGAGCGTCACGTCCTGCTCCATGAGCCGCCGCCTCAAGTCCGCGAACGTGTAGCGCGAGGCGGTGTCCACCCCATCGCTGATGAGGAGGACGGCGCGACGCGCGTGCGCGCCGTAACTCACCTTGTCGAGCGCAAGGACGCACGAGTCGTAGAGCGCCGTCCGCCCCTGCGCGGTGTCGGACGTGAGCGCGTCCAGAGCGCCGAGCACCGCCGCGCGGTCGCGCGTGCGGTCGAGAATCAACTGCGGGCTCTGGTTGAACCCGATGACGAAATACTCGTTCTCCGCCCGGCCCTTCTCAAGAAACGCGGCCACGGCCTTCCCCAGCCGACTCAAGCCCTGCGAGTCTTTGCGCTTCAGCCTTGACTTCATCGAGGCGGAAGAGTCTATGACGATGCCGATGCTCACGGGCGCGTCCGGCGCTTCGAGCGAGACGACCGGCCGCGGCTTCCCGCGGTCGTAGACGGTGAAGGCTTCGCGTTCGAGTCCGCCGGCGAAACGGCCCTGCTTGTCCATCACTGTGACGTGGAGCGTGCGTCGTTGCGGCGCGGCGGCCGTCTCCTGCGCGGCCGGCGCGGGCGGCGTGAAGGCGAGCGCCGGGGCGACGAGGAAGAAGGCGGCGGCGTGGAGGTGTGCGCGCGCAAGGAGGCGCGCGCGTCTCGCGTGCGGGAGGTTCATACTGTTAGGCCCTCGCGGTCGTTTGAGGCGACGACGCTGGCCGTCGGGGAGGGTTTCGCCGGGGTGGCTGGCGCGCCCGTTTAGTCGGCGCGCAGGACGGCCGCAATCGTCTCTTTGGTCTTGTCTGACGCGGGCTTGGGCGCGGTCTTGGCCGCCTCTTGCGGCCGACGCCAGTTGTCGAGGATGCCGACCTTCTGCGCGCACGCGACCGTGCAGAGCGGCGCGCAGTGCTTCTCGGTGTTGTACTCGCGCTCCAAATCTTTCACGGTGTAGTCGGCGAGCGGGACGCCGGGGTAGCCGCGCTGCTGCGAGCACCAGTGGACGAGCCCGTCCTCGCAGATGTAGAGGTAGCGCGCGCCGGCGCGGCAGCGCCAGTCGTTCGGGCGGCCCGCGATGAGGTTCTCCTGAAACCAGTCGAGGCGCGCGTAGTCGCGGCGGCCGACGTTCTTCGACAGCTGCCACAAACCCTGCCACGGCCCCTTCACCTCAAAAGGCTTGTACGCCTTGTGGTCTTCGAGCTTCTGCACCTCGCGGTAGACGCTGCGCTCGCGGTCGCTCAGGGGCTTGAGCTCGCCGCCGTTGTCGTGGATGACGCCGATGGTCGAGGTGAAGCCGAGTTCGAGCGCGCGCTTGTCGATGACGAGCGCGTCCTCGGGCTTGCGCACGCCGCTGCCGATAACGGAGTTGATGTTGACCTGAAAGTCGGCGTGCTCGGCGAGCCAGCGCAGGCGCTTGTCCAGAAGGCGCAGGCTCTTTTTCGAGACGTCGTCGGGCTCGACGTTGTCGATACTTATCTGGAGGTATTCGAGGCCGGCCGCGTTGAATTTCTGAATCTTCTCGGGCGTCAGGTAGAAGCCGTTGGTGATGAGGCCGGCGATCATGCCGCGGCGGCGGATGTGGCGGACGATCTCGAAGATGTCGGGGTGCATCATCGGCTCGCCGCCCGAGAGCGTGACGACCGACGTGCCCAAGTCCGCCAGCTTGTCCAGACGCCGCTTCATCTCGTCGAAGGGGACGGGGTCGGACGTGCGGTCGTACTCGTTGCAGTAGGTGCAGGCGAGGTTGCAGCGCCGCATCGGGATGACGTGCGCGAGCACGGGGTGGCTCGTCGAGAGCAGGGCGCGCGAGATGAAGTGCGCCTCGCGCAGCTTCAGTTTGAGAAATGTGCTCCTCTTCATCAGGGGCGTCTACGTTTACGTCCGCGAAGCTTTGTGTGGGAGTAGTGCTGTCTTTCAGACTTCGGGCTAGACAATACGCGAAAGCGAGCGCGCGAATCAAGCGCCCGGCCCGCGCGCCGCGGCCCTTAAACGGCGGAGGGGCTTCGGCGGCCTTCGCAAGCGACCGAAACCCCTTCCGTCTGTCAAACGGGTCTGAAGTTTGAAGGGCCTGTTAGCCCTTGACGACCTTGATGTCCGAGCCGAGCCGAACGTCGAACGCCTCGGACGGCACGTGCGCGTTCTTCTGCGGGTTGATGAGGCGCACGGTCGTCATGTCGTTGTTGCGCTCGACGACGCGCGTCTGCAGCGGCATCCCGGTGCTGCTGTCGACCCAAACCTCGGCGTGCTTGTAGCTCGCCCCGCCGCGCGGCGTCAGCTTCAGCCACACGACGTGCGGGCCGCCGTTCTCCAGAGTCCCCTCGCCGAGCAGCTCGACGGCGAAGCGCGAGCTGAGCTCGGCCTTCGACGTGTTGATGCCGAAGCCGAGGACGTTGTTGACCTTCTGGTGCTTGCTGCCCGAGGTGGTGCTGCCCTGATAGGCCGTCTTCAGGCGCGGCTTCAGGAGCGTGTACTGCCCGTTATGGACGGCCAGAATCTCGACCGACGGCTTGTGCCAATCGACCCGCACCGAGGCGTTGCGCCCCTTGCCGGGGACGTACTGCACTTCGCCGTGGTAGTTGTCGGTGTCTTTAATCGCGTCGTTGTACTTCTGCATCCAGACGCCGGCCCGCAGGCTCGTCATCGTCTGTCGGTTGCGCTCCATCTTGTTGAGGATCGAGCTGACTAAGCCCGCCCCCTGCGCGCTGGCGGTCGAGGGAACCACGGCCACGGAGGCCACCAGCAGCAAAGCGATGAGGCCCGTTGAAACTAACTTCTTCATGCAAACTCCTTTAGCGTTTGGGGAAACTCAAACGGACGCCCCGGAAAATCCGGGCGATTATTCGTAAATGATTACTCTATGTCAACCTCGTAGGCGCGCACGCGCCCCTCGGCGTCCCTCAGCTCGCGCCACGCTTTGACGCGCGCACCTGACCGGCCGGTTGCAACTCGCGCGCCGCGCTCGATCTCCTGTGCGTCGGGATTTTCCCCCAGATTTTCGGGGCTCAGAAGCAGTTTTCCTGCTCCATTTGTCAGATTTTGATGCCCCAGAAAGGCCGGCGGTTTGCCGTCGTCGAACCAGCCTTTGGGCGTCAAAAAGACGAAGGCGAGGATGAGGACGCAGAGCACGTCGTACTGCCAAGTAGACCGGGCGTACGACCACAGAACTATCCGCTTCAAGACGCGAAACACAGGGGACACAACCGTTTACCGCCGTCGGGGGAAACTACGAAGGGTGGCAGGGAAAAGGATTCGTCGTCGTCCCTTCCTCTGTCACCCCCTCAGCCGTCGTGCATTATATCTGCACAGGGGCCGCGGACGCAACAATTTGCCCGTCGCGCATCTGCACGATGCGGCGGCACATGGCGGCCGCCTCCGGGTTGTGCGTGATCATGATGATGGTCTGGTTGAAGCGGTAGTTCATCTCCTGAAACATATTGAGCACGATGGCCGAGTTCTCGGTGTCGAGGTTCCCGGTCGGCTCGTCGGCCAGAACGATGGCCGGGTGGGTGACGACGGCGCGGGCCAAAGCGACCCTCTGCTGCTCGCCGCCCGAGAGCTCGATGGGCTTGCGCGCCATCTTGTCTTCGAGTTTCAGGAGCTTGAGCACCTCGCGCCGGCGCTCGGGGGCGTCCTTGCCGCCCGAGCCCGCGTGGATGCGCTCGGCGAGCCGGAGATTGCCCTCGGCCGTGAGGGTCGGGAAGAGGTTGAAGCGCTGGAAGACGAAGCCGATCTTGCGGCGGCGGATGTCGGTGCGGCGCGCGTCCGTGGCGGCCGTCATGTCCTCGCCGTCAACGAGGATGCGGCCCGAGGTCGGCGTAAGGAGCCCGCCGAGCAGGTGAAGCAAGGTGGACTTGCCGCAGCCCGACGGCCCCATGATGGCGAGGAACTCGCCCTCCTCGACGTGCAGCGTCACCCCGCGCAAGGCGTTGACGGCCACGCCCCCGCTCGACTGGTAGACCATCTCAAGGTCGTCGGCTTCGAGAATCTTTCTCATCCGTCGTCACTCGTAGGAAAGCGCGTTCACGGGGTCGAGGTTGGCGGCGCGGACGGCCGGGTAGAGCGCGCCGAGGACGCCGCCGAGCAGGCCGATGCCGGCGGCCGTCGCCGCCCACGCCAGACTGTACTCGAACATCAGCCCGTAGACGCGGTGGATGAGGTAGCCGGCGGCGAGCGAGACTAAGAACCCGGCCGCGAGCCCGAGCAGGCTGATGACGGCCGCCTCCTTCTCGATGACGCCGACGATGTAGCCGCGCGACGCGCCCAGAGCCTTCAAGACCCCTATCTCGCGCGTCCGCTCCGTGATGGTCGTGTACATCGCGAGCATCACGACGAGCGCGCTGACGACGGCCGACAGGACGACGAGCGTGCGGAGGAAGACGCCGAGGTAGGGGATGGACTTCTCGACGTTCGTGAACACGTCGCGCGTGAACTGAATCTTGTTCCCCTCCATCCGCGGCTCCGACGTGATGCGCCGCGCCAGCTCCTCCTCGCCCACGCCCTCGCGCGCCTTGACGTAAATCCAAGTGCACCGGTCGGGCCGCTCCATCGCGTCCTGCATCGCGGCGAGACTCATCTTCACGCGCGGCCCCGCCTCCGGCGTGTAGACGCCGACGACCTTGTACGGCAGGTCGCCGAAGAGCCTGAGCGTGCCGCCGGCCTCGACCGAGTTGTTGCGCGCCTTCGTCTCGTCGATGACGACCTCGTCCAATCCGACGGGCGGGCGTCCCGAGACGAGTCGCATCCCGTTCATGCGCGCGAAAGGCTCCCAGTCGACGCCCTCGATCTGCTCGTAGCCGAAGCCGCGCCCGCCCTGCGAGATGTAGCGGATGGAGGGGACGGCCGACTCGACGCCTTCGATTTCGCGCAGCAGCTCGGCGTAGCGGACGGACAGTTGCGCGCCCGAGCTGAGCATCTCGTTCGAGCCGGGCCGGGTGAAGATGATTTCGGCGCGGATGTTCGAGGAGCGCCGGTGGAGGTCGTTCGACATCCCGCGCGTGAGCCCCGTGAAGAGCATCACCAAGCAGACGCCGAGCGCGACGCCCGCCGCCGAGACGAGGGCGCGCACGGGGCGCTGGCGGATGTTGGCAAGGACGAGGCTCTCCATGCGCCGCTCAAGGGTTTCGCTTGTCCAAGTCGAATTCCGGGAGGTTGGACGTGTTCTGGAGGACGAAAGTCTCGTTGCCCCACGCGCGGTCGATCGTCGCCTCGTCGGGCGACTGGAACGCGATGCGCAGCGAGTAGCGCTCCTGCGGCCGCGTCAGCTCGACCAGCGCGGGCAGTTGGTAACGCCCGCCCTCGCCGAAGGGGCGCGGGTCGCGGTAGACGACGTCGGTGATGAGCGCGCCGCCGCCGTTGTAGTTCTGCACGCGCGCGAGGCGGAGCGCGCCGACGCGGTCGAACCAGAAGCGCCGCAAGACGCGCCCCGCGTTCGGCCCCTGCGGCTCGATCTCGACCATCACGTAGTAGGGGCGCACCACGCGCGCGCCCGACTTCGCGCCCGGCCGCGTGTCGGCCTCCTCCTCGAACGACTCCGAGACGCCGTAGATGAGGTTCGACCCCTCGCGCTGCGCCGGGCGGACGAGCAGCGCGTCGGTCAGGTGCTGCGGCCGCAGGGACGAGAGCGAGCTGACGGTGCGGCGCATCGCGGCCTCCTGCCGCTCGTTCTCGTTGCGGCCGCAGTTGGGCTGGCCCGCGGCGTCCGTCCCGCCGTCCTCCGTGATGCGCTCGTACTCGGCCGTGTTCGTCCCCATCACGAAGCGCTTGAATTTCTCGTCGCCCTGATAGACGGCGACGCGGAAGCGCTCGCCGTCGGAAGTCATCTCGGCGATCTTGACGCTGAAGAACTGAATCGAGAGGTAGACCTGACCGGGGCGCTGGAGGATGACCGTCCCCTCGGTCGTCCGGTACTTGTCGACGAGCCCGCACTCGGCGAACGACGTGTCGAGGAACTGCACGTCGACGCGCCCGCGCAGAGAGCGGACGGCCGCGGCGCGGTCGATTTCGGCGAAGAGGGCCGCGGCGTCGGCGCGCGCGTCCGCCTGAAGCAGCGGCGGCACGCTCACCTTCTTCTTCGTGCTGCACGCGGGGGCGAGCGCCAGCGCCGCCAACAGAACGACGAAAGCGGCGACCCGCCTCGCCGCACCCGCCTCTCTTAAACCCTTCGGGCTGTTGTTCATCGGGGACGGTGTGCGCGCCTTCGTTCGGGCGCGCGCGGACGTGTTTCGGTCAGCATTCATCGGCGAAAATTATTCGTGGAAGCTAACAAACGGACGTGCGAAAAGCAAGGAAGCCCGCCCGTCACGCTTCGTCCAAGACCATCGGCGGCTTGCCGAATCGCGCGCGCAGGGAGTTGATGGCGCGCAGGACTTTCGGCCGGCTGACGAGTTTGTATTCGAGGCTGCGCTTGCCGGGGAAGTCGAGCAGCATCAGGCCGAGCAGAATCGTGAGCACGCCCTGACCGGGCACGCCGGGCACCGACATCACGATGCCGAGCAGGACGAGAATCATCCCGAACAGGTTTTTAAAGAACATCCCGCCCCAACGCACGGCGCGGTGGCGGTCGGCCCAGAACTCGCGCGAGTGGGCGAGCTGAAAGTAGGTCGGCGGCAATTTCACCAAGACGAACGTGGCGGCGGCGATGCTCCCGACGAACGTGACGACGAAGAGGACGACGCCCAACAGCACGTCGCCCCACGTCAGGCCGAAGGATTCGAGAGTGCGCGTCAGCCAGTCGACCATCTCGCCTCAACCTTTCGCCGGCGAAGCGCGCCGGACTTCTTTACGTCAGCGACGCCCGCCGAGGATTTCCCCGCGCTCGCCTTCGAGCGCCGCGATTGTTTCGCGCACGACCTCGCGGGCCGCGCCTTCCAAGCCGAACTCGCGGCGGCCAGCGCCCTCCCAGAACTCGTCCAAGCCCCGCGCGCCCGCGCGCTCGAAGGCGAGCGCCTGCGCGAGCAGGTCAATGATGTCGGCCGCCTTCACGAGCCGCGCCTCCACGCTCGCGCGCGCCTCGTAGTCGTCGTGCAGCCCCGCGTACTCCGCGCGACGCTCTGCGGCGAGTGCCCCGACGACTCCCCCGAACGCCGCGCGCTCGGCCGCGCGCCGCGCCTCCGCGCCGTAGAACTCGGCCATCGTCCGCGGCATATCGCCCGTCCGCGCCTCGGCCAGATCGTGCAGGAGCGCGATCCTCAAGACGCGCTCGGCGTTGACCTCGACGCCGCGCGCCCGCGCCTCGTCCGCGAGCAGCATGGCCGTCAAGGCGACGCCGTACGAGTGCGCGGCCACCGACTCGGCCCCCGGCGCCAAGCCGCGCAAGACCCAGCCCGTCCGGTCGAGCCGCTTGAGCCGCTGGAGTTCGATGAGGACGCTGAGCATAAGGACAGTGACGAGTGGCGCGTGGCGGGTGACGAGCGGGACGAGTTTTCAACTCGCCACTCTTCACCCGCCACTCGTCACTGCTTCATAAACATCTTGCCGGGGTTCAGAATGCCGTTCGGGTCGAGCGCGCGTTTTATCTTGCGCATCAGGCCGATGGTCTCGGCGTCGAGCGCGACCGAGAGGTAGGGGGCTTTGACGTAGCCGATGCCGTGCTCGCCGCTGATGGTGCCGCCGAGCTCGACCGCCGCCGCGAACGTCTCGCCGACGGCCGCCCGCGCGCGCGCGACGGCCGCCGCGTCGTCGCGGTCGCACATGAAGTTGACGTGGATGTTGCCGTCGCCCGCGTGGCCGAAGTTGACGA
>DASQDT010000174.1:0-1858 GCA_035634035.1 Pyrinomonadaceae bacterium | reverse complement strand
CGGGATGTTGCGCTTGTGGTTCGAGAAGACGCGCGCCGAAGAGTGCGAGGCGATGACGGGCGCGGTGGTCACCTCCAGCACGTCCGACATCGTCTCGTCCGAGACGTGCGAGACGTCCACGAACATGCCGAGGCGGTTCATCTCGCGCACGACCTCTCTGCCGTAGTCCGACAGCCCGCCGTGCCGCGCCGCGTCGCAGCAGGCGTCGGCCCACTCGTTCGTGTTGTTGTGCGTCAAGGTCATGTAGCGGACGCCCAGACGGTAGAACTCGCGCAGCGCCGAGAGCGAGTTCTCGATGGCGTGCCCGCCCTCGATGCCGAGCAGCGCGCCGACCTTGTTCTGCTTCTTCGCGCGGCGGATGTCGTCGGTCGAGTAGGCCATCGAGAGGTCTTGCGGGTACTTCTCGGCCATGCGGTAGATGACGTCGATCAGGTCGAGCGCCCGCCGCGCCGACCCGCCCTCGACCAGATACTTGCCGGCCGCGTGCTCCTTCGACGCGTACTTCCTGTCGATGTAGACCGAGAAGAACTGCCCCGTCATCCCGCTCTGCTTCAGACGCGCCAAGTCCGTGTGATACTTCCCCGCCGAAGGCGTCGCCAAGTCGTAACGCTCATCGACCATAATCTCAGTGATGTCGTTGTGACCGTCGACGACAATCGCCTTGCGGTGAAGCTTCAGAGCCCTCTGCCACAACTTCTCGTCGCGCGGCGCGTCGGCCGTCGCCGCGGGCGGGGCGGGCGTCTGGGCGGGCGCGGGCGTCGTCTGGGTCTGCGCCGTCGCTGTCGCCGAGGCGGCGGCGAGGGCGAGCGCGGCGAGTGCGGCGCGCGAAACTTTGCGTGTCTGTCTAATCATCTGTGCCTTCCTGTCGTGGTTCGTCTCCCCCACTTTCAGACGCTCTCGCGGAGGCGTTCGAGCGCGTAGGCGAGGCCGCTCTGGAGGTTCTTGCGGGTGGGCGTCTCGCCGAGCTCGACGCCGAGGCCGGTGAGCGTGCGCGCGACGCCCGCGCGGATGCCCGTCAGGACGACTTCCGTGCCGAGCAGGCGCGCGGCCTGCGACGCCTGAACGAGCGTGCTCGCGACGTAGGTGTCGACCTCCGAGACGCCCGTGATGTCGATGATGGCGACGGCCGGCCGCAGCTCGACGATGCCGTCGAGGAGCGTCTGCAAAAGACGCGCGGCGCGCTTCGAGTCCATCGCGCCGACGAGCGGCATGATGACGATGCGGTCGGTGACGGGGATGAGCGGCGTCGAAAGCTCGGCCAGCAGATCCTCCTGCATCCGTATCACTTCGGACTGCAAACGCGCGCGCTCGTCCTCCGCGCGCTTGCGCTCCATCACCTGCCCGATCTGCCCGCCGACCGTGACGACGACCGCGAGCAGGTCTTCGTCGGGCTCGCGCACCTCGCGGCTGAAGAACTCGATGACGCCGGCGACGCGCCCGCGCACGAGGACGGGGAAGGCGAAGGCGGCGTGGATTCCGTCGGCGCGCGCGGCCCCCTTGCGCGTGAACTCCTCGTCGACGATTACGTCCCTGACCCACGTCGGCCCGCCCGTCTGCCAGACCCTCCCGGGCAGCCCCTCGCCCTGCCTCATCCGGCGCGAGCGGCTCGCCGCCTCGAACGCCGAGAAGGTGACGGCGGCCGCGTGCCACGTGTCGACGCAGCTCAGGACTTGGCCCGCCGCGTCGAGGCCCCACAGCGCGCCCATCTCCCAGCCCAGCCCCTCGCAGACGGTTCTGAGGATGCCGGCGACGGCCTCTTCGGTCGTCGGCGACTCGGCCAGCACGCGCGTCAGCGCGTGCAGCGTCTGCTGGTAGCGCTCGGCGCGCTTGCGCGCGGTCACGTCGCGCGCGACGCCCG
>DASQDT010000173.1:0-3740 GCA_035634035.1 Pyrinomonadaceae bacterium | reverse complement strand
GCGCGCGCCACTTCCAAGTCGCGCGCGCCCTCGAAGCGGAAGCGCGGCGTGTGCGGGCTGCGGCCCGTCAGCACGACTTCGAGCGCGGTGAAGGGGAAGACGGTCGAGACGGTCTGCGGGACGTACGCGATGCGTCGCGCGCGGGCGCGCGGCTCAAGCGCGGAGAGCGGGCGGCCGTCGAAGAAGACCTCGCCCGCCGTCGGCCGGAGTATCCCGCCGAGCAGTCGCACGAGCGTCGACTTGCCGGAGCCGTTCGCGCCGACGAGCGCGGAGAGTTTGCCGCGCGGCACGTCGAAGCTGACGCCCGCGACCGCCTCGGGTGCGCCCGCCGCGTAGGCGTAGCGCAGGCCGCGCGCCTCGATGAGAGCATCGCTCATGGGCGTCAGTCCTCTCCGGCGAAAGCCTCGGGGTGGATGAGCTCGGCGAAGCGGCGGGCGGCCGGGCCGACGAACTGCGACGGGTGTATGAGCCACGTCTCGCGCAGCGGGTGGACGCGGCCGTCGCGCACGGCGCGCACGTGCGGGAGTTCCCGCCACACGGCCTGCGTGTCTTCCGAGAGGGCGTTCGGCGTCGGCTGCATCATCAGGTCGATGATGATTTCGGGGTCGAGCGAGACGACGGCCTCCTTCTGAATCTTGCCCCACCCGCTCGCGGCCGGGGGCGCGATACTCTCGCCGCCCGCCACCTCGATTAACTGCGAGATGAAGCTGCCCTCGGTCGCCGCGTAGAGGTCGCGCAGAGTCCCCGGCACGCGGTCGACGACGCAGAGCACGCGACGCCGCGGCAGGTCGCGGACGCGCGCGCGCACCTCCTCGACCTCCGCGCGCGCCTTCGCCGCCAACTCGCGCCCCTCGCGCTCGCGCCCGACGCCGACGCCGACCTGCTCAATGGCCGCGAACGTGCCTTCGAGCGTGTGGCCCCGGATGACGAGCGTGCGGACGCCCAGAGCGTCGAGCTTGTCTTTGACGAACGCCGCTTGGTCTTCCACGAGGATGACGAGGTCGGGGCGGAAGGAGGCGACGCGTTCGAGGTTGGTGTTCTGCCAGCCGCCGATGCGCGGGAGGTTTTTGACCTCGGGCGGGTAGTCGCAGTAGTCGGAGACGGCGACGACGCGGTCGAACGCGCCGACGCCGTGAAGAATCTCCGTCGCGCTCGGGCTCAGAGAGATGATGCGCGCCGGCGCGGACGAGGCGGACTCCGACGGCGCGACGCCCGCGCGCGACGCGCCGTCCGCATCACTGTCGCCTCGCCCGCAAGCCGCGACGAGGAGCGCCGCGCACGCGAGCGAGGCGAAGAGTGACGCGAGCGCGCGTCGCCCGCGTTGGTTCTTAAAAGCCGCGCCGGCTCGCATCGACAGTCTCCTTCTCATCTTCGAACGACGCGGCGCGTCTCTCCTCCGGGTCGTAAGGGCAGTGACGGCAGCCGCTCCCGCAGCAGTAGCCGCGCCGCAGGTGGAAGCCCTCGGTGAAGACGACGAGCGCGCCCTCGCGGTAGAAGTCCTCGCCCTCGACGGGCGTTGGTTCGTCGCGCGTCGTCATCTTCAGAAGCTGTAGGCCGCGCCGGCGACGCCGAAGCGGCCCGGCGTGCGGAAGCCGTTCTCGTAGTAGTCGCGGCCGAAGAGGTTTTCGACTTTGCCGAACAGGCGCAGCGAGCGCGCGTCGGAGAGCGGCCAAGTGTAGCTCGCGCCGAGGTCGGCCTTGAGCAGCCCGCCGAAGCGGTAGGCGCGGCTCGCGAAAGTGCGGTTGTCGAAAAGCGGCGCGAGGTAGTCGCTCGACGCGGCGAGGTCGAAGTTGACGGCGGCGCGGCGTCCGACTCTCTGCGTCGCGACGAGCGCGAACTGGTGGTCGGGGATGCCGAAGGCGCGGATGACTCCGGCGACCTGCGGGCGGCGCTGGTCGCTGTTCGCGTAGGTGTAGGAGGCGTAGAGGTCGAGCGTCGGGTGGGGCGCGAGCGTGGCCGAGAGTTCCGCGCCGCGCGCGAGTCCGCCGCCGGTGTTGAGGAAGCCGCCGAAGGCGCGGCCGAAGGGGTCGTTGGGCGTGTCTCCTAAGCCGACGACCTCTTGCAGGCGCGTGTAGAAGTAGGTGGCGGACAGGCGCGCGCGGCCGACGGTCTGGTCTAGCCCCGCGTCGAAGGCGACGCTGCGCTCGGGCGCGAGGCGCGGGTCGCCGAGCGGGCTGAACGAGCCGAGGAAGAAGGACGCGCCGAAGCGCTCGTAGAGCGAGGCCTTGCGGTAGCCGTTGCCGACGTGAGCGCGCAGCTTCGTCGCGGTCGAGCGGAAGAGGTAGGCGATTGAGCCGTCGCCGGTGTAGGCGTCGGGCGGCGCTTCAAAAGTGACGTCGCCGTAGGGCGCGCCCGACGAGGGCGTGAAGCGCGGGCGGTCGAGCGCGAACCTCTGCGCGCGGAAGGAGACCGACATCTGGAGTCGGTCGTCGAAGAAGCGCATCTGGTCTTGGACGAAGAAGGCGTGGCTGCGCTCCGTGACTTCGACCTCGGAGTCGTCGGCGCGCGTCGCGCCGAGCGAGCGGTTGAAGAAGTGCTCGTGCTCGAACTCGTAGCCGGCCGTCAGAGAGTTGTGACTGCCCAAGCGGAAGTCCGCGCGCGCGGCGAAGGTCTGGGCGCGGCCGCGCAGGTCGCTGCGCGTGGGCGCGGGAGGCTCGAAGAAGTTCGAGAAGTCCGAGGGGTCGCCCGCGCCCGCGGGGCCTTCGCGGAAGGAGTTGCGCGTCAGGAGCGCGTGGTAGGTGAGCGAGTAGCCGAAAGATTCGCGCGGCTGCTGCGCGAAGGTCAGCGCGCCCGAGAAGAAGCGGCCGGCGCGCGAGTTGTCGGGGTCGTTCGCGCCGGGGACGAAGGTGGCCGCGCCCGCGTTCAGGTCGCCGGCGGCCACGCCCGACTCGAAGCGTCGCAACTCCCCTTCGGAGACGGGACGCGCGTCGACGACGCCGGTCGCGGGAATGTCGCCGACGGGCAGTGGGTTCTCGTTGAGCTGCGCGAAGGAGTCGGCGGTGTAGACGCGGGCCGTGAGGGTCGCGGTCGGCGCGACTCTCAAGAGCACGCGCCCCTGCGCGCTCGTGTTGCGCGCCGCGTCGTCGCCGTCCATGCCGCGCGAGACGTTGAGGTGCGAGAGGGCCGCGCTGTAGATGACTCTGTCGGCGTCGCCTGCGCCGCCCGCGAGTTGCAGCCGGCCGCGCGCGAAGCCGAGCCCGCCTCCCTCGCCGAAGATGCTGCCGCGGAACGGGCCGCCGCCCTCCTCCGTGACGACGTTGACGACGCCGCCGACGGCGTTCGTCCCGTAGAGCGACGAGCCCGTGCCGCGCAAGACTTCGACGCGCGACGCGCCGGTGACGACGAGGTCGCTCAGGAAGCTGGAGGCGTCGCCCTGCGGCGCGGTCACGTCGCGGAAGCGGAGGCCGTCGAAGAGGACGGCCGTGTCCTGACTGCGCAGGCCGCGCGCCTTGACGGAGACGAAGGCTCCGGGGCCGCCCAACTGCTGCACGCGCAGGCCCGGCACGGTGCGCAGCGCCTCGGCGACGGAGAACTCGTCGCGCTCCTCGATCTCGCCGCGCGTGACGACGCTCGCGGCCTTCGAGACCTCTTCGACCGTCTGCGGCGAGTCCTGCGCGGTGACGAAAATCTCCTCGCGCACGCCCGCGACTTCGAGCGTGAGGTCGCTGCCGCCGACCCCCTCGCCGGCCCGCACCGCGCCGACGACGCGCGTCGCGCCGCGCGAGAACCCCTCGGCCTCG
>DASQDT010000172.1:0-26332 GCA_035634035.1 Pyrinomonadaceae bacterium | reverse complement strand
CGTGAGGTAGGACTCTCGCGCGTGCGCCGTCGCCTCGCGCGCGCGCGGTCGCGCGAGCGGTCGCGCGGGTGCCGACGGCGCGGGAGGTAGCGCGTCGAGGTCTGTGACGAAGTCGCGCTGGAGGCTGCAGAGAAGACACTGCGCGTGTCGCGCGGCGAGGCCCGAGCCTTCGGCCGGGCGGTCTTCGCGGACTTGCGTGCCCGAGTGGTAAGAGTCGCCGAGGGCGGGCGTGCGCGGGTGCGCGTGCAGCGTCGTGACGACGAAGGCGTGGGCGAGGAGCGCGAGCAGGGCGAGCGCAGAGACGGACGCGCGGCGCCCGCCGTAGCTGCTCTGACCAGCGCGAATGCCCAACTTCGGCCTCCCCCACGAAAACGTCTGTCCGGTGTGGGGTTAATATACTCGCGGCCGGGGCAAAACGCGAACCCGCCTCCGGGCCGTCGCGGGCCGTCAATCTCCCGCCGCTCAGTGGCCCTGACGTGCGGCGCGGGCGCGGCGCAGGCGGCGCGAGGCGCGGACGGCCCCTTCGTGACGTGGGGCGGGCGTGCGCGCGGACTCGGGCGGGGCCGGCTCGTGGGCCGACTCGGCGCGCCGCGCCTGCCCGCCGCCGAGGCCGCACTCGACGACGAGGCTCACCTGAAGCAGTCTGTGACGCGAATCGAACGAGATGGCGAAACGTTCTCTCTGGAGTTCCATGATGGCCTGCCTGTCAGGGCCGCGAGGTTGCGGCCGGGGGGTTTCTGAAAGGTTTTGGGAAGAGTTTCCGGAGACGCGCCGGGCGGCGGTCTTCTGTCGCGGCGGCGGCTGAAGGCCGCGCCTCTACTTGGCGGCCGAGAGGGCGAAGCCGAGCGCGCCGAGAATGTTCGAGTAGTTGGCGCGCGTCTCTTCGACGCGGCGGCGGTGGTCGCGCACCCAACTGTTGATGACGTTGCGCGTCTCGCGCTCGGCGCCCGCCGGGCGGGCCGGGCGGGGCTCGGGTTTCGGCGCGGCGCTCGCCCGCTCTTGGCGCTTGACTATTCTGACTCGCTTCACGTCCGGCATGATTTTTTTGGCCTCCGCCCGGTAACGCGCGAAAACCGGGCGGGAGGGATCACGCCCGGGCGGGGAAATTTTTCGCGGGGCGGCCGGGCCGCGGCCGGGGGGTTTTTCGCGTTACCGGGTGAGGCGAAATTGATAAGGCCGGACGGGTCGTTTATACTGAGTTTGAAGCTTGCTGAACGGTCGTTTTTTTAGGTAATTCCCCCGTGGCCCATACGTCCTCGCAGCACGAAGTGACGCAGATGCTCATCCGCCTGACGGGCGGAGAGCGGACTGTGCTCGAAGACCTGCTGCCGCTCATCTACAACGAGCTGCGCAAGCTCGCGGCCAGCTACTTGCGGCGCGAGCGCGTCGGCCACACCTTGCAGCCGACGGCCCTCGTCCACGAGGCGTACCTGCGGATGGTCGACCAGACGCAGGTGCGGTGGCAGAACCGCGCGCACTTCTTCGGCGTCGCCGCCCAGATGATGCGCCGCATCCTCGTCGACCACGCGCGCGGCCAGTCGGCCGAGAAGCGCGGCGGCGAATTCCAGAAGCTCTCGCTCGACGAGAACATCGACGTCTCCGGCGAGCGGGCCTCCGACCTCGTCGCGCTCGACGAGGCGCTTGAGCGCCTCGCCGCGCTCGACCCGCAGAAATCCAAAATCGTCGAGCTGCGTTTTTTCGGCGGGCTGTCGGTCGAGGAGACGGCCGAGGTGCTCGGCGTCAGCGCCCCGACGGTCAAGCGCCAGTGGCGCATGGCCAAGGCGTGGCTCTTCGGACAAGTGCAAAAGTCGTAAATCGCCAATCGTGAATCGTGAATAGTGGTTGAGTTACCTTCGGGCTCGAAAGGCATCTTTCAAGCTCAGACGACACTCAAACACTATTCGCGGTTGACGACTTACTGTTCACTGTTTTGAATGACCCCCGAACGCTGGAAACAGATTGAGGAGATTTTTCAGGCCGCGCTCGATTTGCCGGCGGCCGAGCGGGAGGGCTACGTCTCGGAGGCGGCCGGCGCGGACGAGGAGTTGCGCGAGCAGGTGCGCGCGCTCATCTCGCAGCACGACGAGGCCGGGGACTTCATCGAGGAGCCGGCCGTCGCGATGACGGGCGTGGTCGGCGTCCAGACCGACCCGCACGCGACGACGCCCGACTCCGAGCTCTTCGACTTCCTCGACGACCCCTTCACGGGCCGACGCATCGGCGCGTACCGCGTCGTGCGCGAGATCGGCCGCGGCGGCATGGGCGCGGTCTATCTGGCCGAGCGCGCCGAGGAGTTCCGCCGCCGCGTCGCCATCAAGCTCATCAAGCGCGGGATGGACACCGACTTCATCCTCCGCCGCTTCCGCAACGAGCGCCAGATTCTCGCCACGCTCGACCACCCCTACATCGCGCGCCTGCTCGACGGCGGGACGACCGACGACGGCCTCCCCTACTTCGTCATGGAGTACATCGAAGGCTTACCGCTCTACCGCTTCTGCGACGAGCGCAAGCTGACGATACCCGAAAGGCTGCGCCTCTTCCGTCAGGTCTGCGACGCGGTGCATTACGCGCACCGCCAGCAGGTCATCCACCGCGACATCAAGCCCTCGAACATCCTCGTCACCTCGGACGGCGCGCCGAAGCTTCTGGATTTCGGCATCGCGAAGCTCTTAAACCCCGCGCTCGCCGCCGACATCACGCTCGACCCGACGGCGACGGCCATGCGCCTGATGACGCCCGAGTACGCCTCGCCCGAACAGGTGCGCGGCGAGCCCGTCACGGCCGCCTCCGACGTTTACTCGCTCGGCGTCCTCCTCTATGAGCTGCTGACCGGCCACCGGCCGTACCGCCTGCGCCACCGCGCGCCGCACGAGCTGGCCCGCGTCATCTGCGAGGAGGAGCCGGCGCACCCGTCAATCGTCATCACGCGCCCCGACGACCTTCTGCCCGCGCACGCGCCCGACGGGCAGACCGCGACGCTCCACTACCTTTATTGGAGTCGCAACGCGACGGTCGAATCCCTGCGCCGCGAGCTGAGCGGCGACCTCGACCGCGTCGTGATGAAGGCCCTGCGCAAGGAGACGGTCGAGCGCTACCGCACGGCCGAGGAGATGCGCGACGACATCACGCGCTTCCTCGAAGGGCGGCCCGTGCTCGCGCCGCCCATCCCGACGCTTCCGGGCCGCGGCAAGGCCTCGCAGCCGTTCGAGCCGCCGACGGACGAGAAGTCGATCGCCGTCCTCCCCTTAAAAATTCTCGACCCGCAGGCGGGCCTTGAGACGGGCGACGAGTTCCTCGGCGTCGGGCTCGCGGACGCGCTCATCACGCGCCTCGGCGCGCTCCGCCGATTCACCGTGCGCCCGACGAGCACCGTGCTCCGCTACGGGCAGAACGGCGCCGACCCCGTCGCCGCCGGGCGAGAGCTCGGCGTCTCGTACGTCGTCGACGGCCACGTCAGGCGCGGCGCGGGCCGCGTCCGCGTCACCGTCCAACTCCTCGACGTGCGCGACGGCTCGACCATCTGGGGCGGTCAGTTCGACGAGCCGTTTACGGACGTGCTCGTCCTCGAAGACGCGATCTCTTCTCAGGTGGCCGAGGCCCTCGTCCCGCACCTGACGGGCGCCGAGCGGCGGCAGCTCGCCAAGCGCGGCACGGACAACTCCGACGCCTTCGAGGCCTACCTGCGCGGGCGCTACCACTGGAACACGTTCACGGAAGAGGGCTTCGCCAAAGCCATCAACTGCTACTATCAGGCCGTCGCGCACGACCCCGACTACGCGCTCGCCTACACCGGCATCGCCGACTACTACAACTGGCTCGGCGTCTACGTCATCCTCCCGTTCCGGGAGACCTCGGCCGCCGCGAAGGAGGCGGCGTCGAAGGCCGTCGAGTTAGACCCCGAGCTGGCCGAAGGCTTCGCCGCGCTCGGCTTCGCCACGCTCACGCACGACTTCGACTGGGAGACGGCCGAGGGGCAACTGCGCCGCGCGCTCGAACTCAACCCGTCCTACGCGACCGCGCACTCTTGGTACGGCTTCCAGCTCGCGATGGAGGGGCGGTTCGACGAGTCGGTCGCCGCGATGCGCCGCGCCGTCGAGTTAGACCCGCTCTCGCCCATCCACCAGCACGCCTTGAGTTGGTGTCTCTATCAGGCGCGGCGCTACGAGGAGGCCGCCGCCGCCGCGCGCAAGCTCATCGCGGACGAGCCGAACTACGGAGTCGGCCACTTCTTCTTGGGCTGGATTCTCCGCCACGTCGGCCAGCACGACGAGGCCGTCAGAGAGTCCGTGAAGGGCGTCGAGCTGCTCGGCCGCGGGCCTTACGTGCTCGGCGGCCTCGGGATGACGTACGCCGCGGCCGGGCGGATGGAAGAGGCGCGCGAAGTGCTGCGCGAGATTCTGGAAGTGGGCGAGCAGCGCCACGTCTCGCCGTACCATCTGGCGCTCCTCTACCGTCACCTCGGCGAGCACGAGGAGGCGTTCCGGCAGTTGGAGCGCGCCTTCGAGATGAACGACGCGTGGGTCGTCTGGATGGCGGTCGAGCCGCAGTTCGACCCCCTGCGCTCCGACCCGCGCTTCGCCGCGCTCGTCCGCCGCACCAACAACCCGCTCGCCTCCCGACGCGGCGACCGGCCCGGCCCCACGACGGGCCAGAAGTCGGTCGCGGTGCTTCCCTTCCGCGTCTTGTCCGTCCCCGGCGGCGGCGGCGACTCGACGGGCGACGAGTACTTGGGCGTCGGGCTGGCCGACGCGCTCATCACGCGCCTCTCAAACCTCCGGCGCTTCATCGTCCGCCCGACCTCGTCCGTGCTGCGCTACAGCGGCGGCGAGGTTGACCCGTTCCTCGCGGGGCGCGAGACGGGGGCCGACTTCGTCGTCGACGGCAACGTCCGCCGCGCCGGCGACGTGCTGCGCGTGACCGTGCAACTGCTTTCCGTCGCCGAGGGCGCGACGCGCTGGGCCGGGCGCTTCGACGAGAAGGTGACCGACGTGCTCATGCTCGAAGACACGCTCTCCGAGCAGGTCGCCGTCGCCCTCGTCCCGCAGCTCTCGGGCGACGAGCGCGAGCAGCTGGCCAAGCGCGGGACGGACAACGCGCAGGCGTTCGAGGCTTACCTGCGCGGGCGCTTCCATTGGCACAGCCTGACCGAGGAGGGCTTCGCCAAAGCGATTGAGAACTACCGGCTCGCCGTCGAATTAGACCCCGACTACGCCGTCGCCTACGCGGGGATAGCCGACTACCACATCTTCCTCGGCATCTACGGCCTCAAGCCCTTCGCCGAGTGCTCGGCCGCCGCGAAGGAGGCCGCGGAGCGCGCCGTCGAGCTCGACGACACGCTCGCCGAAGGCCACGCGGCGCTCGGCTTCGCGCTCGTCACGAACGACTTCGACTGGGAGGCGGCCGAGCGCGAGCACCGGCGGGCGCTGGAACTGAACCCGAACAACGCGACGGCGCGCGACTGGTACAGCTTCCTCCTCCTCAATCAGGGCCGCTTCGACGAGGCGCTCTCGGAGGTCGAGCGCGCGCACGAGCTCGACCCGCTGACGCCGCTCGTCTCGATGGCCGTCGCGTGGTGCCACTACCACGCGCGCCGCTTCGACGAGTCGGTCGCAGTCCACCGCAAGGTCGTCGACTCGGAGCCGCGCTTCGCCTATGGGCGTCTGATGTACAGCTGGGCGCTCCGCCGCGCGGGCCGCCGCGGCGAGGCCGTCGAGCAGGCCGAGCGCGCCATGCAGATCGGGGGCGAGGGGCAGCTCTACTTGACGGGCTTGGCCGCCGCCTACGCCGAGGCGGGGCGCGAGCGTGACGCGCGCGACATTCTTGAGAAACTGCGCGTGATGTCGGAGACGCGCTACGTCTCGCCCTACCTGCTCGCGCTCGTCCACGTCTTCTTGGGCGAGCACGACCGCGCGCTCGCGCTCCTCGAAGAGGCCGTCCGCATCCGCGACGCGTGGGTGATGTGGCTCGTCGTCGAGCCGCAGCTCGACGCGCTGCGCTCCGACTCGAAGTTTCGCGAGTTGGTGCTGCGGACGAACAACCCGGCCGCCACGCGCCAACCCGACTCGATGTCGGCGGGCTTCGCCGCGGCCGAGGAGGAGAAGTCCATCGCCGTCCTCCCGCTCAAAATCTTGGGCGGCCGCGGCGCGGGCGGCGACGAGTACCTGAGCATCGGGCTGGCCGACGCGCTCATCACGCGCCTGTCGAACGTCCGCCGCTTCGTCATGCGGCCCACCTCGTCCGTGCTCCGCTACCGCGGCGAGGCGGGCGCAGACCCGGTCGCGGCGGGCCGCGAGCTGAACGTCGATTACGTCCTCGACGGCAACATCCGCCACGCGGGCGACAGCATACGCGTCACGGCGCAGCTGCTCTCGGTGGCCGAGGGCGCGACGCGCTGGGCCGGACACTTCGACGAGAAGGTGACCGACGTGCTCGCGCTCGAAGACTCTCTCTCGGCTCAGGTGGCCGACGCGCTCGTCCCACACCTGACGAACGAGGAGCGCGAGAAGCTACAGAAGCGCGGGACGGACAACCCCGAGGCCTTCGAGGCTTACATGCGCGGCCGCCACCACTGGAACACCTTCTCCGAAGAAGGGTTCGCCAAGGCGCTCGTCTGCTACAACCAAGCCGTCGCGCTCGCGCCCGACTACGCGCTCGCCTACGCAGGCATTGCCGACTACTACAACTGGCTCGGCGTCTACGCCGTGTTGCCCTTCGCCGAGACCTCGGCCGCCGCGAAGGAGGCGGCGCTCAAGGCCGTCTCGCTCGACCCCGAGTTGGCCGAAGCCTACTCGGCGCTCGGCTTCGCGACCGTCATGCATGACTTCGACTGGGAGTCGTGCGAGCGGCAGCTGCGGCGCGCCATTGAGCTGAACCCGAACTACGGGACGGGCCGGCTCTGGTACTGCTACTTCCTCGGCATGTCGGGCCGCTTCGACGAGGCCCACGCGCAGGCCCGCCGCGCGATGGAGCTCGACCCGCTCTCGGCCATCGTCCAGCAGACGCTGAGCTGGATTCAGTACTACGCGCGCCGCTACGAGGACTCGGTCGCCTCGGCCCGCGCGCTGGCCGAGCGCGAGCCGCGCTACGGGCTGACGCAAGTTTTCTTGAGCATGATTCTGGCGCACACGGGGCGCTACGACGAGTCTATCGAGGCGGCCAAGAACGGGATGCGCCTGCTCGGCCGGAGCCCCTACACTTTGGGTTGGATGGCCTCGGCCGAGGCCGCGGCCGGCCACCGCGACGAGGCCCTGAAGCTAATCGACGAGCTTAAAGAGATGTCGGCGACGCGCTACGTCTCGCCCTATATGCTCGCGATGGCGTACCGGAATTTGGGCGACCAAGAGAACACGCTCACGGAGCTCGAACGCGCGCTCGCCATCCGCGACGCGCGCCTGATGTGGCTCGGCGTCGACCCGCTGTTCGACTCCCTGCGCGACGAGCCGCGCTTCGACGAGATTCTGCGTCAGACGAACAACCCCGTCCGCGCGCGCCGCACGAGCCGGGCCCGCGCCGAGTCGCGCTCGCGCCCCGTGACCGGGGGCACGCCCACCCCGCCGCCCGCCGCGACGCAGGCCCGCGTCTCGACGCCGCCGTCGGCCGCCCGCGGCCCGCCGCCGCCGGCCGCGCCCGCGCGCCCGACCGAGAACGAAGAGGCGCACCAGCTCTACGTCGCCGGCCGCTACTACGCGACCCGGCGCACGGCCGAGGGCCTGCGTCAGGCCATCGAGAGGTTCGAGCGCGCCGTCGAGCGCGACCCGAAGTTTGCGCTCGCCTATGCGGAGCTGGCCGACTGCTACGCGCTTTTGAATTGGTACGTCGAGCCGTCGCCGGCGGACGCGTGGCCGAAGGCGCGCGAGGCGGCCGAGCGCGCCGTCGCCGCCGACGACACGCTGGCCGAGGCGCACGCCTCACTCGGCTTCGTCATCTCGCACTACGACCGCGACCTCGCGGGCGCTGAAAGAGAGTTGCGCCGCGCCGTCGAGCTCAAGCCCGACAACCCCGTGGCGCGGCGCTGGCACGCCTTCAACCTCTCGGCGATGGGCCGCCACGACGAGGCCGTGGCCGAGATGATGCGCGCGCGCGACCTGAACCCGCGCTCGCCCGTGATGGCCAACGCCGTCGCCAACGTCCTCTTCCACGCGCGCCGCTTCGACGAGGCCATCGAGCAGTGCCGGCGCGCGCTCGAATTAGACCCCGGCTCGGTCGCCGCCCACGTCGTCCTGCGCTGGGCCTACGAGATGAAGGGGATGCGCGACGAGGCCATGCTCGTCTTCGAGCAGGAGCGGGTGTTTGCGGGCGACACGCCGACGACGCGGGCCAAGCGCGCGCACGTCCTCGCCGCCGTCGGACGCCGCGACGAGGCGCGGCAGATTCTCGAAGAGCTTCTGGCCAAGCACGAGGAGCGCGGCGTCACGGCCTACGAGATAGCCGTCATCTGCTCGCTGCTCGGCGACACGGACGAGGCCCTGCGCTGGCTCGAACAGGCCGAGCGCGAGCACGCCGTCGGCTTGACGTTCGTCCGCGTCGACCCGCATCTGGACTCCCTGCGCTCCGACCCGCGCTTCGACGAGCTTCTGCGCCGGCTCTCGACCCCGCGCTCGCGCGGGGGCCGAGCGGCGGCCGACGCGAGCACGGCCGCCGAGCGCACGCTCGCCGTCCTCCCCTTCAAGGTCGTCAACCCCGGCGAAGACGGCGACACGGGCGACGCCTACCTCGGCGTCGGCCTCGCCGACGCGCTCATCACGCGCCTGTCCAACATCAGGAGCTTGGCCGTGCGGCCGACGAGCGCCGTCGCCCGCTTCGATAACGACTCGCAAGACCCCGTGGAGACGGGGCGCACGCTCGGCGTCGCCTTCGTCCTCGACGGCCGCGTGCTTCTGGCCGGCGCGCGCCTGCGCGTCACCGTGCAGCTCATACGCGTCTCCGACCGCACGCCCATCTGGGCCGAGAAGTTCGACGCCGACCACACCGACATCCTCTCAGTCCACGACACGGTCTCCGAGCAGGTCGCCGTCGCCCTCGTCCCGCAGCTCTCGGGCGACGAGCGCGCGCGCGTCTCCTCGCACGGGACGGAGGACGCCAAAGCCTACGAGGCCTACCTGCGCGGGCGCTACCACTGGAACCGCATCAGCGAGGACGGCTTCGCGCGCTCGATCGAGAGCTACCGCGAGGCCATCTGCCTCGACCCCTCGTTCGCGCTCGCGCACGCGGGCGTCGCCGACTACTACAACTGGCTCGGCGTCTACGGCGTCCGCCCGTCGGCCGAGTGCTCGGCCGAGGCGCGGCGCGAGGCCGGGCGCGCCGTCGAGTTAGACCCGCGTCTGGCCGAGGGCCACGCCGCGCTCAACTTCGCCGCCGTCAGCCTCTGGGACTGGGAGGCGGCCGAGCGCCACATCAAGAAGGCCATCGAGCTGAACCCGAACTACGCGACCGCCTACAACTTCTACTGCCTGCAGCTGGCCGCGCAGGGGCGTTGGGAGGAGTTCGAAACGGTGGGCCGCCGCGCGATGGAGCTCGACCCGAGCTCGCCTCACCTCGGAGAGACCTTAGGCTGGGGCTACTACCACTCGCGCCGCTTCGACGAGAGCCTCAATCAGCTTCGTCGCTCTCTGGAGCTTGAGCCGAACTTCGTCATCTCGCGCTGGGCTTTGGGCTGGACGCTGGCGCAGGCCGGACGGTTCGAGGAAGCGGTGTCGGAAGTGGAGCGGGCGGCGCTGTTGACGGACAGGGGCAGTCTGCCGGTGCTCGCGGCTCTGGCCGGGGTTCACGCTCTGGCGGGCGACGAGGGGTCGGCGCGGAAGGTTCTGTCGGAGGTGACGGAGAAGGCGCGCGGGCGTTACGTCTCGCCGTATCATCTGGCGCTCGTCCACGCCAACCTCGGCGAAGACGAGCGCGCGCTCGCGCTGCTCGAAGCGGCGGCCGACGCGCGCGAGGGGTGGCTCATCTGGGTCAAGGGCGAGCCGCAGCTCGACCGCCTGCGCCACCACGCGCGGTTCGCCGCCGTCGTCGGGCGCGTTCACCCCTCGGCGAGCTGAGCCGCGCCCGCGGCCCGGGTGCGTTTCTCGTAGACGAGCGTGCCGGCCGACGCCAAGTCCCTGCGTCGCTCCTCGCGCGCGTGAGCCCTCAGAGCCAGACGGTACTCGAAAGCGTCCAGCGCGGCCTCCATAATCCGAATCAAGCCTAACATTACCGTTCCCTCCCCGTTATCTTAGCTTTTAGTCGTAGAGTTTAATTTTGCTCTCTACAACCCCACGCGTATTCGAGAACGGGATGGGATCAATCAACTTGCGCGGATAGACAGTCCGCGCCCTCCGCGGAAGCTTCGCGCTCTTTGCGTCACAGACTTTGTAACGCGGGGAGCGCCGAGCGTCCGCCGGGGGCGCGGAGGTTTTCGGCCGCCGGCCCGGCTCAGTCGCCGGCCGGCACGGCCTCGACGATGCTCACGAGCGACTTCGTCTCGACGACGCGCGTCAGCTCGAAGCCCGCCTTCTTAAGAAGCTCGCGGTACTCAGTCTCGGTGCGCTCGCGCCCGCCCGTCATGACGAGCATCTGCAAGTCCATCATCTTCGCGGGCGACGGCCCGCCGCCCTCTGGCACGACCTGCTCGCAGAGGAGCAGGCGGCCCTGCGGGGGGATGGCCCGCCGCACGTTGCGCAGAATCGTGAGCGCGCGCTCGTCGTCCCAGTCGTGGATGATCCACTTCATGACGTAGGCGTCGCCGCCCCCCGTCACGCCCTCGAAGAAGTCCCCGCCCTCCGTCTCGCATCGTTCGGTAAGACCCTCGCGCCCGATGAGTTCGCGCGCGCCGGCGACGATTTCGGGCTGGTCGAAGACGACGCCGCGCGCGTCGGGGTTGGCGCGCAGGATGGCCGTCAAGAGTCCGCCGTGGCCGCCGCCGACATCGACGATTTTGCCGAAGCGCGAGAAGTCGTAAGCCTCGACGACGGCCGCGGCGACGACGCCGGACAGCTCGACCATCGCCTCGTTGAACGGCTCGTTCGACTCGGGGTGCGCGGCGTAGTAGGGGAAGACCTCGACGCCGTGCGCGCGCTTGAAACCCTGCTCGCCCGTCCGCACGCTCCCCAAAAGCTCGTCCCACGCGAGCCACGACGCGGTCTCGCCGAGGTGCAGAACCATCCCGCGCATCGAGCCCGCGCCGCGCCGCATGAACTGCGTCAGCGGCGACGCGCCGTAACGCCCGCCCTCGTCTTCCGTGAAAACTCCGACGCCCGCGAGCGCGCGCATCAGGCGTCGCAGCGTGGGCGCGTGCGCGGCGGTCGCCGCGGCCAACTCGTCGGCCGTCTTCGGCCCGTCGGTCAGAAGGTCTGCGACGCCCAGACGCGCCGCGACGTAGATGGCCTTCGCGACCCAGTGGCCCGTCGCCATCTGGAAAAACATCTCGGCGGCGGCCGTCCCCTCGGTCTCGGCGGCCGTCAAATCCGCCGCCGCCAAATCCGCGGCGGCCGTCTCCTCCTCAATCTCCGCGAGTGTCGCCTGTCTCGACATGGGTGCTCCTTTCGTCAATCTTTCGGCGGCAACGTCAGTTAACGGCGGCGGCCGCTTCCACGACGGCGCGCGCGGCCTGCTCGGCGGCGGGCGTGACGATGTCGTCGCCGTCGGCGCGCGCCTTCGTCTTGAACTGCCGCTTGACGGTCGGGGCCGCGCCGCCCGGCGATTCGAGCCGGATGTCGAGCGTCAGCTCGTCGCGCGACCTGACGCCCGAAGCGGTCGAGGCGGCCGCGTAGGACGACGACGCCACGTGAGCGCCCGTCGCGTGCGACGCCGCGCCGACGACTCGGGCCGCGCCGCCGAGCAGTCGCCCGAAGCCCCCGCCCCCGCCTTTCTTGTGCGAGACGACGGCGTAGACGACGAGGTCGCAGTCCTTCTCGCCCGCCTCGGCCTCGACGTCCTGCGGGCGGCTCGACTCGATTGCGACGACCTCGACGCCCTGCGCCGTCAGACTCCCCTTCAGACTCTCGCGCACGGCCGACGTGAGTTCCGAGGCGCTCACGCCGTCGCCGACCGCGCCCGTCATGACGGCCACGACGCCGACGCGCACGACGCCCTCGCTCTTGGCCTCAATCGCCGCGGCGTCGCGGGCCGACGCCGCGTCGCGTTTCCTCGTCGAGCCGTCGGCACGAACCGTCCGGCCCGGCTCGTCGGAAGGCTCCTCGGTCTCTTCCTCCTCTTCGCCCGCGGCGGGCATCCCGTAGAGTTCGGCCGCCGTCTTGACCTCGCGGTAGCCGGCCGGCGCTTCGAAGAGCGCGGCGTCGAGCGCGGCCTGCGAGATTTCGACGACCTCGTAGTTCATCGTGTGCGCGGCCGAGCCGTCTTCGCCGTAGATGGTCGTCTTCGTCATGACGGGCAGGCCCGTGCGCGCCGCGCCGACGTGCTTCATCTCGTGGCGGTCGCGGCAGCCCGAAGTCATGCCCGCCATCGGGTTCTGGTAGCTGCGCGACGCTTCGCAGTCGGGCGCGAACGAGGCGTCGATGTACCAGCCGTCGACCTCCATGCGCGTCTTGACGGGCGCGCAGGAGTCGGGCGAGGACTCCGTGACCATCGTCGTGATGACGCGGCGGGCGGTGTGGCCGAACATCTGTTTGCGCTCGCCCGTGTCTTTGTTGGTGACGGTCGTCGTGACGAGGCCGCCGCGCTGCTGCGCCGGAGCGCCTTGCGCCGGCCGCGCGGCCGGCGTCTGCGCCGACGGCCCTTGCGCGTAGGAGGTGACGAGGTAGGTCTTAGACGACGGGCTGATCTGGAGGTCGCGGCGCATATCGCACTGCTGGACGGTGACCATCTGCCCGCCCATCATCTCCGTGCGCTGCCGCTTGCCCTTGATGTAGGTGGTCTGCTCGCTCGACTGCCCGGCCATCGTGTTGCGGGCCTTAATCTTCACGTCGGCTCGCGCCGACGCGGCCGTCGCGACGAACAGAAGCGCCGCCGCCGCCAGTTTCAGAATCCCGGCCGTAGCCTTCATTTTTGCGTGTTTCCTTTCGAGATTAGTGCGCATTTGTCGGTGGGTTTCGGCTTTCGCCACTTCTCCCCACTCACATACGCGCAGCCGCGGCCCGAACAGGATCACGAGCCCCGCGCCTTCAGTGGTGGCCCGCGTGCGACGGCTTTTTGGCGGCGGGCTTTTTGGCCGCGGGTTTGCGCGAAGTCTTGGCGGGCGACTTGCGCGCCGCCGCGCCGCCGAGAGAAGCCTTGAGACGGTTCATCTCGCTGATCTCGGCCTGCTGCGACTCGGCGCTCTTGCGCGCGAGCTCTCGGATTTCGGCGTGCTCGGCCTTCGTCGCCGCCTCGCGCGCCATGCCGACCATCATCTCGTGATGACGGGTCATCGTGTCGAGGAAGAGTCGGTCGAACGCGCGGCCCGAGGCGGCGCGGAGCTTCGCCATGTCGCCCGCGGCGTCCATCGCGCCGTGGCCGGGCATCGCGCGCATGTGGGCGGCCGTCTGGCCCTCGTCCATCAGGGGTCGGCCCGCGTAGTGGTTGTCGCGGTGCCATTGCAACGTCTTGAGCTCCTCCTCCTGCGCGGAGGCCGTGCGGGCGGCGAACGCCTTGACGGCCGCGCTCTGCGCCTTCGTCTCGGCGAGCCGCGCCGTCTCGACGCCCTGACGGTGGTGCGCCGCCGCCATGTCGATGAAGTGCAGGCCCGGCGGCACGTCGGCCGTCTGACCGTGGCCCGAGTGCCCCGAATGCTCCTGCGCGCGCGCGCCGACGGCGAGCGCGAAAGCCGACAAGGTCGCGAACGCCGCGACGGCAAGAGCGAGCGACGCGGCCCGCCGTGTTCCGAGTTTCTTGTTCATCGTTCTTCCCTTTCTCAGTTCGTCCTTCAACTTTTCAGTTCGTCCTGCTTCGACTATTCGTGTTTGTGTTGGCCCGCGGGCTCGCCTTGCGGCGCTTCGACTATTCCTTCGCGGACGCGCCGCTGCACCTCGTCGTAGACTTCGGGCGGGAGCACCCTGACCATCGTCATCATGCCCATGAACGAGCCCGTCCAGCCGGGCGGCAGCCCGTAGGTCTCCGGCTTCGCGACTTCTTTGTCCATGAACATCACCATGTCCTGCGGGTAGCCGGGCACGCGCTTGCGCCGCGCCGTGTCGTCGGGGTTGCTGACTTGTCCTAATCGCTCGACCTGTCCGGGCTGCACCTCCGTCCCCTTGCCCTGCGCGGGCGTGGGCGGCTGCTGGCCGTGACCTTGATGCGCGTCCTGCGGCCCGACGGCGTTCGAGACGTTGCGCTCCTGCGCGGTCATGCCCATGCCGCGGCCCATGCCCGGCCCGAGGTCTTCGCTCAGAGCGTGGTCGCCCGAGACGACGCCCGTGCCCTCCTCCATCCCCTTGCCCGTCTGCGAGCCGTGGCCGGCGTGCGCCATCGGCCCGACCATCGAGACCATCTGGTTCATCATGTGATGCGGCAGGTGACAGTGGAGCATCCAGTCGCCGGGGTTGACGGCGTCGAACTCCACGTCGCGCGCCTGCGCGACGCCGACCAGAACGGTGTTGCCGGGATACCAAGCCGTCTCGGGGATGCGCCCGCCCTCCGTCCCCGTGACGTAGAACTGGTTGCCGTGGATGTGCATCGGGTGGTGATCCATGCCGAGGTTGACGAAGCGTATGCGCACGCGCTCGCCCTGCCGGACGAGCATCGGCGTCGAGTGCGGCCCCGAGCGGCCGTTGATGGTGAGCCAGTTGAACTCCATCGCCAGAGTGTTCGGGATGGGGTTGTTCGGCAAAAGCGCCCACTCCTGAAGGATGAGGCCGAAGTCCTTATCAACCTTCGGCGCGTAGGGGCGCTTCGGGTGGACGATGAAGAAGCCGATCATGCCCATCATCTCCTGCATCGCCATGTGCGAGTGGTAGAAGAACGTGCCGTTCTGGTTGACCGTGAACTCGTAGGTGAAGCTCTGCCCCGGCTCAATCAAAGGCTGGTTGAGAAACGGCACGCCGTCCTGCGAGGGCGGGACTTCCAATCCGTGCCAGTGCATCGACGTGCCTTCCGGCAGACGATTCGTGACGTGTATGCGCACGCGGTCGCCCTCGTTGATCTCGATGGTCGGGCCGGGGACGTGGCCGTTGTAGCCCCACCCGATGATCTTCTTGCCGGGAATCAACTCCCACTCGACGACCTCGGGGACGAGGCGGAAGACTTTGACGCCGCCCTCCATCGTCCACGGCAGGCGCGGCACGTCCGGCACTTGGACGGGAACCGTCGCGCCCGCCGAAGCGGCGGGGCGGTTGTCGGTCTTGGGCGGGGCCTGCGGCTGAGCCGCCGTGTGCCCCTCGTGCTGCGCGCTGACGGCCTTCGAGCCGGCGGCGACCGCGCCGGCCGCGCCGATGACCGAGGCGCGTCTCAGAAAATTGCGTCTGCTGTTATTCATCTCTCAACTCCTGTCCCCATCGAAAACTTTTCGACCCCGTCGAGCCCGCCTTCGAGCAGGAAGCCTTGCAGCGCGTTCGCGCCGCGGCGCAGCTCGACGAGCGTGCGCGCGTACTCGACCTCGACCTGAAAGAGCGTCCGCTGCGCGATGAGCACCTGCGGGTAGCTCGCGGCCATCTGACGGAAGTTCGCCAGATACATCTCGTAGGCGCGCCGCGCGCGCGGCAAGACCTGCGTGCGGTAGCGCTCGGCCGTCTGCCGCGCGCTCTGGTACTCGCGGAAGCTCGACGCCAGCCGCGTGCGCAGAGACAGTTGCAGGCGTTCGAGCTCGCGCTCGGCGATACTGAGCTCGGCCTCGGCCGCCGCGATGCCGCCGCGGTTGCGGTTAAAGACCGGGACGCTCACGCCGACCTCGATGCGCCCCGTCGCGCCGCGCCTGCGCGCGTCGCTCTCAAGAAGCTCGTTGCTGTAGCCGACGCCGCCGCTCAAGAACAGGTCGGGGACGCGCTCGGCCTTCTGGCGCGAGACGACGGCGCGCGCCCGCTCGACGCCCGCGCGCGCCGCGCGCAGCTCCGGGCTGTCGCGCAGGACGGTCGCGAGCAGTTGCGCCTCTTCGAGCGCCGCCGCGCCGTCTTCCAGATTGCCCGCGAGGCGCGCGGGCCGGAGTTCCGTGTTGCCCGTCATGGCGGCGAGGGCGCGCCACGCCTGCTCCCATTCGATGCGCGCGCGCAGGCTTTCGATCTCGGCGCGCTCGGCCTCGATCTCGATTTCGAGCTGGTCGGGGCGGTCGGCCTGCCCGACGTTGTAAAGCTCGGCCGTGATCTCGACGGCCTCGCGCGCGAGGTCGGCGAGGTCTGCGCGGAGTTCGAGCAGTTGCTGCGCGCCGAGCGCCTCGAAGTAGAGCGCGCGGACGGAATTTCTGACGCGCAACGCCTGCGCCTCCGCGACGGCCTCGGCCTGCTCGCGCTCGCGCTCGAAGACGCGGCGCGCCTTGCCGAGCTTGCCGCCGAGCGGGATGGTCTGCTCGACGAAGACGCCGTGCTCGCTCGTCTCCCCGGCGGCGCGGAAGGTCAACTCCTCGCCGAAATAGCCGACGACGGGGTTCGGGAACGCGCCCGCCTGACGGCGTCGCCCCTCGGCGGCGCGCACCGCGGCTTCGGCCTGCGCGAGCGTCGGGTTGCGCTCGGCGGCCATCCTCTCCAACTCTTCGAGCGTGACGACGGGCCCGTCGGGTATACCTGCGCCGCGGCGCGCCATCCTACGTTCCGTCCGTTGTTGCGTCGGCGTCGCCTGCTCATGCGCGGTGTGGTCGACGGCGGGCGTCTGTTGTTGCGCGGGCGTCGGCGTCGGCATCGTGTGCCCCTCGTGCTGCGCCGACGCGGACGCGCCCGACAAAGCGACGAGCGCGAGGGCGGCGAGCGCGCCGGATAGTTTGCGGGCCGGCGCACTCAAGCGCCGATGTCGGTTCATGACGTTCCTCCCCGGTGTTGACGAAAGCCGTCGAGCGCGCGCGACGAAACTCAGAGGCGCGCCGCGTCGCGACTTTGCGAGAGCGGTTTTTATCGGGCGTTGGACGGGCGGGGCGGGGCGGCGGCACACTTCGGCCGAGGCCCGCGGGCGGGTCTAGATGCGGAAGACGCCGAGGAGGACGTGGCGGTCTGTCTGTGCTGGAGGCGCGTGCTGGGCGGGCGTGATCTGACGCGCGAAGCCGCGCGAGGGCGGCGCGGAGTAACCGACCGCGTGTTGCGGCGGCGACTCCTTCTCGTGCCTCTTAATCGAATTAGGCTGCCACTCGAATTTCGCCGACGGCGGCGACTCGCGACGGCCCGAGCAGTGAGCGCACGTCGTGTCGTGCGACGGGGACGCGACGCCTCTCGAATGTTTCGACGCCGGCCGTTTCGTCTCCGTCCCGTGACGTTCTTCGGCGGCCGACCTCGTCGCGTGTCCGTGTTGGCTTTCCGCGTGCGACGAGTGCTCATGCGCGCCGGCCGCGTGGTGAGTCTCGGCGGGCGCGGGGTCGCAGTGGGCGTCCGCGTTTTCGGGCGCGGCCGTCATCGTCTCGCAGCCCGCGTGCGGGCAGACCGCCGCGGCGAGCGCGCTGCCAGCGCAGCCCGCGACGAGCGTCAGGACGAGACAGAGATTTATGAGCTTGCGCGTCACCTTTTTTCGTGCCCTACGCGTTTAATTAAACACACGCGCGCCCTCTTGTCTATCCGCGGGCGTGCGGCGCGCCGACGCCTCCGCCTCACTTAAAAGCGCCCACGTCGGCCGTCGCCGTCAGCACGCGCGGGGGCTTCCCGAACTGCGTCCAAGCGAAGTGAACCGCATCGCCCGCGCGCGCCGTGCGCGGGAAGCCGCTCGAACGCGAGATGTCGGTTCGCGCGACGACGGCGACGTTGTCCGCGACGCCGTCAGCGCGCACGCGGCGGGCCTTGACCGCGCCGCCCTCGGCCGTCCCCGAAAGCCACGTCACGACGGCCGACCCGTCCGCGAGCAGCAAAACGTCGACGCGCCCCGTCGCGTCTCCGTCGTCAACGCGCACGGGCGCGCCGAACGTCTCGCCCGCGTCGTCCGAGAAGGCGACTTGGACGCGCGGGCCGCCGCCTTCCGTGTACCACGCGACGGCGACGCGCCGGCCGTCGGCCGCGACCGAAGGCCCGTTGACCGGGCAGCCCGTGATCGTCCAGCCGTCCGCGCTCACCGCGCGCGGCTCGCTCCAAGTGCCGTCGCCGCGCCGCCTCACGAAATGGACGTCGCGCACCTCCGTCTCCGAGCGGTCGCGGTAGACGGCGACGACGCCGTCGGAGGTGACGGCGGCCGAGGTCTGACAGCACTCGCAGATGCGCTCGTCGAGCACCGCCTCGTCAGAGAGCCGGCCCTCGGCGTCGAGGGCCGCGAAGCGCAGTTGCATACTGACGGGGAGCGGGCCTTCGTCGCCGTGCCCCTCCTTCAAATCCTTCGTCGCGCGCCCGTCCACCCAGACCGCGCCGAGCCGCCCGTCCGTCATCGGGATGAGCGAGACGAAGCCGTGCTCGGTCTGCGTGCCGTCCGTGTGCGGGACGACGGGCGCGCCCCAAGTCCTCCCGCCGTCCCGCGAGCGCGCGACGTTTATGTCGTAGGCGTACGTGCCCGGCCCGCTCATCACGAGCCAGTGCGCGGCGAGCGTGCCGTCGGGGAGCGCGACGACCGAGGGGAAGTCGGCCCAGTTGACGAACCAGTTATCGCCCTCCGAGACGGCGCGCGTCTCAGACCACCCCGACGCGTCGCGCACGGCGAAGCGCAAAGCGTAACGCTTCCCCGCCACGCGCTCGACCCAACTCATGACGACGCGCCCGTCCGCGGTCGCGAACAACTCCGGCTCGCGGCTGTCGGGCCCGGCCGGCGACTCGGCTTGGATGACGGAGAGAGCCTGCGCGGGCGTCGCCGTCGGGGTCGGCTGAGCGTCCGAGCGTGAGACGCCCGTCGCGCCGCCGCCGCAGCCGCAGCTCAGCGACGCCGTCATCAACAGCAACGCACGCGCGACGCGCGCGGAGATTGTCTTCAGGAATTTTTCGGTCATGGCCGTCGCGCCGCGTATTGTAGACCCGGCAGGGGCGGGCCGTCACGGCGCGAGGGTTTTAAGTCTCGGCCGTCGGCTCGGCGCGCCCCGACTGCGGCGAGGGGCAGCCGACGAAGCGGTAGCCGACGCCGACGACCGTCTCGATGGAGTTGTCGCAGAGGCCGAGCTTCTGGCGGAGGCGTCGGATGTGCACGTCGAGCGTGCGCGTGTCGCCGTAGTACTGATGCCCCCACACGTCGTCGAGCAGTTGCTGCCGCGTCGCGACGCGCCCGAGACGGCGCGCGAGCGCGGCGAGCAGCGCGAACTCCTTGCGCGTCAGGCGAACCTCCGCCCCGTCGCAAGAGACGTGCATATCCTCGAAGTGAATCCGCAGGCGCTCGTCCTCGTAGACCGAGACGGCCGCGTCGTCGGCCCGGCGCAGGACGGCGCGGACGCGCGCGACGAGCTCGCGCACCGAGAAGGGCTTGGTGATGTAGTCGTCCGCGCCGAGTTCGAGCCCGGCGACGCGCTCGGACTCAGACCCGCGCGCCGTGAGCATGATGATGGGCGTGCGGCGGGTGGAGGGCTCGCGGCGCAGGCGGCGGCACAGTTCCGTGCCGGACATCCCGGGCAGCATCAGGTCGAGGATGACGAGCGCGGGCGGGCTCTTCTTGTCGAGCGCGGCGGCGAGCCCCTTCTCGCCCGTCTCCGCGACGCGCGTCGGCATCCCCTCGCGCTCCAAGTTGTAGCGCAGGCCCTCGGCGATGTCCGGGTCGTCTTCGACGATGAGAACGGGTCGGGTCATGCGTCAGTAGCTGTGTTTGATGAAGGCGGCCTCGGTCATGTAGACGGTCAGCTCGCAGATGTCCGTGACGTAGTCGGCGACGCGCTCAAGGTGCTTGGCGACGAACAGCAGGCGCGCGGCGCGCGGCGTGGCCGCCGGGTCGTTGACCATCAAATCTATCAACTCGCGGAACAGGCGCTCGTACATCACGTCGATCTCGTCGTCGCGCACGATCGTGCGCCGGGCCTCGGCCGCGTCGCCGCCCGTGAAGGCGTCGAGCGAGGCGCGCAGCATCGAGGAGGCGACCTCGGCCATCCGCGGCAGATCGAAGTATGGCTTGAGTTGCGGCTCGTCGTTCAAGTCGATGGCGACGCGCGCGATGTTGCAGGCGTGGTCGGCGACGCGTTCGAGAATCGGCGTCACCTTCGCGACGGCGACGACGAAGCGGAGGTCGCGCGCGGCCGGCTGGCGCAGGGCGATGACGTCGATGCAGAGGCGGTCGATTTCGACTTCGAGCTGGTCGATGCGGTCGTCGCCGGCGAGCACGTCGCGGGCGGCCTGCGAGTCGCGCTCGGTCAGGGCGTGCATCGCGCGCCGCAAGGCGGCCTCGGCCTCGCCGCCGAGGAGGAGCACGCGGTCGCGCAGGACGTTGAGCTCGTCGTCGAGTCTTCTGTGGTGCTCCATCTTCCGCAAACCTCCCCCTGTCTCTCTCACCCGAAGCGCCCCGTGATGTAGTCCTCCGTCAGCTTCTCGTCCGGGTTGGTGAACATCTTCTCGGTCTCGTTGACCTCGACGAGCTTGCCCAGCCAGAAGAAGGCCGTCTGGTCGGAGACGCGCGCCGCCTGCTGCATGTTGTGCGTCACGATGACGATGGTGTACTGCCGCTTGAGCTCGACTATCAGCTCCTCGATCTTCTGCGTCGCAATCGGGTCGAGGGCCGACGCCGGCTCGTCCATCAAGACGACCTCGGGGCGGACGGCGAGCGCGCGCGCGATGCACAGGCGCTGCTGCTGCCCGCCCGACAGCCCCAACGCGGAAGACTTCAGGCGGTCTTTCACCTCGTTCCAGAGCGCGGCGTCTCTGAGCGCCTGCTCGACGCGGTCGTTGAGCTCGCCCTTGCTGCCGGTGAGGCGGTTGATGCGCAGGCCGTAGGCGACGTTGTCGAAGATGGACTTCGGGAACGGGTTCGACTTCTGGAAGACCATCCCGACCTTGCGCCGCAGCTCGACGACGTCGACGCCGGGCGCGTAGAGGTCTTCGCCGTCGATGAGCACCCGACCCTCGGCGCGCGCCCCCGGGATGGTGTCGTTCATCCGGTTGAGCGTGCGCAGGAAGGTCGACTTGCCGCACCCCGAGGGGCCGATGAAGGCCATCACGATGCGCTCGGGCACGTCGAGCGCGATTTGGAAGAGCGCCTGCGCGCGGCCGTAGAAGAAGTTGAGCCCGCGGACGCTGATCTTGGCCCGCGCGTCCTCGCGGCGCGCCGGCCGCTCTTTGTCGCCCTCGACGTGCGGCGCTCGGACTGTAATCTGTGCGGTCGTCATAAAAAAGCGTTCGGCAATCAGCGGTCAACAGTCAGCCGATTTCGGCGTAGAAGTTTTCAAAACTATACAGCGCGTCCGCTTCAGTCAGAAAGCTGAAGGCTGACAGCTTTTTTCAAAACCTCTTCCTCGTCATGAAGCGGACGGCGACGTTGACGACGAGGATGAGCGTCATCAAAACGAGCGTCGCCGCCCAAGCCTGCGCGTGCCACTCGTCGTAGGGCGAGACGGCGTAGTTGAAAATCTGCACCGTCAGGCTGGCGACGGGCTGGTCGAGGTGGTAGCTGAAGAAGCGGCTCCCGAAGGCCGTGAACAGCAGCGGCGCGGTCTCGCCCGAGACGCGCGCCACCGCCAGCATCGCGCCCGTCGCGATGCCCGACGCCGCGGCCGGGAGCACGACGCCCGTCGTCACGCGCCACTGCGGCGCGCCGAGTGCCAACGCCCCCTCGCGCAAAGAGGCCGGCACGAGCCGCAGCATCTCCTCGGTCGTGCGCGTGACAATCGGAATCATGATGACGGCCAGAGCGATGCCGCCCGCGAGCGCCGAGAACTGCTTCATCGGCAGCACGATGAGCGTGTAGATGAAGACGCCCGTGACGATGGACGGGACGCCCGTCAGGGTGTCTGAGACGAAGCGCACGACGCCCGCGAACCAGCCGCGCCCGAACTCGGACAGGTAAACGCCGGCCGCGATGCCGACCGGCAGCCCGATGGCCGAGGCGAGCGCGAGCAGGATGAGCGTGCCGAGGATGGCGTTGCCGATGCCGCCGCCCTCGCCGACCGGCTTCGGCGTGTCTATCAGAAACTGCCAGCTCAGAGACGAGACGCCGCGCCAAGCGATGTAGCCGAGGATGAGGACGAGGACGGCGACGCCCGCGAACGCGCAGAGCGCCGTCAGCGCCGAGGTCACGGCGTTGACGGCGCGCCGCCGCGCGCCGCCCCTGCCCGCCGCCTTCGTGAATTTGCTTTCCGCCGTCGTCATGTCGCTTGAACCCGAAAACCTTTTACGCGCGCGCCACGCCGCTCGTCCCGCGCGTCACGCTCCACACGAGCAGTCGAGCCGCGCCGTTGACGACGAAGGTGACGAGAAAGAGCACCAGACCCAACTCGACGAGCGCGCTCAAATACAAATCGCCCGTCGCCTCCGTGAACTCGTTGGCGATGACGGAGGCGATGGTGTACGAGGGGTCGAAGAGCGAGAGCGAAATTTCGGGGCGGTTGCCGATGACCATCGTGACGGCCATCGTCTCGCCGATGGCGCGGCCCAAGCCCAAAATAATCGCGCCCGCGATGCCGGGCGCGCCGTTGGCCAAGACGATGCGCGTCGTCTCCCACTTCGTCGCGCCGAGCGCGAGCGCCGCCTCGCGCTGCGAGACGGGGACGGCGGCCAGCACGTCGCGGACGACGGCCGTGATGATGGGCGTCACCATGATGGCGAGGATGACGCCGCCCGTCAGAAGCCCGATGCCAGTGACCGTCCCCTGAAAGAGCGGCAGCCACCCGAGCCACTTCTGAAGGGGCGGCCCGACGTACTCGCGCAGGAAAGGCGCGAGCACGAAGATGCCCCACAGCCCGTAGACGACCGACGGGATGGCGGCCAGCAGCTCGACGAGGAACGTGAGCGGGCGCGACAGCCGGCGCGGCGACTGCTCGACGAGGTAGATGGCGATGCCGAGCGAGACGGGGACGGCGAGCACGAGCGCCAGAACCGACGAGACGAGGGTGCCGTAGATGAAGGGCAGCGCGCCGAACTCGTCCTGAATCGGATCCCACGAGCGGCCCGTCAGGAAGGAGAAGCCGAAGCGTTCGAGCGACAGTCGCGCGTTCGCCCCGATCTCCCAGAACATCGCGCCGACGATGAGGATGACGAGCAGCGCGCAGCCGAAGAGGACGCCGCGGAAGACGGCGTCGCCGAGGTTGCCGGTCGGCGACAGGGCGCGCCGCCAACGTCCGCCCGCGCGCGCACGCGCGCCGTAGACGGCGGCCGGCCCCGGCGGCTCTGGCTGAAGCTTCGACAATGCTACTGCCTCAGGGGCTGGCCGCCCGAGGTGATGGAGTTAATCTTGGCCTCGGCCCGGCGGACGATGTCGGGCGGCAGCGGCGCGTACTCCAAATCTTTCGCGAACCGTTCGCCCTCGTGGATGCCCCACCAGAGGAAGTCGACGAGCGCCTTGCCCTTCGTCGCGTCCTTCTGCTCCTTGTCGGCGAGGATGTAGGTGTAGCTCGAAATCGGGTATGCGCCCGCGCCGCCCGCGTTCGTGATGGAGACGCGCAAGTCCTCGGGCGTCGTCGGCAGGCTCTCGGCGGCGGCCGCCGTCACGGCGTCCAGAGAGGGCTCGACGAAGTTGCCCGAGGCGTTCTTGATGAGGGCGACGGGGAGCTTGTTCTGCACGGCGTAGGCGAGCTCGACGTAGCCGACCGTGTTCGGCGTCTGCTTGACCTGACCCGTCACGCCCTCGTTGCCCTTGCCGCCCAAGCCGACCGGCCAGTTCGGCGACGTGCCCGCGCCGACACGCTCCTTCCACTCGGCGCTGACCTTCGACAGGTAGTCGGTGAAGACGGCCGACGTGCCGCTGCCGTCCGAGCGGTGGACGACGGTGATGTCGGCGGCCGGCAGATTAACTCCGGCGTTGTCGGCCTTGATGCGCTCGTCGTCCCAACGCTTAATCTTGCCGAGGAAGATGTCGGCGATTGTCTCGGGCGAGAAGCGCAGGGGCTGCGCGACGCCCTGAAGGTTGTAGGTGATGACGACCGCGCCCAAGACGGTCGGGATGTGGAGCAGCTCGCCCGGAGCCGACTTCAAATCCTCGTCCTTCATCGGCGCGTCGGACGCGCCGAAGTCGACCGTCTGCTCCTTGATCTGCTTGATGCCGCCGCCCGAGCCGATTGATTGGTAGTCGATGCGCACCTGCGGGCGGAGCTTGCCGTACTCGCTCAGCCACTTCTGGTAGAGCGGGTTCGGGAAGGTCGCGCCCGCGCCTTGCAGGCGAACCTCGCCGCCCGGCCCGACGGCCCCGCCGGCCGGCTGTCCGCTACAGGCCGAGGCCAGCGCGACGGCGCAGGTGAGGAGGAGCGCGGTCGAAGCGCGCATTTTTGCGGAACGAGTCAAAGGGGTCATTCTCCTGTCTGTTGGTGACAACGCCGAGAAGTTAGAGGATGCGCGAAGGGTGTTACATCTGTCTGAATCGCGTCCTAAATTAGTGTTAACAAATGCGGGGCCGGCCCCGCATTCTCCGGCCGACTCGCGGCGCCCGCGTGCGGCGAGGACGAGGCGGTAGCCGACGTTGACCATCGTCTCGATGTGCACTCCGTAGGGCGCGAGCTTGCTGCGCAGGCGGTAGATGTGGACGTGGAGGCTCTCGGAGTTGTAGGGCTTGCCGCCCCGCCACGCGCAGGCCCACAGCTCCTCGGCGCGCACCGTGCGCGAGACGCTGCGGGCCAGACGCGACAGCAGCAGGAACTCCGTGCGCGGGAACTTGAGCACCTCGCCCCGGCAGGCCACGTAGTAGTTGTCGTGCTCGACGCGCAGGTGCCCGTCGTCGTAGACGTCCGCGACGTCGTCCCGCCCGCACGCGCCGGCGGCCTGTTTCGTCAGGGTCGAGTCAGAAGACATATTAGAACCGGAGCTTGGTTCTGAACTGCATGACGCGCGGGCCGCCGACCGTGTTGGTGATGCGGCCGAAGTCGGGGCTGCCGAGTTCGCTGTCGGGCGCGGCGAAGTTGGCGCGGTTGAAGACGTTGAAGACGTCCCACCCGAACTCCAACGAGAAGCGCTCGCCGAGGCGCGTCGTCTTGACGATGCCGAGGTCGAAGCGGCTCTGCGAGGGGGCGCGCAGGACGTTGCGGCCGAGGCCGCCGTTCTGGCCGAGCGCCGAGCAGAGGGCGCCCGCGTTGAAGGCGTCTTCGGTGATGTCCGTGCCCTGACCGCGCAGGTCGTCGAGGGTCGCGCCGTCGCACAGAGACGGGCGGCCGAAGCCGAGGCGGTAGAGGCCGCCCGAGCCGCGCACGAGGTCGGCGTACTGCGGGGCCGATTGCAACTCGGGCTCGGGCGCGAAGATGCTGTAGGGCGTCCCCGTCTGCGCTTGGAAGAAGCCGGAGACCTGCCAGCCGCGCGCGAGCCAGTTGGTCGCGCCGAAGGTCGGAATCTCGTAGACGAAGTTGAGGCTGAAGCGGTGCGTGCGGTCGAAGTCGGACGGGGCGCGGTTGCCGTCGAGGTCGCGCTGGTCGCCCTGCACGACGAAGCCGGTGTTGGGAACGTCGGGCTTGCCCGAGCCGGCGGTCGAGCCGGGGTCGGTCGAGCTCGTGTCGATGGACTTCGAGAAGGTGTAGGCGGCGTTGAGCTGGAGGCCGCGCGACAGGCGCTTGGTCAGGCTGAACTGCGCGCCGTGGTAGATGGACTCGCCGTTCGACTGCAGCAGAAGCGCCTCGGGGACGTTGAAGCCGAGGACGGGGACGCGCGCCTCGAAGTTGATGATCTGGCCGCCGCCGAGCGTCGAGCCCGCGCAGGTGATGGGGTTGGCGAGATTCAAGTCGAGCGGCGCGCCCGTGACGCCGCCGAGGACTCCGCCCGCGCAGGAGGCCGACGCGCCGACGCGGTAGGGGTTGGCGAAGCCGAAGGCGCGACCCAAGCCGCGCTGGCGCGCCGTCGCGCCCGCATTCAGCGGGCCGTTCGGACTTCCGGCGGCGACGTAAGCCTGATTGAATCGCTCGTAGATGTGGTCGGGCGTCGACGGGTCGTTCAGGTCGTAGCCCTGATTGAAGGCGACGGCCTGCAAAAGATTCCGGCCGCGCGTGCCGACGTAGCGCGCTTCGAAGAGAAGGTTCTTCGTCACCTCGTACTGGACGCCGAGGTTCCACTGCTGGACGAAGGGCGTCCGGAGGTCGCGGTCGACGGCGCGGAACTCAAAGGTCTCGGCGATGTTGCCCGGCGGCGTGGTAACGCCGCGCGGGTCGCGCGTGACGCCCGTGTTGTCGCGTATGACGTAGGTGCCGCCCGTGCCCGCGGCGCGCGTGACGCGGAAGGGGAGCCACTGGTTGAGCGGGATGGTGGGCGAGACGGCGGCGAATGCGTCGGCGATGGGCACGCTG
>DASQDT010000171.1:0-14357 GCA_035634035.1 Pyrinomonadaceae bacterium | reverse complement strand
CCGCTCGCGTGCAGCGCGACGCGCGTGCGGCGCGTGCGCGTCGTCTTGCCGGCGACTTTTTCTTCTGACGAGAATGCCGCGGCGAGTGCTTCGGCGACCGGCGGGAGCGCGTCGTCGGGGACGGCGATGATGATGAGGTCTGCTTCGGGGAGTTGTCCGAGGCGGGACGAGGGAAGCGCCTTCGGCTTCGTCCCGACGAGGCGCGCGGCGCGGCGGGCGTGTCTCGGGTCGCGCGAGACGACCGCGCGCACGTCGTAGCCCGCGCGTGAGAGTGCGCGCGCGAGCGCCGTGCCGAGTCGGCCCGCGCCGACGACGTTGACAGTCGCGCTTCTACTCGTCTCAGTTCTCATTCTGAGCGACGCCGGTCGGGGCGAGCTCGAAGAATGAAGTGTGGTCGGGCAGGTCGTCAAGCCACTGGCGCAGGCGCGCCGAAAGCTCCTCGCGCGTCAGAAGCCCGCAGCCTTCGGTCGGCGGGTTGACGCGCACGGGCGGCGGCGTCTCCATCGACGCGACGGCGCGCTCGATGAGGCGCACGTCGGCGCGCGAAAATCTCGCGGGCGGGTTGCCGCCGCCGAACGCGGCGGCGAGCAGGCGCGCGCGCGTCGCCACGTCGCGCCGCTCGTCGTCGCGCGCGGCCAGAGCTTCGAGCGCGTGCTGGAGCTGGCGTCCGAAGAGCGCGAGCGTCCTTTGGTAGGCGGCGAGGCCCGTCTCCATGCGCTCCTCTAGTTCGCGCGGCAGGCGCGCGAGCGCGGCGGCCGAGGCGAGCGTGAAGCGGCAGGCGCAGCGCGGGCGCTCGTCGAGCAGTTCGCGGACGGGGAGCGGGCAGCGCGGGAGGTCGGCCCGGCGGATGGCCGATTCGGCCTCGCGCCAGATTCGTTTGTTGACGAGCGCGAGCTGCGACAGGGCCTCGAACTCGCGCCAGCGGTAGTCGCCGAGGAGCGCGTGGAGCGCGCGTCGGTCGGCCTGCGGGCCGACGGTCTCGTCGTGCAGACGCGCGTAGTGCTCGGCGTAGCGCGTCCGGAACTCGCGCCACAGAAGCAGGAAGCGTTCGCCGCGCGCCGCGTCGAGCAGCCCGCGCGCGTCCTCGGAAGCGTTGAGCAGCTCGCGCCGCGCCGTCTCGATTTCGGCGACGCCCGTCGGCTCGGCGGCCGAAAGGTAAGCGCGCGCGCGTTCGCGCTCGTCGACTTGGTCGAGCAGGCGCTTGAGCGCGTCGCGGCGCGCGGCGGCGCGCGCGAAGAATTCGGGCGCGCCCTTGAAGGCGTCGGCGACTCTTTCAAGTCCCTCTTCGAGCGTGATGTCGCGCGCGAGCGCGGCCTCGGCCGCTTCGGCCGCCGCGCCGAACGCGCGCTCGACCGCCCGCCCGGCCTCCCACACTTCGGTCGTCAGCGCCGCGTCGGGCAGGGCCGCGAGCCGCTCCCTGAAGCCGCCCGCGCGCCACACTTCGAGCCACTCGGAGAGCGCGCGCCTTGCGCCTTTGCGCGCCTCGGTGTCGGAGACGGTGGCGAGCGTGTCGCAGCCGGTCAGCATCCGCGCCCAAGTGGTCAGCTCCTCGGCGCTCTGGTGCACGCGCGCCGTGCGGCACAGGCCGGCGACCGACTCCCAACGCAGCGGCGCGGAGAGCTTGCGGCGGCTGATGTGCTCGCCCGCGCTCGTCACCAGCTCGGCGCGGCGCTGCGCGACGAGAGCCGCCATGACGAGGTTCTGCGCGACGCGACCCAACCCGAACGGGCGGCGGCCGAGAAGCGCGCGCGCCTCCGCCACGGGCAGAATCTCGTCGCCCGCCTCTTTGACTGACTTCAGTAAAGCTTTCGTCCACGCGCGGTCGTCGCCGCCGCCCTCGCCCGTCTCCAGAGCGAAGTGCGCGTCGCGCCGCGCGACGACCCCCAAAGGCTCGGCGAACAGCCGCGCGAGTCTCTGCACCTCCGTGTCCGAGTCTTCGGCGGCGGCGAACAGGCGCGTGACGAGCATCTCGGCCGCCGAGTCGCCGAGCGTCTCGGCGAAGTGCGGGTGCTCGGGGTAGCGCGCGTCGAGGTGCGGGGCGAGCGCCTCGGAGAGGACGGCCGCGAGCGTCGCCTCGCCGCGCGCGCGCTCGGAGAAGGGCGCGCCCGCGCCCGCGATTTCGAGCACGGCGTCGTCGACGTAGACGCGCGTCCAGACGCGCTCGGCCTGCGCGGCGAGCGTGACGCGCGCGGCGCGCGCGGCCTCGCCGAAAGAGGCGGCGAGCGTCGCGTCGGCCCGCAGCGCCAGAAGACGCTTGAGCGTCGCCAGCTCCTCCTGCGTGACGTGGGCCGGACGCCACACGCCGACGACCGGCGCGTCCGCGTCGCCGACTTCGTCGGCGACGCTCATGAGACCGCCGCTGATGACCGTCGGGGCGACGCCGCCGCCGTCCGTCTGCGCCGTTTGAGAATCGCCGGACGCCGCGCTCGGCGCGAGGATGCTCACGACCCACTCGCGCCTGTCAGAGCGCGCGTCGGCCGCCGACGCCTCGGCGTCGCCGCCGCGGACGAGCCGGCCCGGCCGCTCCGAGCCGCGCCAAGAGAGGTGGAAGTCGGCGCGTTCGGATTCGCCCTCGGGCTCCTCAGAGAAGGGCCAATCCTCGAAGCGCGCGCGCGCGACCGTGTGGAGCAGGCGGAGCGCGGCCGCGTCGTCGTGCGCGTAACGCTCGACGGCCGCGTCGAGCCCCGACTTGAACTTGTCGGACGCGCCTATCAGCAAGCGGTAGCGCGTCTCGCCGCCGTCGCCCGCCTCCTGCGTGCGCGCCAGAGACTCGCGCGGGGCGATCTCGGCGAAGCGCGACAGGAACTCCTTCATGCGCTCGACGGCGTACGAGGGCGACGACTCGTCCGAGGCCAGAAGCGCCGCGCACAGCCCGCTCGCCGTCGCGCCCGTCCCGTCGAGCGAGAGGACGAACAGACTCTTCAGGACTATCTTCGCCTGAAGCCTCTGCATGACGGGGAACTGCGCGACGCCGCGCGTCGCCAGCTCGTCGTAGGCGGCGAACGCCTCCTGAAGCTCCGCCGAGCGCCGCAAGTCTTTCTCGACGCGGTCGAAGACTTCGTCCAAGAGGATGAGCGAGAGCGCGGGCCGGCTCGTCGCGCGGCCCGCGGCCTCGGCGGCGAAGGGCAGGAAGGCGAAGGCCGGCGCGTAGAGTCTGACCGACGCGGCCACCTCCGCGACGAGCGGGTGGACGGGGTAGAGGAGCGCGAAGCGCGGCTCGCTCCAGTTGAAACCGGGGACGGCGGCGCGCAGGTGCAGGTAGAGCTCGTGCAGAACGGCGCGGCCCTGCTCGTTCTTGCGCAGGATGTAGCGGTCGGCGACGCGGAACAGGTGCTCTTGGTCGAGGAAGTCTATCTGGTAGGTGCCGGCGATGGCGACGTTCGGGCCGTCCGCGCCCGAGATGTCGTCGTCGAGCGCGAGCGCGACGAACGCGCTCGTCCCTTGCGTGACGACGGCGAGCTGCGCGAGCACGGGCCCGTCGTCGCGGCGGACGCGGCCCGGGCGGTTAAACGCCGTGTCGATGACGACGACGAGCGTGGCGTCGACGGCGCGCGCGGCGGCGACGGCGAGCATCTCGGCCGCGTCCGTGCCCCACTGGATTTCGTTGCCGCCGAAGGTCTTGGTGAAGGCGGCGGCCATCTCCTCGGCCAGAGTCGGCCGCGTCCCGCGCTCGACGCGCGCGACCGTGTAGCGGCGGGCCGAAAGACGGCGCGCGCTCGTCGCGATGTGCGCGTCGTCGAGCCCGGCCCGCAGGCGCTCCTCGCCCACGAGCGCGCCGAAGACGGCCAGCGTGTGGCTCTTGCCGACGCCGCGCGCGCCGGCCAGAGCGCGCGCCGCCCCGCGCCCGCGCGGGAGGTCGGCGAGCGAGTCGAGCCAGCGGCCGAGCAGGTCGGACGTGGCGTCGGTGAAGCGGTAGGCCGCGAGGGCGCGGGCGGGGTCGGCGGCGAGGTTCTGCACCTCGTCGAAGACTAGCGGCTCGACGATGTCCTTAATCTTTTCCTGTGCGCGCTTCATCGAGGTCGAAAATGACGGAAAAAGCCCTGAATGACGGAAAAACTGACGGGGCGGGTGGACTCGGGAGCGTCTCGCGTGAGGCGGGTGCGCCGTGGCGTGCGGCCCCGGAAGGGGGCACTTTCGACTCTATCACGCGCCCGCGCGGCCGCGCAACGAAATACCTCGGGCGCGTCTCGGCCCGCCCGCCCGCCGGCCGCCCGCCGCTATGTTTTCGTGAAAGACGTGCTGATATAATGGCCGGGCCGACGAGAGAAAGCGTCGCGGAGTTCGCGGCGGGTGCGCAACCCGCCCGCGCTGCTGCCGCATCTAAAACACGCACCAAGCCCGAAGCAGGCAGGTCGAGTGATTTCGGCGTCCCTCCGCGCGGCCGTGCAAACCCTTAGGACAGTCGAAACGAGCACGCTCAAGAGTTTTTTTGGAGGCACTCCGTATGTCGAGAAACATCTCCCGCGCCGCCGCGGCCCTCGCCCTCGCGCTGAGCATCTTGGGCGGGCCTCTGTCGGCGCTCGCCGCCGCGCCGCGCCGTCAGGACTCGCAGGCGCCGGCCGCCGCGTCCGCCGATAAGAAGGACGCGAAGAAGAGTGAGGCGCAGAAGCAGCCGGCGGCCAAGCTGCAGACGGCCTCGAACAAGCCGCTGGCCGAGAACGAAGACCCGCGCCTCATCGGCAAGCGCGAGATCAACAAGGGCATCAAGATTTTCTCCGGCGGCGGGTCGATAGAGAAGGAGGTCGCCTTGGGCCGTCAGCTTGCCGCCGAGGTCGACCGTCAGGCCAAGTTCGTCGACGACCCCGTGATTACGGAGTACATCAACCGCGTCGGCCAGAACATCGTGCTGCACTCGGACGCGAAGATTCCCTTCACGATTAAGGTCATCGACTCGGACGAGGCCAACGCCTTCGCCCTGCCGGGCGGCTTCTTCTACGTCAACAAGGGGCTGATTCTCGCGGCCGACAACGAGGCCGAGGTGGCGGGCGTCATGGCGCACGAAATCGCGCACGTCGCCTCGCGCCACTCGATGGAGAACATGCGCAAGGGCCAGTGGCTCGAAGGTCTGGCGACGGTCGGCTCGATCTTCTTGGGCGGCATCCCCGGCATCATCTACCAGTCGACGGCCGGCTTCGGCCTCGCGGCCGTGCTCTTCAAGTTCACGCGCGGCGCGGAGGAGGAGGCCGACCGGCTCGGCGTCCAGTACCTCTGGGCGGCCGGCTACGACCCGAGCGCGATGTCGACGATGTTCGAGAAGCTGAACGCGAAGAACAAGAAGAAGCCGGGCTTCCTCGCCCGCACCTTCTCGACGCACCCGCAGCCGCCCGACCGCGTCGAGGCCACGCGCACGCTCGTCGCGCGCTTCCCGGAGCGCGAGGAGTACGTGCTCTCGACCTCCGAGTTCCAGCGCGTGAAGAACCGCCTGATGCGTCTGTCGAACGCGCGCGCCTCCTCGTCTGGCTCAATCGCGCCGGGCGATGACGGCACCGCGCCGGGAAGGCCGACGCTCAAGCGCCGCCAGCCGACGCCCGACGAAACGAACGCGCCCACGAACGACGGCACGCAGCCCGAGCAGAAGGACGGGCCGCCGCAGCTCAAGCGCCGCACCGAGGACAACACCAACACCTCGAAGCCCCCGGCCGACGAACAGCCGTAAGGCGCGAAGGTAAAAGTAAAAAGGCGGAAGGCTGATGAGAGTCGTTCTCATCAACCTTCCGCCTTTCTGCTCTTAACTTTCGCTTTTTACTTTTGCCCTCTCTCAATACTTCGGCACGCTCGGGTCAACTTCGTCAGACCAAGCGGTGATGCCGCCCTTCAAGTTGACGAGTCGGCCCGCGAAGCCGGAGCGTTGTAGGGCCTCGATGGCCTTCGCGGAGCGGACGCCGCCCTTGCAGTGGACGACCGTCTCGCGCGACGGGTCGATCTCGGCCGCGCGCTCGACGACTTGGCCCAGAGGGATGAGGCGCGCGCCGGGGATGCGCGCGATGTCGTACTCGTGCGGCTCGCGCACGTCGATTAACTGAATACGCTCGCCCGCGTCGAGCCGGCGCTTGAAGTCGGCCGCCGTCATCTCCTCCAACTTCCGCCCCTCGTCCTCGGCCGCGTCGGGCGCGGGGCGCAGGCCGCAGAACTCCTCGTAATCAATCAACTCCTTAATCGTCGCGCGCTCGCCGCAGACGGGGCAGGCCGGGTCTTTCCGAAGCTTCAGCTCGCGGAAGCGCATCTGCCACGCGTCGAAGAGGAGCAGGCGGTTGACGAGTGTGCCGTCCGCGCCGAGGATGAGCTTAATCGTCTCGCTCGCCTGAATCGCGCCGACGATGCCGGGCAGAACTCCCAACACGCCGCCCTCCGCGCAGCTAGGCACGAGACCGGGCGGCTGCGGCTCCGGATACAGGCAGCGGTAGCACGCGCCGCGCGCGGCCCAGAAGACGCTCGCCTGACCCTCGAAGCGGAAGATCGAGCCGTAGACGTTCGGCCTGCCCGTGAGCACGCACGCGTCGTTGACGAGGTAGCGCGTGGGGAAGTTGTCCGTCCCGTCGACAATCACGTCGTAGTCGCGGAAAAGCTCTAAGGCGTTCTCGCTCGTGAGGCGGGTCTCGTAGGTCTCGACGCGGACGTGCGGGTTGATGTCGTGCAGGCGGTCGCGCGCCGACTCGATTTTGGGGCGGCCCACGTCCTTCGTCCCGTGAATAATCTGGCGCTGAAGGTTCGACTCGTCCACCACGTCGAAGTCGACGACGCCGAGGCGGCCCACCCCCGCCGCCGCCAGATACATTCCCGTCGGCGCTCCCAACCCGCCCGTGCCGATCATCAACACGCTCGCCGCCTTCAACTTCCGCTGACCCTCCATGCCGACCTCCGGCATGATGAGGTGTCGGCTGTAGCGCGCAATCTCCTCGTTCGAGAGCGACGGCAGTTCGGCCGCAGCCGCGTCGTCGGACGAAGCGCGCGCGGCGCTCTCCTCGACCTCGACGCCGCCCGCGATCGAAGGCACTATCATCACCGAGTCGCCGTCTTTGACCGGCGTGTCGGGGCCTTCGGCGTGGCGTATGTCCTCGTCGTTGACGTAGACGTTGACGAAGCTTCGCAGACGCCGGTCGTCGGCGTAGAGGTGCCGGCGCAGCTCCGCGTGCTCCGTGACGAGCTGCTCCAAAGCCTCGCCCGCCGTCCGCGCCTCGACCTTGATTTCAGACTTGCCCCCGGCGAACTGCCGCAGCGCCGTCGGGATGATGATGTTGACTGCCATTCTCTAGCCCCCTTCCGAAATCTCCTCTTCGTTGAAGCGCGAACGGTCTGCCTCCAACTCCCACGAGCGCAAATCGACGGCGCGCCCGCCGCGCACGGAGACGACGACGTAGGACATCGTCGGCCACGGCGCGAGGTGCTCCAAGTCGAACTGAGACGGGACGGCCGGGTGCTCCGGGTGCGAGTGATAATTGCCGACGACGCCCAAGCCCTCGGCCGCGAAGCGGCGCTCGGCCCGCATGTACTCGCGCGGCTCGATCGACATCCGCCGGTTCCGCTCGCCGCCCTCGCCCCAAGTGTTCTCGACCTCGTGCAGGCCCGCGACGACGCGCGTCCGGCCCCCGTCCTCGATGCGCCCGACGAGCAGCCCGCAGCACTCGCGCGGGTACTCGCGCTCGGCGTGCCGCATGATTTCCGCGACGAGGTGCGCGCCGATTTTTATCAACGCCCCTCCTCCCAGAAACGCTCGTTGACGTACTTCGAGCCGCCGTCGCACAAAACGGTGACGACGACCGAGCCGCGCGGGAGCGTGCGCGCGAGGCGGACGGCGGCGAAGACGTTCGCGCCCGAACTCACGCCGACGAACAAGCCTTCCTCGCGCGCGAGCCGGCGCGTCATCTCCTGCGCGTCCTCGGTCGCGACTTCAACCTCTTCGTCCGCGAGCGCCGGGTCGTAGATGCCGGGCACGATGGCCGTCGTCATGTGCTTCATCCCTTCGAGCCCGTGCAAGGGTGAATCGGGCTGCATGGAGACTGCGCGGACGCGCGCGTCGAACTCCCTGAGCCGGCGCGCGACGCCGACGAACGTCCCCGACGTTCCCAAGCCGGCGAGGAAGTGCGTGACGCGCCCCTCGGTCTGCTCCCAGATTTCGGGGGCGGTCACGTCGTAGTGCGCGCGCCAGTTGGCGTCGTTGTTGTACTGGTCGGGGTAGAAGAACTCGTCGGGCGCGGCGGCGTACATCTCGCGCGCGCGGAGCTGCGCGCCGTCGGTGCCCTGCATCGGGTCTGTCTCGACGAGCGTCGCGCCGTAGATGCGCAAGATACGTTTGCGCTCGTCGCTCGCGTTGCGCGGCAGGCAGAGCGTGACCGGGTAGCCGAGCGCCGCGCCGATCATGGCGTAGGCGATGCCCGTGTTGCCGCTCGTCGCGTCGAGGATGGTCTTGCCGCGCGTGAGAGTGCCGCGGCGCTCGCCGTCGCAGATCATCGCGAGCGCCGCGCGGTCTTTGACCGAGCCGCCGGGGTTGAGGTGCTCGGCCTTCGCGTAGACCTCGACGCCGCGCGCGTCGGCCTCGCGCGCGACGCGCACGAGTCTGATGAGCGGCGTCGAGCCGACGCTCAGAGAGAGCGCGCAGGCGCGGGGCGGCGGGTTGTCGGCGAGTGCGCGTGTCATGACGGGTTCTCGGCGTTTCGTCTCCCTAAAAAAAGCTTCAGCCGCGACTCCCACACGAGGGAAGGTCGCGGCTGGCGGTTTCGACTCTCTTGCGGCGTCGCGTCCTAAATCGTCCGACTCAAGTCCGCGCGCGCGCGAGCCCCACCGGGCCGCCCCTCCGTCAGGAAGAAGCGACACTTACAGGCGAAGCCAAAACAGTTCACGCGCTGCGTCGGGCGCACGGCTCTCACTTTTCGACCGAGGCTTATAAGTTACGACCGGAGTCGGGTGAACTATAAGCAAGGCCGCGGGGGCTGTCAAACTCAGTAGATGTTGAAATTGTATTCGAGGACGATCCACTGCGAGACGGCGCGGCCGTCCTTCTGCGCGGGGCGGAACAAAACCCTGCGCGCCGCCTCGACGGTCTTCTGGCTCAGGCCGTCCGGCAGGCCCTTGATGACAGAGATGTTGGTCACCCTCCCCGACGCGGTGAGGACGGCCCTGACCCTGACCGTGCCCTGAACTTGATTCTTGCGCGCCTCCTCCGTGTAACCGGGGTCGGGCTTCGACAGGATGACGGCCTTCTGCGTGACCTCTCTCGGCGTGTAGACGGTCGAGCCGTCCTCGGCGACCGACCGTGGCGGGGAGCCCGTGCCGCCCCCGCCGCCCGTGTTCTCGCCCCTGCCCGGCCCGATGCCGTAGCCGTAGCCCGGGCCCGTGCCGCGGCCCGCCCCCGCCTCGGGCTTCGACTCGGTCTTTCTCGCCGCGGGGTCGCCGTAGGGAATCTCGCGCGTGTCGGGCGGCATGAGCATCGGGTCAGCCTGAATGGTCGGCGTGACCGGAAGCGACGGCTGTCTTACGATCGGCGGGCGCGGACTCGGGGCCATGATCTGCGGCATGAGTCGGGCCGGCGGGAGGGCCGCCCCGCGGGCGCGGCGGCGGCGCGCTCGCTTGCGCCGCTGCTTGCCGCGCTTGCCGGCGGCCGTCCCTTGCGACGCGGCCGACGCGACCGCGGCCGGAGAGGCTTCGACGCCCGAAGGCCGCGCCGTCAACTCGAAGGCGCACGCCGGGAGTGCCAGCGCGAAGACGGCGGCGGCGAACGCCTTGCGGAGGGGGGATTTATTCGTCATCTCGAAACTCCTGTCACTGAGGCGGCCGGGGCTCAGGCCCGGTGTGGGTAAGAGGGGGGCGCGCGCCCGAGACGAGTTGAAGACGCGGCGCGAGGCTGGCAAGAGTTTATCAGCCGGCCGCGCCGCGCTGTCAAGGCCCGTCGGGGCTCGCTCTCGCGGCGGCCGTGCGCGCCGCGGCTTGACAAGTTTTTGTGCCCTTAAGTATTCTAGCCGTTCGCGTTTTAGACGCTTTATTTCGAGAGAGTTATCTATGAGCACAAACTTTCCGAGCGCCACGGGGCTGGCCGACAATCGCAAGTGGTACGTCGTTGACGCGGCCGGGCAGACGGTCGGCCGTCTGGCGACCGAGGTGGCGCGCGTCCTCTCGGGCAAGAACAACCCGAACTGGACGCCGTTCATGGACATGGGCGACCACGTCATCGTGATTAACGCCCGCAAGGCCGTCTTCAAGGGGTCGAAGGCCGAGCAGAAGGTCTACTACCGGCACACGCTCTACCCGGGCGGCCTGCGCGCCGTCACCGTCGAGGAGCAGTTCGCCAAGCACCCCGAGCGCGTCATCGAGATCGCCGTCCGCGGGATGCTCCCGAAGACGAAGCTCGGCAAGGCGATGGGCAAGAAGCTGAAAGTTTACGCCGACGACGTCCACCCGCACGCGGCGCAGCGCCCCGAGCCGCTCAAGCTCTCCGAGCGCGCGGCGGCGGCGAAGCAGAAGTAGCGGCCGAGACTCAACCAAGCACTTTCCGAGGACTAAAGAGAAGTGGCAGACATACAGTATTACGGGACGGGCAGGCGCAAGACCTCGACGGCCCGCGTCTACCTGCGCCCTGGCTCGGGCGAGGTTCGCATCAACCGCAAGACGTTCGAGCAGTACTTCCCGAATCAGGCGCTCAGGATGATCATCCGCCAGCCGCTGACGCTCACCGACACGGCCGGCAAGTTCGACATCATCGTCAACGTGGCCGGCGGCGGGCCGGCGGGTCAGGCCGGCGCGGTGCGCCACGGCATCACGCGCGCGCTGATGGAGTACAACAGCGACCTCCGCCCGACGCTCAAGCAGGCGGGCCTCGTCACCCGCGACCCGCGCGCCAAAGAGCGCAAGAAGTACGGACAGAAGGGGGCGCGCAAGCGCTTCCAGTTCTCGAAGCGTTAATCACGGCTTCAATCCATTGCCGCGCCCCGATTGGTTGCTCACAGAGTGAGTCAGTGGGGGCGCGGCGAGTACACTAAACCAATCCCAGTCAGAGGAGGCGACAGAGTTTGGCAGTCACCGTCACGATGAAGGAGCTTCTGGAGGCCGGCGTCCACTTCGGCCACCAAGTCAGGCGCTGGAACCCGAAGATGAAGGAGTTCATCTTCGGCGAGCGCAACGGCATTAACATCATCGACCTGCAGAAGACGCAGAAGATGTTCCGCGACGCCATCGGCTACGTCACCGGGCTGATGAGCGAAGACCGCGGGCGCGCCATCCTCTTCGTCGGCACGAAGCGGCAGGCGCAGGACGCCATCCGCGAGGAGGCCACGCGCGCCGAGCAGTTCTACATCAACCAGCGCTGGCTGGGCGGACTCCTGACGAACTTCCAGACCGTCCAGAAGTCCATCCGCCGCCTGCGCGACCTCGAATCGATGCAGACCGACGGCCGCTACGAGATGCTCACCAAGAAGGAGCGCATCAAGCTCGACCGCGAGCGCGAGATCTTGGAGAAGAACCTCTCGGGCATCAAGAACATGAACCGCCTGCCCGACGCGCTCTTCATCATCGACGTGCGCAAGGAAGAGATCGCCGTCGCCGAGGCGAACCGCCTCGGGATTCCCGTCATCGCCGTCGTCGACACCAACTGCTCGCCCGAAGGGATAGATTACGTCATCCCCGGCAACGACGACGCCCTGCGCGCCGTCCGCCTCTTCGCCTCGCGCATCGCCGACGCCTGCATCGAGGGCCAGCAGATGCGCACGAAGGGGGCCGATGAGGACGAGGCCGAACCGGCGGCTGCTGAGCAGCCCGCGGCGGGCGCGGCCTCGACGACGGTCGCGCCGGAGCGCCCCGTGACGACCTCGTCGGTGACGACCGAGCGCGACCCCGGCGCGCAGTCGCAGAACTTCACGGACATGGAGGCCGGCGCGGCCGACCCGACGACGCAGACCTCCGTCGCCGGCAACATCGGCTTCGGCAAGACCGGCCAGCAGCCCGACAGCGTCGGCGACCACGAGCAGATGGGGACGGGCGCGCCCGTCCGCGGCGCGACGGGTTCGGGCGCGGACACGGGCGCCGACAAGGAGCCCGCGCGCTCGCCCGAGCGCGACAAGGGCGCGGAGTCGGTCGGCGTGGCGAGCTAAGGCGCGCACGCCCGACGCATCACAGCTTAAAAGCTTTCGGGACATCGGCGAGCGCAGCCTCCAGTCGGGAAGAACCCGCCGGCGGCTGCGCGATTTTTTGAGCGATCATAGAAGGAGAGTCACGAACAATGGCGGAGATTACGGCGGCGGCGGTCAAGGCGCTGCGCGAGAAGACGGGCGCGGGGATGATGGAGTGTAAGAACGCGCTCTCCGAGGCGGCGGGCAACGAGGAGCAGGCCATCGAGCTTTTGCGCAAGCGGGGCCTCGCCTCGGCCAAGAAGAAGGAGGGGCGCATCGCCGCCGAGGGCGCGGTCGGCTCCTACATCCACATGGGCGGCAAGGTCGGGGTGCTCGTCGAGGTCAACTGCGAGACCGACTTCGTCGCGCGCACCGAGGAGTTTCAGGCGCTCGTCAAAGACATCGCGATGCACATCGCGGCGGCCGAGCCGCGCTACGTGACGCGCGAGGAAGTGCCGGCCGACGCGCTCGAAAAGGAGCGCGAGATTTCGCTCGCGCAGGCCAAGAACGACCCGAAGAACGCCAACAAGCCCGAGCAGGTCATCGAGAAGATCGTCGAGGGCCGCCTCGGCAAGTTCTACGAGGAGGCCGTCCTGCTCGACCAGCCGTTCGTCAAAGACCCGGCCAAGACCGTCAAAGACCTCCTGAACGAGAAGATCGCCTCCATCAAGGAGAACATCACCGTCCGCCGCTTCACGCGCTACAAGATGGGCGAGGGCCTTGAGAAGCGCGCCGACGATTTCGGCAACGAGGTCGCCGCGCTGACGGGCGGCAATCAGTAGCCCCGCGCGATGAGTGACAAGCGCAGTAACGGCCCGGCCTTCCGCCGCGTGCTCCTCAAGGCGAGCGGCGAGGCGCTGATGGGCGCGCAGAACTACGGCGTCGACGTGGGCGTCGCGCGCGACATCGCCGAGCAGATTAAGGACGTGCGCGCGGCCGGCGTCGAGGTGGCCGTCGTCGTCGGCGGCGGGAACATCTTCCGCGGCGTCAGCGAGAGCGCGGGCAACATGGACAGGGCCGCGGCCGACTACATCGGTATGCTCGCGACCGTCATGAACTCGGTCGTCCTTCAGGACGCGCTGGAGAAGACGGACGTCGACACGCGGGTGCTTTCGGCCATCAACATCCCGCAGGTGGCCGAGCCGTTCATCCGCCGCCGCGCCGTCCGCCACTTGGAGAAGGGGCGCGTCGTCATCTTCGCGGGCGGGACGGGCAACCCCTACTTCACGACCGACACGGCGGCCGCCCTGCGCGCGCTCGAAATCAAGGCCGACGCCATCCTGAAGGCGACGAAGGTCGAGGGCATCTATTCGGCCGACCCGGTCAAAGACCCGCAGGCGACGCGCTACGACTGCATCACCTATCAGGAAGTCTTGGAGAAGCAGCTGAAGGTGATGGACGCCTCGGCCATCTCGCTCTGCATGGACAACAACCTCCCCATCATCGTCTTCAACATGCGCACCCCCGGCAACATCATGCGCGTCGTGATGGGCGAGGCGGGCGTCGGCACGCAGGTCTGCAACGAACTGCCGGAAGGGAAGTAAATAGTAAGTGGTGAATAGTTGACGGGGCGCCCGCTATTCACCGTTTACCGTTCACTATTCACTCGGAGAAGAGCCGTATGAGCGAAAAGGACGTCATCAAGGATACGCGGCCGCGGATGGAGGCGGCCGTCGAGGACTTTCGCAGGAAGCTGGCGACCGTCAGGACGGGCCGCGCGACGGTGAGCCTGCTCGACCCCGTCACGGTCGACTACTACGGGACGCCGACGCCGCTCAGCCAGATGGCCTCGGTGCACGCGCCCGAGCCGACGATGCTGACCGTCCAGCCGTGGGATCAGACGCAGCTCGGCGCGATTGAAAAAGCCATCCGCTCGGCCGACCTCGGGCTCAACCCGACGAACGACGGCAAGATGGTGCGCGTCCCCGTGCCGCCCCTGACCGAGGAGCGGCGCAAGCAGCTCGCCAAGCAGGTGCACGAGATCGCCGAAGACCACCGGACGGCCGTCCGCAACGTCCGCCGCGACGCCAACGACCGGCTCAAGAAGATGCTCAAGGACAAGACCATCTCGGAGGACGCCGAGCGCGACGCGCTCGAAGAGGTGCAGAAGATGACGAACACCTACGTCGGCCGCATCGACGAGCTCGCCAAGACGAAGGAGCAGGAGCTTCTGAGCGTCTAGCGCCGCGGACGGAGCGCCGCGCCGCGGAGTTAAAAGTAGAGTCGAAAGTAGAAGGCCGGGCCGTCACCCCGCGGGGTGAC
>DASQDT010000170.1:0-35847 GCA_035634035.1 Pyrinomonadaceae bacterium | reverse complement strand
CGAGTCGACGGCCGCGCGCAGCTCTGCGCGGTGGTCGCGCGCGCGCGCCGCCTCCGGGTCGGTCGCGAGCGCCGAGATTAGAGAAGGGTCGCTCGCCAGCATTCCTCCGAAAAGCTCGGACGCGCCGCAGACGCGAACCAGCTCGACCAACTGCGACTCGTCGGGCGCGACGCCGGCCCCCGACTTTTCGAGCGACGCCGCGACGCGCGTCACGAGCGACTGCGCGCGCTGCGCGTTCAGTGACGCCCGCGCCTCTCTCATCAACAGACCCGCGACCGCGTCCGCGTCGCCCGCGCCCGGCGCGCGCGCCGCGAAGACCGCGGCCGCCGCGCCCCACGCCGCGTCCTCCGTCCGCTCGGCCACGCTCTCGACGACGGACGACGCGGCGGCCGTGTCGCCCGCTGCGTCATCACGGTCGCCCGCGCCGTCGCCGTCGTCCTCGTCGCCGAAGACGCGGTCGAAGGCGGCGCGGACGCGCGAGGTGTGAGAGTCGAGCTCGCGGTCGAAGTGTGCGAGCGCGTCGTCGCCCTCGAAGTGCATACGGCGCGCGACGAGCGTGCGGCGCGGCGCGTCTTCGGGGACGGTGTGCGTCTGGAGGCCGTGCTCCATCTGAAGGCGGTGTTCGAGCGTGCGCAAGAAAGTGTAGGCGTCGGAGAGCGCGGCGCGCTCGCGCTCGGTGATGAGCGCGCGCTCGGCCAGACGCCCGAGGCTGACGAGCGTGTGCGGCGCGTGCTGGAGCCACGCGTCGCGCCCGCCGTAGGCGAGTTGCAGGGCTTGGGCGATGAACTCAATCTCGCGGATGCCGCCGCGGCCGAGCTTGACGTTGTGGCCGCGGCCCCGCGGCCCGTGCTCGCGGTCTATCTTGCGCTTCGCGAGCCGCACGTTGGCGAGCGCGCGCGCCACCGTCTCGTCGCGCCGGTAGACGCTCTCGCGCACGCCCTCGCCGAAGCGCGCGAAAAGCGCGGGCGAGCCGGCCGAGGCGCGCGCGCGGATGAGCGCCTGCAATTCCCAGCGGTGCGCCTGCGTGCGGTAGTAACGTAAGGCTTCGGCGAGCGAGACGGCGGGCGCGCCGTCGCGGCCGTGCGGACGCAGACGCAAGTCGACGCGGTAGGCCGCGCCCTCGCCCGTCTGATGCCCGACGGCGCGCGCGACGCGCTCCGCGAGCCGGCAGAAGAACTCGCGGTTGGTCGTCTGGCCGCGCTCGCCTTTGTCGGTCGTCTCGCCGTCGTCGGAGTAGAGGAAAAGAAGGTCGATGTCGGACGAGTAGTTGAGCTCGCGCGAGCCGAGCTTGCCGAGGGCGACGACGGTGAACTCGGCCGCCGTCTTCCGCCCGCGCTCGTCCTCGCGCTGCGGCGCGCCGTAGAGGTTTTCGAGCTCCTGACGCGCGCGCCCCAGAGCGAACTGGAGCGCGGCGTCGGCGAGGTTCGACAGCTCCTCGGTCGTCTCGACGATGGTCGCGGTGCGGCGCAGGTCGCGCAGGTAGACGCGCAGGAGTTCGCGCCGACGGAAGCGCGCGAGCAGCACTTGGGCGTCGAGCGCCGTGTGCGTGAGCGCGAAGCGGGCGAGCGATTCGTACAACTCTTCGGTCTCGCGGACGCGCGCGGCGGGCGTCCCTCTTTCTCTCGCGAGCCACGGCAGGTACTCGGGGCTCTGAAGGAGCGTCGTGCCGAGGAGCGGACTCCAAGCGGCGAGGGCGAGCGCGTCGGCGAGCAGCGCCGGGTCTTTCGAGATGAGTCGGGAGGCGCGCGGGTGCTCGGCCACGAGGCGCTCGTAGAAGTGACGCGCGCCCTCGGGGTCGGGCAGGCCCCGCACCATCGCCTCTGTCTTGTCGTCTAGCGGCGGCATGAAGTGAATATATTACGCCGCGGCGGGAAAACGGAGCAGGACGGACGAAGGCCCGGCCGTCAGGGGAGACGGCGTCCTCGTGATGCGAGGGCGGGTCTCTCCGCTGACGGCCGGGCCTCTGGGCGTCGTCTTTAGATGTCGAAGTAGAGCGCGAACTCAAGCGGGTGCGGGCGCATTCGCAGAGTGTTTATCTCGCGCTCGCGCTTGTAGGAGATCCAACGCTCGATGAGTCGCGGCGTGAACACGCCCTCGCGCAGCAGGAAGTCGTGGTCGTTTTCGAGAGCGTTGAGGGCCTCGTCGAGCGAGCCCGGCAAGGACGGCACGTCCTTCAGCTCCTCGGGCGACAAATCATAAATGTCTTTGTCGAGCGGCTCGCCCGGGTCGATGCGGTTCTGGATGCCGTCGAGGCCCGCCATCAGCATCGCCGAGAACGCGAGGTAAGGGTTGCACGAAGGGTCGGGCGGACGGAACTCAAGGCGCTTGAGCTTCGGCGACTGCGAGAACATCGGGATGCGAATCGCGGCCGAGCGGTTGCGCGCCGAGTAGGCGAGGTTGACGGGGGCCTCGAAGCCGGGGACGAGGCGCTTGTAGCTGTTCGTCGTCGGCGCGGCGAAGGCGACGACCGCGGCCGCGTGCTTGAGTAACCCGCCGATGTACCAGCGCGCCATGTCGGACAGCCCGGCGTATCCGCCGTCGCCCGCGAAGAGGGGCTTCTCGCCCTTCCACAGAGATTGGTGACAGTGCATCCCCGAGCCGTTGTCGCCGTAGATGGGCTTCGGCATGAAGGTCGCCGCCTTGCCGTAGCGGTAGGCGGTGTTGCGGACGACGTACTTGAAGAGTTGCAGGTTGTCGGCCGTCCCCAGAAGCGTCGAGTAGCGGATGTCGATCTCGCACTGCATCGGCGCGACCTCGTGGTGGTGGCACTCGACGGTGATGCCGACCTTCTCTAAGGTCAAAGAAATCTCGGAGCGCAAATCGACGAGCGAGTCGGTCGGCGAGACCGGGACGTAGCCCTCCTTCTGGCGTATGCGGTAGCCGAGGTTCGGCCCTTGAAACTCGTTCGTCTCGGTGCGGCCGCTCGCCCAGTGGGCCTCGTCGGAGTCGACGCTGTAGGAGGACGCGTGCTGCTCGTTGCGGAAGTTGACCGAGTCGAAGACGAAGAACTCGGCCTCGGGCCCGAAGTATGCCGTGTCGGCCAAGCCGGTGAAGCGCAGGAAGCTCTCGGCGCGCTGCGCCACGGAGCGCGGGTCGAGGCCGTAGCCCTCCTTCGTGATGGGGTCGACGGCGTTGGCGATGAGGCAGAGCGTCGGCTCCTCGCTGAACGGGTCCATCCACATCCTGACCGGGTCGGGCACCAAGAGCATATCCGACTCGTGAATCGAGGCCCACCCGCGCAAAGAGGAGGCGTCGAAGCCGAAGCCGTCCTCGAAGGAGCCTTCGGAGAGCTCGTGAACGGGGAACGTCAGGTGGTGCCACGCGCCGACTAAGTCTGTGAAACGTACCGAGACGAACTTCGCCTCCTGATCTTCGGCATACTTCAAGGCCGTTTTCGCGTCCATGTTTTTCTCCTGAGCGGTGTTGGAGGGTGAAAGGGGTTGGCCGCCGGGGGGCGGCTGAGATTTTTGCTTTGGGGAAACCGGAGGGAGGGCGTCATGTTCAAGAGCGACGCTGTAAAAAGCTGGCATTATAGACTCGCCCGCGCGGGTGTCAAGTTTCACGTCGATGTTACACGCCGAGCACGTCCGGGTGTCTCGCGCGGCCGCCCGTTAAACCATTCTGGCGCGACACCTTAACCGCCGGGCGCGGGCGCGGGCGCGGAAAAAATAGTTTTTGACCGCCCCCCGTTTTTTTGTTACATTGCGCCTCTAAGCTTTCCAACCTAAGCATTAATAATCGTCCGCCAAAGGCACGCGACACTCTTAAGACGGGCGGCCGCCGCGCCGCTCACCAGCGAGACATTGCTACAGAGACGAGGGAGGCAGGAGACCGGAAGTTGACCACGGCCATCGAACAGACCTTAGAGACCTACGGCATCGAAAACTGGGGGGCCGGTTACTTCGGCATCAACCGCAAAGGCAACCTCGTCGTCCACCCTTCAGAGGGCGAGCAGGGGCGCGCGGCAGACCTCAAAGAGATCATCGAAGACCTGCGCCGTCGCGGCGTCACGACGCCGGTTCTCCTGCGCTTCCCCCAGCTCATCACCGCCCAAGTCCGCAAGCTCCAGCGCGCCTTCCGAAACTCCATCCGCGAGTACGAGTATCAGGGGTCGCACATGTGCGTCTACCCGATGAAGGTCAACCAGAACCGCGCGGTCGTCGAGGAGTACCTGCGCGAGGGCACGCGCTACGACTTCGGGCTCGAAGCCGGCTCGAAGGCCGAGCTCTACGGCGCGCTCGCTCTGGAGCAGTCGGACGACAGCCTGCTCGTCCTCAACGGCTTCAAGGACGAGGAGTTTATCGAGCTCGCCTTCATCGGCGCGCGCGCGGGCAAAAAAGTCGTCATCGTCATCGAGAAGATGAGCGAGCTGGGGCACGTCCTGCGCATCGTCGACCGCTACGACGACGAGGCCCTGCCGATGGTCGGCCTGCGCGTCAAGCTCTACTCGAAGGGCTCGGGGCGTTGGGAGAAGTCGGGCGGCGAGGCGGCGAAGTTCGGCCTGACGACGACCGAGATTTTAGAAGTCATCCGCCAGCTCCAAGAGGCCGGGCGCATCGACCTCCTGCGCCTCCTCCACTTCCACATCGGCTCGCAGCTCACCGACATCAAGCGCATCAAGAACGCGATGAAGGAGGCCGCGCGCGTCTACGCCAAAATCCGCCAGATGAAAGTGCCCATCGAGCTGCTCGACGTGGGCGGCGGCATGGCCGTCGATTACGACGGCTCGAAGACGGCCTTCGACTCTTCGGCCAACTACTCGGCCCAAGAGTTCGCCAACGACGTCGTCTACACCATCATGCAGGTCTGCGACGACGAGAACGTCCCGCACCCGACCATCATTCAGGAGTCGGGCCGCTACCTGTCGGCCTACCACGCGGTTCTGGTGACGAACATTCAGGACGAGATCGAGACCGAGGTCGAGGAGATAACGCCCATCGAGGTCGACGAGAACGACCCGCAGGTGGTGCACGAGTTGGGCGACCTGCGCGACCACGTCGGCCCGAAGAACTACCGCGAGTACTACCACGACGCGCTCGAACACCGCGAAGAGTTGTTCACGCTCTTCAACCTCGGCCTCATCACTCTGGAAGACCGCGCGAAGGGCGAGGTCTTGTTCTGGGACGTGTGCGAGCACGCCGACAAGTACGCGCAGGCCGCGGAGTACGTCTCCGAAGAGTTCGACGATTTGCGCCGACTCTTGCGCGCCAAGTACCTCGCCAACTTCTCGGTCTTCCGCAGCGTGCCCGACCACTGGGCGCTCGACCAGCTCTTCCCCATCGTCCCCATCCACCGCCTGAACAAGCCGCCGACCGAGTACGCCACGCTCTGCGACATCACCTGCGACTCGGACGGCGTCGTCGACAAGTTCGTCGATTTGCACGACGTGAAGCAGGTCTTGGAGCTGCACAAGCTGACGAAGGACGAGCCCTACTACATCGCCTTCACGCTCGTCGGAGCCTATCAGGAGGTGATGGGCAACAACCACAACCTCTTCGGCGCGCCCAACGAGGCGCACATCCACATCGACGAGGACGGCTACCTCATCAAGAAGGTGGTCAGGGGGACGACCGTCGGCGAGTCTTTGGAGCGCGTGCGCTACGAGCGCGGGCAACTGCACGACGGCTTCCGCCGCCTCGTCGCGCAGCGCGTCAAGCGCGGCGACCTGACCGAGGCCGAGGGGGCGAAGATAGTCGAGTTCTACGAGTCGCGCTGGGGAGCTTACACCTACCTCGCGGTCAACGGCGCGGAGGAGAAGAGCAGACGACGATAGGAGGAAGTGGCGGCCGACGTGAGACGGGCGGAATCTTTCATGCCCGCCACACATCACACGTCGGTCGTCGCTCAGAAAATATGGTCACCCAACGCAAACCCCGAGCAACCAAATACCTGACGACGCCGGTGCGCCCGACCCAAGTCGACCGCGACCGCTCGGTCGCCGGGCTCCTTGAGAAGATGGAGGGCGCGGGCTTCGGCGCGCGGCAGATGGCCGAGGCCCACCGCATCTGGCTCGACATGCTCGGCGACAACACGACCATCATGGTCGCCGCCTCCGGCGCGCTCATCCCGGCCGGGATGCGGCGGCTCCTCGCCTACGTCATCAAGAACCGCTTCGTGGACGTGCTCGTCTGCTCCGGCTCGATGCTCTTCCACGACCTGCACGAAACTCTCGGCCGCCACCACTATCAGGCCCACCCCTCGATGACCGACGCCGAGCTCGAAGCCTCCCAGATCAACCGCATGTGGGACGTGCTCGCGAGCGAGGAGGAGTACCGCGAGGCCGACGAGTGGGTCGGCGGCTTCACGAACCAACTCGACCAGACGCGCGCCTACTCGACGCGCGAGTTCCTGCACCTCTTGGGACGCGAGCTGGCCGAGATCGCGACCGACGACGGCGTGCTGACCTCGGCCTACAAGGCGCGCGTCCCCGTCTTCTGCCCGACGATCGTCGACTCGGCGATTACGCTCGGCATCGCCGCCGCGCGCTTCGAGAAGAAGAACTCCTTCTGCTTCGACTTGGCGCAGGACGTGCTCGACATGGTGCAGCTCGTCGCGCGCTCGCGCGTCACGGGCGTCATCAACATCGGCGGCGGCGCCTCGCGCAGCTTCATACAGCAGATGGAGGCCGCCTCCTACATCATCAAAGCGCCCGCCCGCGGGCACAAGTACGCCATCCAGATTTCGACCGAGACGCCGCACCCGGGCGGCCGCAGCAGCCCGCACGTCAACGACGAGGGCGTCATCTTCGGCAAGCTCCAGCGCGGCGCGGCGACGGCCTACGTCAACTGCGACGCCTCCATCGCCCTCCCCATGCTCATCACCGCGCTCTCGCAGACGGCCGCCAAATACATGAAGGGCCGCAAGCGCCCCACCTTCACCTTCGCCGGCCGCGAGTTCACCGTCGAAGTCCCCTAAGGCGAGTAGACGGCATCCGCCATTCGATAGTCATTAGAAACGCTTTCCGCGAATCGTCCGCGCGTTGACGTCAGCGCGCGGCCCGCGGGGCGCTGCTGACTGCCGGCTGCCGTCTACGGTATACTTCCCTCATGTCTGAATCGGCACATCTTCCGATGAACTTCGGGGGCATCGACGACGAGGAGTTGTCGGCGTTCGGGGGGGCGCGGGTCGTCGTGTGGCCGGTCTCGTACGAGGGGACGGTCTCTTACGGCGGCGGGACGGGCGAGGGCGCGATGGCCGTCGTCGACGCCTCGCGCAACATGGAGCTCTACGACGAGGAGACCGACTCCGAGGTCTACCGTCTCGGCATCCACACGACCGAGGTGACCCTTCCGGCCGCGACGCCCGAGGAGATGATGCGGCGTCTGTACGAGCGCGCGCGCGAGTTGATAGCCGACGGCAAGTTCGTCTGCATGATCGGCGGCGAGCACTCGGTGAGCGGCCCCGTCATCCGCGCGCACGCCGAAGCGTACGAGAACCTCTCCGTCCTCCAGATAGACGCGCACGCCGATTTGCGCGACACGTATGACGGCACGCCGCACTCGCACGCCTCGATCATGGCGCGCGTCGTCAAGGACTTGAAAATCCCTTCGGTGCAGGTCGGCATCCGCTCGATCTCGGCCGAGGAGGCGCGCGCGGTTGACTCCATCCCGACGCGCATCTTCTGGGCGAAGGACATCGTCGGCCGCACCGACTGGTGGGACGACGCGGTCGCGGGCCTCACCGAGAACGTCTACCTGACCATCGACATCGACGGCCTCGACCCGTCGCTCGTCGCGCAGACGGGCACGCCCGAGCCCGGCGGCCTCGGCTGGTACGAGACGCTCGGACTCATCCGCACGCTCGCGCGCGGGCGCCGCGTCGTCGGGATGGACTTGACCGAATACTCTTACGTCGAGGGGCAGAGCGCCTCGGCGTTCCTGTGCGCGAAGCTCATCTACAAGACCCTGTCCTACGTCTTCGAGGCGGAGACGGGGCGCGTGCGCGGCCGCTCGCCGCAGACCACGTCGGCGCGCGCCTGAGACTTTCAGACGGAGAGGCCATGACACACCTCCACCCCCCTTGGTAACACAGACCTGATGGGCCGGCGCGCGCTCGCGCGCTCGGTGATTCCTCCGCCCTCTCGCGGACGTTCCTCTCACACGCCACAGAACGTCCGTCACAGAGGCTCTCATCAACCACGGAGAATCACCGGGATGGCATCCGAACGTCCGGAGACACGGCACACTTCCGCGCGCGCCGCGCTGGCGCGCATCCCCTTCCTTTTCGTCTGCGCGCTTCTGGCCGTCGAGTTCCTCGACGAGCTGGTGGACGGCGTGCGCGGCGCGGCGTGGCCGCTCATCCGCGAAGACTTAAAACTCTCTTACTCGCAGATCGGCCTGCTGATGAGCGTGCCGACGTTCGTCGCCGCCGCCATCGAGATGTGCGTCGGCGTCTTGGGCGACGTGTGGAACCGCCGCGCGCTCGTCTTGGGCGGCGGCCTCTTCTTCGCGCTCGGGCTCGGGCTCTTCGGGCTGAGCGGGAATTTCTACGCGCTGCTGGCGGCGGCCGTCGTCTTCTACCCGGCGTCGGGCGCGTTCGTGAACCTCTCGCAGGCGGCGCTCATGGACGCCGACCCGCACCGCCGCGAGCAGAACATGGCGCGCTGGACTCTCGTGGGTTCGGCGGCCAACGTCGCCGGGCCGCTCGCGCTCGCGGCGGCCATCGCCGTCGGCGCGGGCTGGCGCGCGCTGTTCGTCCTGATGGCCCTGATGACGCTCGCCGCGCTCCTCTTCGTCAGGCGCTTCGACTTCCCCCTGCCCGCGCGCGACGGAGAGGACGCGGGCGGCGTCGGCGCGGGCGGGCGGCGCGGCTTCAAGGCGGGCGTGCGCGGCGCGCTCGCGTCGCTCAGGCGCGGAGAGGTGTGGCGCTGGCTCGTGCTCCTTGAGGCGGGCGATTTGATGGGCGACGTGCTGAAGGGTTTTCTCGCGCTCTACTTCGTGGACGTGGTCGGCGCGAGCGGGTCGGAGGCGGCCTTCGCCGTCTTGGTCTGGGTCGCGGCGGGGCTGCCGGGCGACGTGCTCGTCGTGCCCGTGCTCGAACGCGTGCGGGGCCTGAGCTTTTTGCGCGTGACGATGGCGGCGACCTTCGTCGTTTACGTCGCCTTCCTGCTCGCCGGCTCACAGACCGTGAAGCTCGCGCTGTTGGGACTGCTCGGGCTCGCCAACGCCGGGTGGTACTCGATCATCAAGGCGCGTCTCTACGCGGAGCTGCCCGGACGCAGCGGGACGGTGATGACGCTCTCGAACGTCTCCGGCATCTTCGGCGGGCTCACCCCCCTCGCGCTCGGCGCGCTGGCCGAACGCTTCGGCCTCGGCCCGACGATGTGGCTCTTAGCCCTCGGCCCGGTGCTGATGCTCGCGGGCCTGCTCACCGCGCCGCGCCCGGAAGATTAGTCTTTCAGGACGGGGCGCGCGTCCGCCGCGCGTATGAAGTCGGGGAGACGCCGGTGCGTGCTCATCATGAAGGCGGTGGAGCTTGCGCGGAGCGCGTTGCCGTGCGTGGCGGCGAGGCGAATCATGCGGCCGAAGGCTGACGCGCCGTAGTAGTAGCCGTCGCGCAGGGAGACGAGCACGTCGGCCGTCTGCCGCACGCGCGGCGCGTGGAGCGACGCGTAAAGGTTCGCGAGCGCGTCCGGGTAGGTGTGCGTCGCCGTGCGCGCGAGCCACTCCGAGTCGGGCGCGAAGCCTTCGGCGTCGGCGAGCCCCGCCTCTTCCAACTCGCGCGCGACGGACGCGAGCGCGAGCGGGTCGCCCTTCACGCGGCCGTAGCGGTAGAGCGTGCGTCCGTCGGCCCCCTCGCGGCGCTCGACGACGGCCGCGCCCTTCTCGCCCTCGACGAAGACGCCGCGCCCTTCGTCCCCGCGACGGACGCTGAAGTCGACGCCTTCCAGATTCGAGAGCGCGTGCGAGACTTCGGCCGCGGCCGTCTCCTCGGCGCAGTAGACGGCGGCGTAGCTGCACAGCCCGAAGGCCGGCGCGGAGACGCGCGCGCGCCCCGCGCGGCCGCGAAAGTCGTTCGTCACCTCGAAGCCGTAGCGGCGCAGGTGCGACTGGAGGTGGACGCGTCGGTTCTCTTCGAGGTTCATGCCGTGGTCGGAGAAGAGCACGACCTCGGTCTCGGAGCCCGCGGCGTCCTGCACCTCGCGCAGGATTTTGTCGAGCGAGCGGAGCGCGACGTTCAGGCGCTCGGGGCCGCACTTGTGCAGGAGTCCGTCGGTCGCCTTCAGGAAGCCGAAGAAGTCGCGCGCGGGCGGCGCGGCCAAGAAGCGCTCGCGGAAGAGACGCATATCGGCGCGCCACACCGTCTCGGACGCGACGTAGATGAGGAACTCGAAGGCGAGCGGCTCCTGATAGTCGAGCTCGTCCATGTAGGACGAGGGGATTTTGTCGGGCGTGCGGCGGCCGATGTACTTGCGCACGCCGCCCGCGAGACGCCGCGCGTCGCGGTCGAAATAAAGACTCTCGTAGCCTTCGGGCTCGGACGCGCGGAAGACTTGGGCGAGCGCGACGTTGGTCATCGTCGGGAAGGGCGAGAGCAGACGCGCCGGCTCGTTGAAGCGCTCGAACACGCCGCGCGCCTGCGCCGCGCGAATCACCTCGAACGGCACGCCGTCGAGGCAGAGCAGAAGGCGGCGCGGGCGCTCCCTTTTTTGCGCCGCGAGTCTGAGGTGCGCGACGCGCCCCTCGTCGCGCGCGGCCGTCTCCTCGCCGTGCGCCAAAACCGACTCCCACATCGCCGCCTGACAACACTCGCTCATAACTCACACAACCCTTCGCCCGTCAAAGTCTTTGCCCCCGCGTCACTCCTGCACCGCGGCCTTCGCCTCGCCCTCGGCCGCGCCCTGCGCGCCGCGGTCGGACGGCTTAAACGGCCTCTCCATGCCGCGCTTCGCCTCCTCGTGCGAGTCGTAGACGTTGGGCCGCGCGAGCACGGCCTTGTACTGCGCGAGCGCGTCGTCGCGACGGCCCGCGAGGTCGAGCGCCTGCGCGGCGCGCAGCAGCGACATCGTCGCGAGCCCCGCCTCCGCGCCGGGCACGCCCGCGCCCGCCAGATACTCCTTCGCCGCGCGCTCGTGCTGTCCGGCGACCGACAGCGCCTGCCCGTAGCTGAAGTGAATCAAGTCGAGCGGGCGGGCCGGCTCGCCCTTCGACGGTTTTTGGAGCAGCGCGTCGAAGAGCGTGAACGCCTCGCGCTCCGCGTCTCGCGCGCCCTGCGGGTCTTTCGCGCGCGTCGCCGCGGCGAGCGAGACGAGCGCGTCGGCCGACTCCAATTTGAAGAGGTAGTTGCGCGGGTACTTCGCGGCCAGCTCGCGCGCGACCGAGAGCGCCTCCGCGTAGCGCCCCTCGCGCTTGTAGAGCGCGATGAGCAGAACCTTCGCGTCGTCGCGCGCGTAGCGGCCCTCGCGCGCCACGCGCTCCAAGATTTCGAGCCCCTTCTTCTTCGACCCGCGCATCCCGCCGACGGCCGCGACTATCTTGACGGGCAGCGGCAGGGTCGCCACCACGTACTCGTACATTCCGATGGTCACCTCGGCGTCGTGATAGGTCGGGTCGAGCCTGAGCACGTCGCGGTGACGGTTGACCGATTCGCGCCCGTCGCTCAGGGCCGACGTGAAGCTGCGCTCGACCGCGGCGGCGAAGGCCGCCTTCAAGCCCTCGACCGCGCCGAGGTAGTAGAGCGCCTCGACGTCCTTCGGGTCTTTGTCGTAGCGCTTCTTGGCGAGCGCCTTCGCTGTCGCCGCTAGCTCGCGGAAGGCGGCGACCGTCTCGGGGTCGGTCTTCTCCTTCGCCTTCGCGTAGAACGCCTCGGTGTTGTAGAGCGACGCCTGAAGTCGGCGCGACTCGTTCAGGGTTTGCAGCCAGAGCGTCGCGGCGAGGAACTGCGGCCCGGCCGGGTGCTCCGGGTAGAGGCGCGCTATCTCCTTGAACCGCCGCCGCGCGCCCTCGTAGTCGAGGTTGTAGAGCGCCTCGTAGCCTTCGGCGCGCAGAGTGTCGAACCGCGCCATGCTCGCGCCGGTCGAAGCGGCGGGCGCTGTCGTCGCCGCCTTCTCAGTCTTCGACCCGCCCGCCTTCGCGTTCACGTTCGCGCGACTCGTCTGAGCGTGCGCGCTCGCGGACGCCGCGACGACGAGCGCGAGGATGATGAAAAGCTTCCGACTGTTCATAAAACTACCCCCAAAACCTACTTCAGTATCCGGCCCCGTCCGGCCGTCCGACGTTCAGCCCGCGTAGCTCTCAAGATACTTGACGCCCGCGCCCGTGTTAAAAAGGACGACGCGCTCGTCGCGCCCGACCTCGCCGCGCTCGATCAACGTCCGCAGCGCGGGCAGACACGCCGCGCCCTCCGGCGCGACGAACAGCCCCTCGGTCTCGCCCATCTCGCGCGCGGCCATCAGAAGCTCCTCGTCCGTGACGGCGACGGCCGTGCCCTTTGATGCGCGCAGCGCGTCGAGAATCAGAAAATCACCGATGGCGCGCGGCACGCGCAAGCCCGAGGCGGTCGTCGCCGCGTCCGGGAACTCGTCCGCGAAACGCTTCCCCTCCTCGAAGGCCCGCACGATGGGCGCGCACCCGGCGGCCTGCACCGTCACCATGCGCGGACGCCGCCCGTCAATCCAGCCCATCTCCTCCATCTCCGCGAAAGCCTTCCACATGCCGATTAGCCCTGTGCCGCCGCCCGTCGGGTAGACGATGACGTCGGGCAGCTCCCAACCGAGCTGTTCGGCCAGCTCGTAGCCGAGAGTCTTTTTCCCTTCGACGCGGTAAGGCTCCTTCAGGGTTGACACGTCGAACCACCCCTCGGCATCTTTCCGGCGCGCGACCTCCGCCCCGCAGTCGGTTATCAAACCGTCCATCAAAGTCACCCGCGCGCCCACCTGTTCGCACTCGACGACGTTGGCCCGCGGCGTGTCGCGCGGCATGAAGATGTGAGCCTCAAGGCCCGCGCGCGCGGCGTAGGCGGCCAGAGCCCCGGCGGCGTTGCCGGCCGAGGGGACGGCGACTTTACGCGCCCCCAACTCCTTCGCCATCGAGACGGCGGCCGACATACCACGCGCCTTGAAGCTCTGCGTGGGGTTCTGCGACTCGTCCTTGACGAGAAGCTCGCGCAGCCCGAGGCGCTCGCCCAAGCGTTCGGCGCGCAAAAGCGGCGTCCAGCCTTCTCCGAGCGAGACGACATTTTCTTCGCGCTCGACGGGCAGCACTTCTCTGTAACGCCATAGGTCAGACCTGCGACCCCGCAGACTCTCTTTCGTCAGGCTCTCGGCCGCGCGCCCCAAGTCGTAGCGGACGAGCAGGGGCTTCGCGCACTTCCCGCAGAGGTTGTGCAACCGCCGTGCCTCGTGCCGCAGCCCGCACGCCGCGCACTCCAGATGCGTCACGTTCATCCTTGAGAAACCTCGATTTAAAGGGATACCGAGAGGATACCAGCAAAACCGGCCTCCGACGAGGGCGGCCGGGGCGACGGCCGGACGGGTGCGACGGCGACGCGCCGCCCCGGCGGGACGCGCCAGTTGGAGTGCTTATCTTGCACGCGCCGCAAAAGCCTGAGGGGCGGCCCTGACGCGGGCCGCCCCCCCGTTTACCCGTCGGCGCGAAAGGCGCGGGTCAGTCGCGCCTTCTTCGTCCTACTTGTGCCCGTTGTGGTTGCCCTGATTCGGGTTGATCTGGGTTCTGATCTCGCCGCCGGGGAACTTCGTCGAGTGGACGTTGACGTAGGTCGCCCCGGCGCGGACGGCGCGCAGAAGCTCCGCGAACTCGCCCGTGTCGATTCCCTGCGCGCGGGCCGCGGCCGTGGCCGGGATGGGCGGGCTCACGTCGGCCGCCGTGATGGTGCCGGTGATGGTGGCCGGCGCGGGCGGGCAGGGCTGCGTGCCGGCGGGGCCGTTGCCGAGGTTCGAGCAGAGGAAGACGGTGATGCCGCCGTTGACGTGCTTCTGGCCGAAGTGGATGTGGGCCTGCGTGACGCCGCCTTCGAGGTCGGTGTAGCGCAGCGAGTAGCGGATCTGCGTCTCGTCGTTGCTGATGGTCGCGCGGAACTCGCCGTTGGCCGCCGTCGAGACGGCCGGGACTTCCTCGTAGCCCGTGAGCAGTTCCCTTATCTTCTTAAAGCCCCCGTTCGCGTAGACGACGCCGGCCGCCGTGAGGACGACGACCAGAGCGATTAAAGTTTTTCTTCTCATCTTCGTTCTCCTATTCCGTCAGAGGTTCGTAGGGAGTTTCGGGGCGCGCATCATATCACGGGCGCGCCGCGTTCGAAGCCTCCGCGGCGCGCGGCCGGCTGACTAGAGTTTTTCCGCCGTCTCGTCTAAGGTTAGGCGGCGGATGCAAATACGACTCATCGCGCTCGACCTCGACGGGACGCTGCTCGACCCGCACGGGCGGGTCTCCGAGCGCAACCGGCGGGCGCTCGCCGGGGCGCGCGCCCGCGGAGTCCGCGTCGCGCTCGTCACGGGCCGACGCTTCCGCGACGCGCGCCCGCTGGCGCTCGAACTCGGCCTCGACGACGTGCCCGTCATCGCGCACAACGGCGCGCTCACCAAGCACGCGCGCACGCTTGAGACCGTGGCCGCGCTCCTGCTCGAACGCGGCGCGGCCCGCGACGTCGTCCGCTTGGGGCGGGCGCGCGGCGCCGACCCGCTCGTCAGCGACGAGCACGAGGGGCAGGGCGTCCTCCTCTACGAGACGATTGACGAGTCGAACCTCTCGCTCGTCAACTACGTCGCGTGGGCGCGCCGCATCCACGGCGAGGGCGCCGACGAGTCCGTGCGCCGCGTCGGGGCGCTCGCAGACTACCTCGACCACGACCCCGTCCACGTCGGCTTCTCGGGGACGTGCGCGGCCGTCCGAAGCCTGAGCGACGAGGTGGCGCGCGAGATGGGCGGGCGCGTCAAGCAGTTCCTGACGCTCTACCCGCGACGCGACTTCGGCCTGCTCGACGTGGTCAACCCTCTGGCGTCGAAGGGCGCGGGGCTCGCGGCCGTCGCCGCCGAGTACGGCCTCGCGCGCGAGGAGGTGATGGCCGTCGGCGACAACCTGAACGACTTGGAGATGCTCGAATACGCCGGGACGGGCGTCGTGATGGCGAACGCCGAGCCGCCTTTGCGCGCCCGCCCGGAGTTTCACCAGACGGCCGCCAACGACGAGGACGGCGTCGCGCTCGCTATCGAAAGATTCGTACTCGAATAAATCGCAGGGAGAAAACTGATGGCTAACCGCATCGCGAACATCAAGACCAACGTGGGCACTATCCGCTTCGAGCTTTTGGAGGACGAGTCGCCGAAGACGGCCGAGAACTTCCGCCTGCTGGCCGAGCGCGGCTTCTACGACGGCGTCATCTTCCACCGCGTCATCCCGAACTTCATGATTCAGGGCGGCGACCCGACGGGCACGGGGCGCGGCGGCGCTTCGGCGTGGGGCGGGCGCTTCGACGACGAGATCGACCGCTCGTCGGCGCTCTACCGCGGCGCGTACGCGAAGGGCACGGTGGCGATGGCCAACGCCGGCCCGAACACCAACGGCTCGCAGTTCTTCATCATGCACGCCGACTACCCCCTGCCGCCGAGCTACACGAAGTTCGGCCGCGTCGTCGAGGGCCAAGACGTGGTCGACAAAATCGCCACCGCCCCCCGCGACCGCAACGACCGCCCGAACACCGACGTCGTCATGGAGAAGGTGACGATTGAAGACGAGTGACGGGTGACGAGCGAGGGGCTTGAGTCTTAAAACGCGAGTCCGGAGTCGAAAGCAAAATCTGCATTCGACTCCGGACTCGTCTTTAACCCGTCACCCGCCGCCCCGCTACTGCTTTAGCGCGCCCCCGCCTGACGGAGAATCGCGACGACGTTATCCTGACCGTTCTCGGTGGCGAAGGCGAGGGCCGTGCGGCCGTCCTCGTACTTGGCGTTCACGTCGGCCCCGCCGTCGAGCAGCGTGCGGACGGTCTGCGCGAGTCCCTTGTTGGCGGCGGCCATCAGGGCGGTGAAGCCCTTCGACGTGCGCGCGTTGACGTTCGCGCCGCGCTTGATGAATTCCTCGACGACCGAGACGCGGCCGTGCGCCGAAGCCAAGATGAGCGGCGTCAGCCCGACCTCGTTCGCGGCGTTCACGTCCGCGCCCTTGCCCAAGAGCGCGTCGATGATTTCGGGCACGCCGCGCGAGGCGGCGAACATCAGGGCCGTCCCGCCGCCGTTGCCGCGCGCGTCCGGCTCGGCCCCGCGGCCGAGGAGGTAGGTGACGACGGGCGCGTGCCCTTGCGTCGCGGCCTTCATCAGCGCCGTGTCGCCGTCCTTGTCGCGCATCCTCACGTCCGCGCCGCGCTCGATCAACTCCTTGACGATGGGCAGGTGGCCGTACCAAGCGGCCCAGTGGAGCGGAGTCCAGCCGTCGTCGGCGCGCGCGACCGAGTCGGCCCCGCGCGCGATGAGCGCGCCGACGAGCGCGGCGTGGCCGTTGGCGGCGGCGAAGAAGAGCGGCGTGCGCCCGTCCCTGTAGCGCGCGTCGGCTTGCGCGCCCTTCGCCAGAAGCAGCCGCGCGATCTCGTCGTTGCCGTTCGAGGCGGCGAACATGAGCGGGGTGCGGCCGTCGTCGGCGCGCGCGTTCACGTCGGCGCCGCGCTCGACTAAAGTGCGCACGAGCGCCGCGTCTCCGTCCTCGGCGGCGAGGACGAGCGCGGTCGTCCCGTCGGCGCAGCGCGCGTTGACCTGCGCGCCCTTCGAGAGCAGGTGGAGCGCGGCCTCCGCCTGCCGTCCGGCGACGGCGTAGACGAGCGCCGTGCAGCCCTCGCCGCTCCTCGCTTCGATTTGCGCGCCGCGCCCGAGCAGACTCTCGACGCGCGCCACGTCGCCCGCCTCGGCCGCCGCGAGCAGGAGCTCGTCGCCGGTGGGCGGCTTCGCGGCTCTCGGCGTCGCGGGCTGCGGCGCGGGCCGTCGCGCGGAGGAGCGCGTCGCGCCCGAGGCGGGCGCGGGCGCGCTCGACGCCGTCTGCACCCGCATGATGCGCGGGCGCGTCTGCCGCAGGAGCTTCTCCTTCTTCGGCTGGACGGCGAGCTGACCGACGCCGCCGAGCACGTCGCCCTGCGCCAGCGCGCGCGTCGGCGCGAAGGCGACGGAGAGCGCGAAGGCCGCGACGAGTGACGCGGCCGCGCGCGGCGACAGGGCGTGTTCGAGAGCCGCGCTGACGAGGGCCGCGCGGATGAGAGTCGTCGTGGGTTTCATCATCTTTCTTCCGAGTCGTGCGCGCCCCACGGGCCGAGGCGGGGCGTGACGGCGTGGTTGACGGGGCCGTGCCCGCGTCCGAGTCCCGGCGCGGAGCGGATGGCGTCGTTCACGAAGCGCTTGGCCGCGGCGACCGACTCGCGGAGACTCATCCCGCGCGCGAGGCAGGCCGCGACGGCCGCGGCGAGCGTGCAGCCCGTGCCGTGCGTCGAGGTCGTCTCGACGCGCGGCGCGCGTAAGACGGTGACGCGCCCGTCGTCGTCGAGCACGTCGATGGCTTCGCCCGAGAGGTGTCCGCCCTTGACGAGGACGGCGCGCGCGCCCATGTCGCGCAGCGCCTGCGCCGCGCGCCTCATCCCCCCCTCGTCCGTGATGCGAAGGCCGGTGAGTCGCTCGGCCTCGGGGACGTTGGGCGTCAGAAGACGCGCGAGCGGGACGAGGTGGCGGCGGAGCGCGCCGAGCGCGTCGTCGTCGATCAGGTCGAAGCCCGAGGTCGAGCGCACGACGGGGTCGACGACGGGCGCGGGCAGCGCCGTCACCTTGAAGAGGCGCGCGACCTCCTCGATGACCTCGCGCGTCGGCAGCATCCCCGTCTTCGCGCCCGCGACGCTCATGTCTTCGACGACGGGCAGGACTTGCGCGCGCACGGCCCCGGCCGTCTGATGGGCCGCGCCGTAGACGCCCGTCGTGTTCTGGTAAGTCAGGGACGTGACGGCCGCGGCGGCGAAGCAGCCGAAGGCCGTGAAGGTCTTGATGTCGGCGACGACGCCGGCCCCGCCCGAAGGGTCGAAGCCGGCGATGGTCAGCGCGACGGGCGGCGCGCCGCCGACGCTCTTTTCAACGTCTGCCGTCACGCACGAGACTTTAACGAAACGCGGCGCAAAAGACCAACCGCATGGCCGCCCGGCCGTCGGCCGTCAGGCGGCCTCGCCCCGCCCGGCCGCGCGGAGGAACTGCGCCGTGTCGGTGTACTGCTGAAACTTCGTCACCTTGCCGCCGCGCATCGTGAAGAAGTGCGCGAACTGCGCGCGGACGCGCTCGCCCGTCTGTCTGAAAGTGCCCGTGTAGTGGCCGCGCGCGACGACGGTGTCGCCCGCGTCGAGTATCTCGTCGGGCGTGGCGGCGAAACCGTCCCACTCGCCGCCGAGGCGCGCGAAGACGCCCGTGAGCACGGCGTCGGGGCCGACGTAAGGGTTGCGGTCGGCGTAAGGGTGGTTGTCGGCCTCGCGCCACTCGACGCGCGCGTCGAGCGCGCTGAGGACGGCCGGGACATCGCCGCGCGCGAAAGCCTCGTACACCCGCCGCACGACTTCGACGTTCTCCTGTGACATCGCAGAGCCTCCCTTGACGAGCGTCTGACGAGCGAACTTTTCGGCGCGCATGATACGACACGGGCCGCCTAGCGCCTAGCGCGCGCGGCGACGGCGCGCGCCGCGTCGGCGAGCGTCGCCGGGTCGGAAAACATTCGTATCGCGGCGACGCCGGCCGCGCCCGCGTCGAAGACCGAAGCGAGGTTTTCGACTTCGATTCCGCCGACGGCGACGACCGGAAAGGGCGCGAGCGCGCGGGCGGCCTCTTCGAGCGCGGCGAGGCCGAGCGGGGGGCCGTAGGCGCGTTTGGAGGGCGTGTCGAAGACGGGGCCGAGGATGACGAAGTCGGCTCCCGCGTCGCGCGCGGCGCGCGCTTCCGCGAGCGAGTGGGTCGAGACGCCGACGACGAAGTCTGGGCCGAAGAGGCGTCGGACGGTCGCGGCGTCGAGCGAGTCGGAGGCGAGGTGGACGCCGTCGCACGGGGCGGCGCGCGCCACGTCGGCGCGGTCGTTGACGAGCAGGCGCGTGCGGCCGCCCCGTGCGACGGCGGCCGAGCGCGCGGCGAGTTCGTAGAGGGTGCGGGCCGTCAGTCTTTTTTCGCGGAGCTGAATCAGCGGGAGGCGGGCCGCGACCCCGGCGGCGACGAGGGCGAGGAGGCGCGCGAACTCGGGGCTCTCAGGAGTCGTCGCGCGCGTCGTCTCGCCCGGCGTGATGAGACAGGCGAGCGGGGTCGTCGCTTCGAGGGGCATACTCGTTTTCGTCCGCGGCGGGGCGCGGCGGCGCGGGGATGTCGGCGGGGCGCGCGCCCGCGAGCGCGGCGGCCTCGTGGGCGCGGAGCGCGCGGACGGTCTCGCGGAAGTGGGCCAGCTCCCAGAAGGCCATCAGGAGGTTGAGGATGCCGAGGCCCGTCACGGCGCCGCGCATCCAGCCCGACGAGACGGCCGATTGCAGGCCGCGGAAGCCCGTCTTCTGCGCCGCGTAGACGAGCAGGTAGTTGTCGCCCCAGTCGCCCAAGCCCAACCACCAGCCGGCCCACGGCAGGATGGTCAGCGCGAGGCCCGCCTCAAGGCAGAGGATGATGAAGAAGATGACTGTGAGCCGTGCGGACATCTCGTCACTACTTGCCGGCCTGCTGCTCCTGCAACTCGCGCAGCTTGTCGGCGACGCCGCGGTAGGAGACGCTGATGCCGTAGACCTCCGTGAAGGTGTCGATGGCGCGCTTCGTGTCGCCCATCTGCTCGTAGGCCGTCCCCAACTCGTAGCGCAGCGCCTGATACGCGTCCTCGGTGTGGCCCGGCGCTTCGAGACCTTTGCGGAACCAGAGCGCGGCGGCCTTCGGCATCCCCTTCTGCATGAAGCAGTGGCCGAGCATATTGCAGCAGTGGAGGTAGCGCGACGTGCCGTCGCCGGGCGCGCACGCCGTGATGGCCGTCTGGAAAGCCTCGACGGCTTGGTCGTAGAGCCCGATGTCTTTGTAGGCGAGGCCGAGGTCGTAGTGCGTCTCGTAGTCGGCCGTCGCTTCTTGCTCGCCGCCGTCTTCGAGCGCCTCGCGGAATTCGTCGAAGACTTCGGCGAGGCCGGGGTCGATACCCGCGCTCTTCTTCGCGGGCGCGGCGGGCGCGGCGGCGACGGGCGGCGCGTGCCTGTTGTCGGGGGGCGCGGGCGCGGCCGGCGCTTCGGCGACGAGGCCGGTGAAGGCCGCGTCGAGGTCGTCAACCTCGTCCGTCTCGACCGCGCCGCCCTCGACGGGCTCGACCGCGAACGCGCCGGCCGTCGTCGTCGCCTGCGCGTCGAGTCGCCCGCGGCGCTCGTCTATCTTCGCGTTCGTGCCGAACTGACGTTCGAGCCCGTCGAGCGCCTCGCGCGCGATGTCGACGTAGCCCTGCGAGATGTAGAAGTCGACGCCTTCGAGCTCCTGCGCGAGCATCCGCTCTACGCCCACGCGCGAGTCCGAGTCGTGACGGGCCTCTTCGTGCCCGGGCGCGGCGACGCCGCCCGACACGTCGAAGGCTATCTCCTGAAAGTCCTCGAAGGAGGGCGGCGGCGCCTCTTGCGACGCGGCGTCGGCCGGGCCGAGCGTCTCGCCCGAGTTGGTCGTGAACTCTTCGCGGGCGCTCGCGAAGGTGACCGTCTCCCCTCCGGCGTCGGCACCGGGGGGCGGCTCGTCGGTCGTGTCGGCCGTCCAAGTGAACTCGGTCTCGCCCGTCTCGGGCGAAGTCGTGACCGAGGGCGCGGGCGGCGCGAACATACTGTCGGTGAGCATGAAGCTCTCGAACGACGGCACCTCGCCGCCCGCCGGCGGATCCTCCGCGGGGCTCTCCTCCTCTTGGGGCGCGCCGCCGATGGCGGCGAGGCGCTCGCGGTAGCGCGGCGCGTCGGGCACGAGGCGGACGAGCTGCGAGAGGGCGGCGCGCTCCTCCTCGACGGCGCGCGCGGCCTCGGCCGACTCGGCGAGCCGTTCGAGCGCCGTGCGCAGGCGCTCGTCGTCGCGCTGCCACTCGTGCACGCGCACGAGCTGTCGGAGCGCCGGGATGTGCTCGGGGTCGCGGCGCAAGACCTCTTCGAGCAGCTCGACGAGCGGCCCGTCGTTGCGCTCGGCGAGCGCCGGCTCGACCGCCTGCGAGAGCAGGCGCGTGGCCTGCTCGAAGTCGTTGAGCTGGAGGTAGAGGCGCGCGACCTCGAAGCTGTAGGTGTAGCTCTTGGCGTCGCGCGCGACGAGCTCGCGCGTCGCCCGCTCGGCCTGCGGCGCGTTCTCGCCCTCGACGTAGGCGCGCACGAGCATCGCGCGCAGCTCAAGGTCGCCCGGACGCGACGCGATGGCCTTCTCCAACTCCTCGGCCGCCTCGTCCGAAGTGCCGAGCGCGATGTGCGCGGTCAAGAACCCGTGGAGCGCGGCGTGGCCCTGCGGGCGCATTTCGAGCGAGCGGCGGTAGGCTTCGAGCGCGCGCTCGTGCTCGCCGCGGCCGGCGAGGCGGTCGCCCGCCGCGTTGAAGGCGTCGGCCGAGAGGTCGTAGAGCCCCTCGCTGCCGAGCCCCTCGGCGAGGCGCAGGCGGATGTCGATGTTGTGCGGGTCGAGGTCGGCGACGCGCTGGAGGACTTCGAGCGCCTCGCGCGTCTCGCCGCGTCGGGCGTGCGACTCGGCCACCATCATGTACTGCGCGCGCGCGTCGACCATCAGCCCCAGCTGCTCGTAGAGCGACGCGAGGGCGAGCGAGAGGTCGGGGTCGTCGGGCGTGAAGCGCATCACCTTCTTGTACATGGCGATGGCTTTCAGCGCGAAGCCCTGTACGCGATAATGTTCGGCGACGCGCTTGTAGCAGGAGACGGCCTCGTCCTTCTTGCCGGTGCGGGCGTAGAGGTCGCCGAGCGTGTTCTGCGCGGTGTAGTCTTCGGGGTCTTCTTCGACGATGCGGCGGTACTCCTGTATGGCCGCGGGGATTTTCCCCTGCGCGAGACTCTTCTCCGCCGCACGGATGGCCTTTGCCTTGTCGAATGCCATTCTGGAGTTTCGGTGTTTGCGGTCTGACGGGTCGGGGTAAGGCCCGCGGCGAGAGGCGGGCCGGGTCAGCCCGGACGGCGCGGCCGCCCTGCGGTAAACTCTCGACACCAGCCGCCCTAACCTCAATTTCGGGCGAAATTTACGCTAACATGCGTCGCGGCGGGTGTCAACGTAAGGGGATGACGGCGGCGCGCGCACGAGCGCGCGCGCGCGCGGACGCCGCCGAGCGGCGTTTTCGTCAGGCGCACGCGCCGAACTTTTTCATCTTTTGAGCGCACACGAGACCGAACGGACGACTGACACGACGCGGCGCGACGGGCCTCCGGCGCGCGCGCGGCTGCGACGCGCGGGCACGTTCGTCTCCTTCGTCGGCCTCGTGCTGCACGCCGTCGCCGCGCCGCACTCGATTGCCGGCGCTTGGATGGGGCTCTCGCTCGTCACGCTCGGCTGGCTGCTCGGCCTCTTGGGCGGCGCGGGCGGGCGCGCCCGCGCGACGCGCCTCGACCTCCCGCTCTGGCTCCTCTTCAACTGGACGATCATCACGGCCATTCTCTCCTACGAGCCGCGCATCTCGCTCGCCAAGCTCGCGCTCGTCAGCAACTTTCTCGTCTTCTACGTCCTCCAAGCCGCGCTCACGCGCCGCGCCGCAGTCGTCCTCGCCGCGCTGATGATTCTGTCGGCCGCGGCCGGGGTGCTGTGGGGCGCGGGCGAACTCGCCGCGGGGCGCGGCGTGCTCGTCGATGAGATCAGAGCTGACAGCACGCTCGCCGCCGAGACCCCCCTGCGCGCGGGCGACGCCGTGTGGCGAGTCGGCGGGCGGCGCGTCTCGTCGGTCGCGGAGATAGACGAGCGCATACGCGGGGCGCAGGCGGGCGAGCGACTCTCCCTGAGCGTCATCACGCGCGGCGAGCACGCCGAGTGGCCCGGCTTCGTCGTCGGCGAAGAGACGAAGCGCGCCGCGTCACCTTCGGGCATCACCTCGCGCGGGCCGACGCGACGCTTCCGCGCCTCGGGCTGGACGCGCCACTACGAGACCTTCTCCGAGCTTCTCCAAATCCTCGCGCAGCTCGCGCTCGGGTTCGCGCTCGCCGCGCACGCGCGCGGGCGCCCGCGGCGGCTCGTCCTGCTCGCCGCCGCGGCCTTCGCGCTCCTCGGCCTCGGCATCGCCCTCACGGCGATGCGCACGGTTCTCGTCGCCTACACCTTCGGCGCGTTCGTCATCCTCGTGCGCGCCTCGGTCGGCCCGCGGACGCGTCTCGCGCTTCTCGGCTGGCTGGCGGCGGCCGTCGCGGCGGGCGCGCTCGCCGTCTGGGCGACGCGCGCGGGCGGCGCCCTCGTGTTGCGCGACGACTCGTCGGCGTTGCGCGCCGAAGTCGCGCGCGTCGCCGTGGGGCGCGTCGCGCAACACCCGCTGTTCGGTCACGGCATGGACGCGGTCAAAAGACACTGGCAGGAGTGGGGCTTCCCCGGCGACCAGCCCGTGCACACGCACTCGACGCCCGTCCAACTCGCCTTCGACCGGGGTCTCCCCGCGCTCCTGCTCTGGCTCTGGGCGATGGCGTCTCTGTGGCTGATGGCCGCGCGCGCCGAGCGCATGTGGCGCGAATCGGACGACGCGGGCGCGCACGGCCTGACGCTCGGCGCGACGGGCGCGCTCGCCGGCTTCCTCGCCAGCTCCATCGTCAACTACAACTTCGGCGACTCCGAGGTCGCGCTCCTCCTCTGGTGGCTCGCCGCCGCCGTCGTCGTCTTCAGCAGGGACAGACCCGCGCGCGAGGATTGACGGCGGGCCGTTTCCGATTTACATTTCGCCACTCCGACGCCGGGCGCGCATCACCTTCGCCGCCCGCGCCCGCACAAAACTTTTCCCGAGCGCCCGCAAGACTCTCAGCCGAGGTAAACAGAAATGAAAGCCGCGCCCCCCAACGCCCCCGCGAGACTCCTCGCCGCCGCACTCCTCTCAGCCCTTGCGCTCATCGCGCCCGACGCCCCGACTCTCGCGCGACAGCAGCAGCAGCCCGCCGCCCGGAGCGACGGCGCGCAGACGCGCGACGTGATCGCGCGGCGGCCCGTCGAAATCGCCTTCAACGACGGCACGAACGTCCGGCTCTACAACGAGAGCCACGCGCTCGTCATCGGCGTCAGCGACTACACGAACGGGTGGGCCGACCTGCCGGGGGCCGAGACCGACGTGCGCGAAGTCTCGGCGGCGCTCGCGCGGCAGGGCTTCGAGGTCGTCACGGTGATGAACCCGACGAGCCGCAACCTCGACCAGACGATAAAGGATTTCATCAACGAGCACGGGCAGGACGACGACACGCGCCTCGTCGTCTACTTCGCCGGCCACGGCCACACCGTGAAAGTCCAGAACGGCCGCGAGCTCGGCTTCATCGTCCCGGCGGACGCGCCGTGCCCGAGCGGCACGGTCGGCTGTGCGAGCAAAAACGACCGCGACTTCATCCGCGCGGCCGTCAGCATGGACGCCGTCGAGTACTACGCGCGCAGCATCCTCTCGAAGCACGCGCTCTTCGTCTTCGACAGTTGCTTCTCCGGCTCGCTCTTCGAGGCCAACCGCGCCGCCCCGCCCGCCATCACGAAGAAGGCGGCCGAGCCCGTCCGTCAGTTCATCACGGCCGGGACGGCCGAGCAGGTCGTGCCCGACCGCAGCATCTTCCGCGAGATGTTCGTCGAGGCGCTCGGGGGCGAGGGCGACCTAGACCGCGACGGCTACGTGACGGGGAGCGAGCTCGGCTACTTCCTCGAAACGCGCGTCGCCAACTACACCAACAACGCGCAGACGCCCCGCTCCGGCAAAATCCGCAACCCGCGCCTCGACAAAGGCGACTTCGTCTTCGAGACGCCGCGCGCGACGCCCGCCGTCATCGCGCGCGCACCCGAACCCGCGCCGGCCGTGCCCGCGCTGAGCCGCGAGTGGACGAGTACGGCGGCCCTCCTCACGACTCTCATGGACACGCACGCCACCTTCACGTCCAACAGCAAGACCAAAGTGAAGGTGCTGGGCACGGAGAATTGCACCATCACGCTGAGGGCTTTTTTCGACGACGGCACTCCCTATGTTGACGTGGGCCTCCCTTTTAAATACTTCGTCAACGCGCAGGTCGATAAGTTTGACAGGTACACCCTGTCCGTTCGCGTCGCTGGGGGTCGGGTGATGTACAAGCGCGTCAACTCCGACGAAGCGCCGCAATTCCGTGACACTTGGCAAGTGCACTTCGGAGACCACAACGTCGCGCGGCAGGCGGCCGACTACCTCCGAGCCTTGACGGCCGAGTGTCGGTAGGAGTGGGGTCACTCCCTCAGGAACTAAGCCCACCGAACACTAGACCCGCCGCCCGCCCGTCAAATCACGTCGGCGAAGTTCTTGCGCGTCTTGGCGAACCACCAGTAGCCGAAGAGGAAGACGGCGAGCGCGCACGCGGTGAAGTAGAGGAGGCCCGGCCAGTCGGGCGGCGCGCCTTCGAGGAGCGCGCGGCGGTAGCCGCGGACGAGCGGCGTGAAGGGGTTGAGTTCGAGGAGGCGTCGATACTTTTCGGGGACGAGCGCCTCCGGGTAGATGATCGGCGTCAGATACATCCACGCCATCAGGACGAGCCCCGCCGCCTGCGCCGTGTCGCGCACGAAGACGCCCAACGAGGCGACGAGCCACGACGCGCCGAGCGCGAACAAAAGCTGCGGCGCGACGAGCACGGGCAGCCAGAGCGCCGTCGCGTGCAGCTCGCCGCGGATGACGAGCGCGGCGACGAGCAGGGCGATGGTGCCGAACAGTTGGCCCGCGTGCGCCGCGAGCGTCTGCGCGACGGGCAGGGTCTCTAGGGGGAAGACGACGCGCTTGACCAAGTTCGCGTGCGCGACGACGACGCCCGAAGAGCCTTGCACCGACTCCTGAAAGGCCGTCCACGGCAACAACCCGCAGAAGAGGTAGAGGGCGTAGTCGAGCGCCGTCCCGCCGCGCCCGAAGCGCGCGCCGAAGATTTCCGCGAAGATGAAGGTGAAGATGGCGATCATCAGCGCGGGCGTCAAGACGGCCCACATGAGGCCGAGCGCCGAGCCGCGGTAGCGGGCGACGGTCATCCGCCGCGCGAGCGGCCAGATGAGGTCGAGCCTGCGCGGGAGTTCGATGAGAGGCCGCCACACCGCGCGCCGCGCCGTCTGCGCCGAGATCATGCGTCGCATTCTAACAGGAGTCGGCTGAAACTCGTCCGAACAGTTCGGCCGCGGCGAGCGCGACTACCGCCTCGCCTTCTACGGCGCGGCCCTGCTCGGAGCCCTCTTCCCCGCGGGCTACCTTCTGCTCGCCGACTTCTCCGACCGCCTCCACCTGCTCCTGCTCATCGCGACGGTCGCCACCCACACGCTCGTCGCGCTCGGCCTCCTCGTCCCCGGCGCGCACGCCACGCGCGGCACCCTGCGCGTCCTCCGCGCGGCCGAGGCACTCGAAGAGCGCGTCGGCGGCTCGCGGCGTTGAAGTCGGGAGCCGCGCGGGCGGAGGTCTCGGGGCGACGCCCGCCCTCGGACGCGGGCCGCGGGCGGGCGTTGCCTCGCGCGCGCCACTTCGTCTATGCTGTGCGCGCCCGCGCGCGCCCGCACTAATTTCAGTCGCCCTCGAATCCCCGAAGGAAGGAATCACCCGATGAAGCTCGAAGACGTTTCCGCCCACGACCTTAAACTCACTTACGACAGCCTCCGCATAGACCCCGAGCTGACCAAACAGATTCAGACCCTCGTCGCCGCCTCCGGCATCCCCGTCAAGGGCGGCGCCGACGGCCGCTTCGGCCCGAACACGCAGGCCGCCATCGAAACCTTCGCGACCAAGTCGGGGCTGCCCGCCGGCGTCATCGACAAGCAGTTCGCCGACAAGCTCCTCGCGCCGGCCGCGCAGATCCCCGCGGCCGTGACGAAGGCCATCGCCAAGCTGACGGCCGCCGACTTCACGGACTGCGCCACGACCCTCCAGTGTCAGGTCGCGGCCGTGCGCGCCGTCGTCGCCGTCGAGTCGGCCGGCGGGGGCTTCCTCCCGGACGGCCGCCCCAAGATTCTTTTCGAGGCCAACTACTTCCACAAGCTGACCAAAGGCAAGTACGACAAGACGCACCCGAACATCAGCTCGCCCACTTGGAACCGCAAGCTCTACAAGGGCGGCGCGAGGGAGTGGGACAGGCTGAACGAGGCCGCCGCGCTCGACCGCTCGGCCGCCTTGCAGTCGGCCTCGTGGGGCCTGTTCCAGATCATGGGCGCGAACTACAAGGCGTGCGGCTTCGCGACGGTGGACGACTTCGTCGCCGCGATGGAGAAGTCCGAGGGCGACCAGCTCAAGGCCTTCGTCGGCTTCGTCAAGAGCAACAAGCTCGACGGCTACCTCCGCAAGCTCAACTGGGCCGCCTTCGCCAAAGGCTATAACGGCCCCGGCTACGCGAAAAACGCCTACGACAAGAAGCTCGCCAACGCCTACACGAAGTACTCGAAGGCTTAGGAGGCGCGCCGCAACCTCTGTTAAAGTTCGCGGCATGGGCGTGGCGCTGCGCGTCGAGCGCGTGTCGAAGCAGTACCGGATTTACGAGCGGCCGGGCGACCGCCTGACCGAGTCGCTGACGCGCGGCCGCCTGAAGCGCCACCGCGAGTTCTGGGCGCTCTCGGAAGTCTCGTTCGAGGTCGAGGCGGGGACGACGGTCGGCGTCGTCGGCCCGAACGGCTGCGGCAAGTCCACACTCCTCCAAATCATCGCCGGCACGCTTGAGCCGACGCACGGGACGGTCTTTCACGAGGGCCGCGTCGCGGCGCTCCTTGAGCTCGGAGCGGGCTTCGACCCGGAGTTCACGGGCGTCGAGAACGTCCTGATGAACGCCGCGCTGATGGGGCTCTCAAGGCGCGAGGCCGAAAGACTCCTGCCCGAGGTCGAGCGCTTCGCCGAGATCGGCGACTTCATACGACAGCCCGTCAAGACCTACTCGTCGGGGATGTACGTCCGGCTCGCGTTCGCCGTGGCCGTCAGCGTCGAGCCCGACATCCTCGTCATCGACGAGGCGCTCGCCGTCGGCGACGCAGTTTTCCAACACCGCTGCCTGCGGCGCATCAAGGAGATTCACGAGCGCGGCGCGACCGTGCTTTTCGTCTCGCACGACGCGGCGGCCGTCCGCGCGCTCACGCAGCGCGCGCTGCTCCTCAACGCCGGCCGCCTCGTCGCCGACGGCAAGCCCACAGACGTTCTCAACCGCTACCAGAAACTCATCATGGAGCGCGAGGAGGCCTACGAGGCCGCGCGCGGCGGCGCGTTTGACGAGAGCGACGCCGGCGGCGCGCCGGACGATTCGGAGGGCGCGGGCGGGAGCGAGCGCGCGCCCCTGCGCTACACGTACCGTCACGGCGACGGGAGCGCCGAGTTCGTCGAGGCCGAGCTTTTGGACGCGTCGCGGCGGCGCGTGGAGGTGGTCGAGTCGGGCGCGTCGGTGCAGTTGCGCGCGCGCGTCCTGTTTCATCAAGAGATAGACGAGCCGGTCTTCGGCTTTCTCATACGCGACCGCCACGGCATACACGTCTACGGGACGAACACCGAGGTGCAGGGCCTCGCGTTCGGGCGCGTGCCCGCGGGCGAGACGGTCGAGGTCGCCTTCACGTTCGACTGCTGGCTCGGCGCGGGCGACTTCTCGTTTTCGCTCTCGGCGCACGCGAGCGTCACGACGGCCGGCGGCGTCGGCTACGACTGGCTCGACGGCGTGCTCTTCTTCCGCGTCACTTGCCCCGCGCCCGTCGAGGGCGTCGCCAACCTCAACGCCGCCGCCTTCGCCCGCCGCCTCGGCACGCGCGCGCACGCGTCCGCCGACGGGGAGCCGGCCGCGGACGAGAGCCTCCGCGTCTCCTGAACCCGAAGATGACGACACGCGCGCCCCGCCCAGTCCCCGAGGTCGAAGAGGTCAGGGACTATCTCAAGAGCTTCGACTTCTTCGAGCGCCACGTCGGCAACCGCTGGGAGGGCGACTTCTACGCCGACGTGCACGCGCGCCGCTTCGTCGAGACGCTCAAGTTCCTCCCGCCGCTGCCGGCCGGCGCGCGCGTGCTCGAACTCGGGGCCGTGCCCTACTACATGACGTGTCTGCTCGCGCGCCACTTCGGCGTCGCGGTCGAGCCGCTCAGCTTCTACGAGGTCGAGGAGAGGGCGGAAGCGCGCCACGTCGTCGAGAGCGAGAAGTACGGCGAGCGTTACGAGTTCGAGTACGCGGCCGTCAACGTCGAGCGCGACGTGTTCCCTTTTGAGGATGAGAGCTTCGACCTCGTCCTCTGCTGCGAGATACTCGAACACCTCCTCATCAACCCGAGCCATATGCTCTACGAGTCGCACCGCGTGCTCAAGACGGGCGGCCGCATTCTCGTCACGACGCCGAACGTCCTACAGTGGCGCAACGTCCTCGCGCTGCTGCGCGGCCGGAACATCTACGACCTCTACCGCGGCAACGGCGTCTACGGCCGTCACAACCGCGAGTACGCGCCCGCGGAGGTCGGGGAGCTGCTCGCGGCCAACGGCTTCGAGGTCGAGCGGCTTGAGACCGTCCACGTCTACGGCTCGGAGCTGCTCAACCGCGTGCCCTTCGTCTTCGACGGGCGGCGCGACAACATCTTCGCGCTCGCGCGTCGCGGCGCGCGCGGGCGGATGGCCTTCCCCGCGTCGCTCTACGTCCTGATGGACGAGTACCGCAACGCCGCACGCGCGTCCGTCAGGATGGGCGTCGACGAGACGGGGCAGCTCGGCCGCGGCTGGCACGAGTTCGAGCGGGGCGGCCCCGGCTTCCGCTGGTCGCGCCGCGCGGCCGAGCTTTACCTGCGCAACGACGGCGCGCGCGCGCGTCTCGCGCTCGAACTCTGCTGCCACCACCCCGAGGTCGAGCGCGCGGGCGTCCGGCTCGCCGTCCGAATCAACGGCCGCGACGCGGGCGAGGCCGTGATTAGGGGGCGCGATTGGCAGACGCTTTCGTTCGCGCTTCCCGAGGGCGTCCGCGCCGACGCCGTCTTGCGCTGCGAGCTGACCGTCTCCGACACTTGGGTTCCGCAACAGCACGGCCTCTCGGAAGACCCGCGCGAGCTAGGGCTAGGCTTGAGCGCCGCGCGCCTTGAATAGTAAGCTTCTCCGCGATGAACGAGGTCGAAGAGACCCTGCGCGAGATACGCGAGCGCGTGCGCGCCGAAGCGTCGGCGCTCGCCCGCGCGCCGCAGTCGTCGGCCAACGGGGGCGACGGCGCGCAGATTGTCGCGCGCGACGAGGCGGCCGACGCCTTCGCGCGCATGGAGGCGAACCTCGCGACGGCCGAGCGCGCGGGGCCGCGCCTGCCGCCGGTCATGAGCAACCGGGCGGGCCTCGTCGCCCGCGTCGAGCTGTGGGTCAAGCGGAAGATCAAGCGCGCGCTCCGCTGGATCACTTGGGAGCAGGTCAACTTCAACGCGGCCGCCACGCACGCGCTCGCCGACACGCTGGCCGCGCTCCGCGCGCACGAGCGCCGGCTCGCCGAGATGCAAGCGGAGCTTCAGCGACTCGGCCAGATTCAGCAGCGCCTCGAAGAGTTGGCGCGCGCGCAAGGCGGGCTCGAAGCGCGGCTAGGGCGGGTCGGCGACGAGGGGCGCGAGCGCGTCGAGCGCCTGCTCGAAGAGCAGCGCGTCTGCTACCGCCAGCTCTCGCTCGAAGCCAGCGAGTCGGCCGTCCTCTTCGACCGCGCCCGCCGCGACATGGAGTCGCGCCTCGCACGCATCGAAAAAACAGTGACGGGTGACGGGTGACGAGCAGGAAGAGGCTCGTCTTTAACTCGCCACCCGTCGCCCGTCACTCGTCGCCGCCTTTATGAAAGAAGACCTTTACGCGCGCGCCGGCATCGGGGACGTGGCGGAGTTCTACCGCACGAAGTTCGTCTCCGATGAGGTCTTGGACGCGCGCTACTTCCGCGCGCTCGACCGCTTCGACATGCACATGGCCCGCACGATGTGGGTCTACGACAACGTGCGCGCCGGCTCGGCCGTCTTAGACGTGGGCTGCGGCGCGGGCCTCCTCGCCCCGCTCAAGCGCAAGGGCGTCACGCTCGCGGGCGTCGATTTGTCGGCCGAGTGCGCGCTCGCCGCGCGCCGCAACGGCTACGACACGACCGCCCGCGCCGAGCTGACTCGCCTCCCCTTCGACGACGCCTCTTTCGACTACGTCGTCAGCCTCGACGTGCTCGGCCACATCGACTTCGCGGAGAAAGACCAAGTGCTTTCGGAAATCCGCCGCGTGCTGCGGCCCGGCGGCGTGACGATGCACGGCATCGAGTGCATCGACCGGCGCGCGCAAAAAGGTTACGACGAGATGACGGCGGAAGAGCTGGCCCGCTTCGTGCGCGTTGACGGCCACGTCGGGCTCGAAGAGGAGGAGGAGCACGCCGCGCGCTTCCGGCGCTTCTTCGCGCACGTCGAGTGGCGTCCGCGCTATGCGCTCTGCCTTTCGAGCGAGGAGTTCGTCAAGCAGTCGGACGAGTACGGGCTGCCGTTCGAGCGCGACTTCGTCGAATACCTGCGCGGCCTTTCGCGCGCCGAGCGCCGCGCCTTCGACATGGCGATGGGCTACGTTTTCAACAAAATCTCAGACCTCGACCTGCGCCTCCCGAAAAGCGGCCTCTACGTTCTCTTGAAGGCTTCGGACGCGCCGCTCGGCCCCTTCTACAACGAGCACCGCGACCGCCGCGCGTTGCTCGCGGCCGACCCCTCACTCTCGGCCGCGCTCTCGGAGGGCGGGACGTTCTGCCTCGACCGCCACGCGCTCGCCGAGTTCGACGCGGGCTGGCACGAGCCGAACGACTTGCCGCCCGTCGCGCGCTGGATGTCGCGGCGCGGGCGCGTCCGCTTCGACGCGCCGGGCCTCGACGCCCTCACGCTCGACCTGACGACGCACCTGCCCGGCCTCGCGCCCGCGCGCCCGCTCGGCCTAGAGATGCTCCTCAACGGCGTCACCGTCGCGCGCCTCTCACTCTTCCGCTACGGCTGGCTGACCTTGCGGCTCGACGTTCCGCCGCAACTCGCTGCCGCCTCCGGCGGCCGGTTCGAGCTTGAGATACGCGCCGACCGCAGTTGGCGTCCGCGCCCCGCGGGCGAAGGGCGCGACGACCGCGAGCTGTCCGTCGCCGTCTGCAACGTGGTCGCGCACGCGCGCGCGGCCCTTGATGGCGCGCGAGGATGATTCGCAACGTCCTCCTCTGCACCGCGCAAGTCCCCTTCACGCGCGGCGGCGCGGAGTCGCACGTCGAGGGCTTGCGCCTCGCGCTCGAACGCGCGGGCTACAACGCCGAGATCGCCGCGCTCCCCTTCAAGTGGTATCCGCCCGAGGAGATCATGAGAGGCGCGCTGGCGTGGCGTCTGCTCGACGTGACGGAGTCGAACGGGCGCGCGGTCGACTTGGTCGTCGGGATGCGCTTCCCCGCCTACGCGGTCGCGCACCCGCGCAAAGTCCTCTGGGTAATTCACCAGCACCGCTCGGCCTACAACCTCGCCGGCACGCCTTACGACGACCTCTCGACCTACCCCGAAGGGCCGCGCGTGCGCGAGTGGATACGCGACTGCGACCGTCGCTTCATCCCGGAGGCGCGCAAGGTCTTCGCCAACTCGAAGACGGTGGCGGCGCGTCTTCTGAAGTACAACGGCGTCGAGAGCGAGCCGCTTTATCACCCGCCGCCGCGCGCCGAGCTCCTGCGCGAGGGCGAGACGGGCGACTACGTCTTTTACCCGAGCCGGCTTGAGCCGCAGAAGCGGCAGGAGCTTCTCATCGAGGCGCTTCGTTACACGCGCGCGCCCGTCCGCGCCGTCTTCGCCGGCTCGTCCTCAGACATGGCGCACTACGAGTCGTTGGTCAGGAAGTTCGGCGTCGGCGACAGAGTGGAGCTGCGCGGGTTCGTCGCTGAAGGCGAGGTCGTCGAGCTTTACGCGGGCGCGCTCGCGGTCTGTTACCTCCCGTTCGACGAGGACTACGGCTACGTGACGCTCGAAGGGATGCTCTCGTCGAAACCCGTCGTCGTCGCGCGAGACGGCGGCGGCGCGACGGAGTTCGTCGAGCACGACTCGGACGGACTCCTGACCGAACCCGACCCGCGCGCCCTCGCCGAACACCTCGACGCGCTCCACTCCGACCCCGCGCGCGCCCGCCGCATGGGCCGCCGCGCGCGCGAAAAACTCCTCTCGCTCAACCTCACTTGGGAGAACGTCGTCGAACGCATCATCAACGCCGCAAAGTAAAGTCCGGAGTCCAGAGTGCAGACTCAAAAGCAAAGACCGCTCTTGCCCGTCACTCGTCACTTGTCACTCGTCAATGATTTCTGGTCTTTGTACTCGCCGGATTCGAGGAAGACGCGTGTGAGGCTGCGGCGGTCGCCGGTGCGGCGGAGCTCGGCGAGCCAGAATTGGAAGCCCGCGAGGTCTCGGTCGGGTGGGCTGCCGGGGTCGCGCCGGAGGTAGCCGAAGTAGTGCATGAGCAGGAAGGCCGCGTCGTACTCGCGCCGCCGCAGCTCTCCGTTCTCGGCCACGCGCCGGAAGACGGAGGCGCGCGTCTCCGCTTTGCTCTCAAGTAGACGGACGTGCAGCGCGCGTTCCCGCTCCGGGGGGCGCACGCCCGCGTTCGCGTACAGGGCGGCGACGAACTCCTCGTCCGTCATCCGCTCGAACTCGCGCGCGAACTCGTCGCGCCCGAGCATCGCGTCGCTCAGCGCGAGCTTGTTCTCTTCGAGCCTCCGCTCCCACCCTTCCGCGCCCGCGTAGACGCCGCGCCCCGCCGCCTTCAAGTCCTCCGAAAACTCCGCGTACTTCGGCCACGCGCCGCGCGCCGCCAGATAGTAGCGGTAGACGGCGAAGCCCGCCCGCTCGAACTCCGCGAAGAACTGCGACGGGTCGCGCCCCACGCGCGACGCGAACTCGCGCGGCGCGAATCCGGCCGGCGCGCGCGAGCCGTCTTGCCCTTGCGCGCGCAGGCCCCGCGCGTCGTAGATGGCGATGTCGCCCGCGCGGTAGACGGCCGGGAGATTTTGGTCGAAGAAGTCCGCGCGGGCGCGCAGGCCCTCGCGCTCGCGCGGGCCGAGGTAGACGTAGTCGACGCGGTAGTGTCGGAGCAGCTCGACGGCGTCGTCGCTCCCGGCGTAGACGCGTCGCGCGTCGGCCTCGCGCTCCCAGTAGGGGTAGCCGTGATGCCAGAGGAACTCGCCGCGCAGGATCGTGCGGCCGGCGAAGGCCCACGCGGGCTGCCGGAAGTCGGCGGCGGTGAGGAAGAGCGAGCGCGGCCGGGTCTCCGCGCGCACGAACTCGGCGGCTGCGAGTTCTTCGTCGGTGACGAAGAGACTCAGGTTCGTCGCCTCGTGACGCAGGGCGAGCAGGCCCGACGCGGTCGAGAGGATGACGAGCAGCGTGGCGCAAACGAGGCCGAGCGGTCGGGCGCGTTGCGCCGTCGCGACGCGCGCCAGCCAGCCGGCGGCGAGCACGGAGGTCGCCGCGTGCCAGTAGAGCATCAGCTTCATGTTGTCGTAGTCGTTCGGCGAGACGACGACGACGAGCGTCAGGACAAGTAGAAGGACGAAGGCCGCGTAGAACTTTCGCCACGGCGGCGCGGCCTCGGCCCACGCGGGCAGGGCGAGGAGCGCGGGCGGGCCGACGTTCGCCAGCCAGTAGAGCGGCCAGCGCCAGCCCTCGGCGTGCCCGCGCCATCCCGGCTGAAGGCGCACGAAGCCCGACTCGGCCGCGTGCTCCAAGACGTTGAGGATGCTCGGCAGCGCGAGCACGACGGCCGGCGTCCAGAAGGCGAGCCACGCGCGGCGCGGGCGCAGGCAGAAGAGAAAACCGCTGACCAAGCCGACGGCCGCGTACGTGTGCATGTGAAAGAGCGGGAGCAGGCCCGCGAGACACCCGGCCGCGAAGAGCGTGCGCGCGTCTGACCGGCGACCGCCGCGCGCGTCACCTTCGTTCTCACGCTCCCACGCGGCGGCGAACAGCGTGAAGACGACGAGCGCGGCCGTCAGACCGAAGAGGCTCGTGCGCTGCGGCAGCAGGGTGTCGGCGACGACGTTCGTCCAATGAATCCCGCGCGCCCACATATTCGCGTAGTTGGCGGGCGGCCGCCAGAGGAGTTCGAGCAAGCCCTGTCCGCCCGCGCGCCGGTCGGCGAAGAGGTAGAGGAAGCCGAAGCCGCCGTTGAGGAGGAACAGGACGACGGCGAGCGCGGGCGCGGCCCGCGTCAGACGGCCACGTGACGACTCGCCGTCGCGGCCTTCGCGCCGGAAGCAGTTAACGCGGCGCGCGAAGGTGTAGACGAGGCCGGCGAGTGCGAGCGAGAGCGCGACGCCGGTCGAGACGAGCGCGGCGCGCAGGCTCATGCCCAAAGCGACGAGCGCGGCCGTCAGGAAGTCGGGCAGGACGGGGTAGTGGAGCAGAGCGGGCGGGAACGAGGGGCTCGCGGGCGGGAAGTTTTCGCCGTAAAGGAATGAGTTCGTGAGCGCGAGGTGGAAGCCCAAGTCGTACCAAGTGCTACCGCCCGAGTAGAGCCCGCCCGGCCCCTCCGAGATCATGTGAGACGAGAAGAGCGGCCAGAAGACGAGGGCGCAAGTGCCGAGGACGACGAGCAGGCCCGCCTCCCCCTTCGCCCACTCCTTAACGCGCGCGACGTCCGGCCGAGCCGCGCGCCTGAGCGCCGGCATCGACAGCGCGACGGCCGCGGCCCACATCGCGAACGTCAAAGCGACGAGCGGCCAGCGCTCCAAACGTCCGGCCGCGCGCGCGCACGCGTAGCCCAAAGCTGACGCCGCCATCCAGCCGACGACGAGCCC